>JANPNA010000315.1:0-2305 GCA_031427235.1 Pirellula sp.
ACCGAGATGCCCAACGCGTGCGGTCGATTTTAAAAGGAGCAGGCTTTCCTCCGCCAAGATTGGGTCGATACGCCGACCACCATATTCACGGACGATGCGGTCGTAATCGAACGCAAGATCGTCGCCCCGAAGACTCAAACGCAGCCCGGCTTTGCCATGCAAACTACCGTGGCAGGTTCCAAGGTTGCATCCGGATTTGCCTATCACGGCTGCAACATCGCGAGTGAAAGTTACTGGGCTTTCGGCCAACGATGTGACCTGAATGGTTCGACGGAGTTCACCTAAGGTAACGGTGATCGATGTTGTGCCGACACTCCGAAAAGCGATTTGCCGTTCCGCAGTGAACTGGGCTACCTCGGGATCAGATACGGAGACCTTCACGTTCGAATCGACACCAATGTCTACCAAAGATCCATCTGGATTGCTTTTGTAGATTAACAGTTGGCTAGGATTGTTTGTCGTAACATGGATCGATTCCGGAAACACGTTGATCGAAACCGGATCTTGCAGTCCTTCGCTCGCGAAGCTAAAGCTTGCGATCGCGATTTGGAGCGATAGAAACAAGATGATCGTTGCATGCTTGGACCGAATCACTGAACTCAAATCTGGTGCGACCCTATTTCGATAGGCAGGAGAGATAGCAGCCTCGCGATCTGCAAGGAGCTTTAATTTACCACAGTCCCATGTTATTGTAATCTCGGCTACAGAATTTCGACGAAACCGGATCAAACAGGGACAGCTAAATTGCGGCATTTTTTGATGGCAGGTTGGTTCACTATACTTCTATCATCCCTCGGAGGAATTCCTGTCTGTTTGGGTGATGAATCGCAGCTATTTCGCGAGCGAGTAGTCCCGTTGCTGATGGAGAAGTGTTTTTGCTGCCATGGCGGTGCGACGGTCGAGGGTGGGTTTTCCGTTGCGGACACAGGCTTACTGTTGAAACCGGGCGATTCTGGCGCTAAGCCAATTTCCTTCGAAAACCCAGACTCGAGCGAGATTCTATTGCGTTTGACCTCGCTGGATGCGACCACGCGCATGCCGTTAGACGCCGAACCCCTTGATGTCACCGAAATCGATACTGTCCGGCGTTGGCTTCGTTCAGGAAGCACGGTCGTTGATACCGAAAAGCTTGATTCGTTAATTGAGATCTATGGAAAGTCCAAGACAAGTGCGAGAGCACCGTTACACTATCCAAGTCCGCTACCGATTTCCGCCTTGCTGTTGAGCCCGGATGGAAAAATGCTGTTGGCGGGTGGCTATTCCGAAGTTTTGATTTGGAACGTCGAGCGGCAGTCGCTTGATTCCCGATTGCCAACACGGGGACGCATGATCACGGACTTGAACTGGGCGCCTGGTGGACAGCTCATAACCGCTTCCGGTGCTCCAGGTCAGTTTGGTGTGTTAGAGGCCTTCGATTTTGAGACGAGAAAGCTGATCGCAACCTTTGGATTCAGTCGCGATGTTTGCTCCAGCGTGGCGGCAAGCCCATATCGGAATGAGATCGTAGCGGGGTTTGCGGATGGGAGTGTCACTCTCTTTTCCCTGGACGAATTCAAGCCGCGAGTGTCATCCGTACCCCACGCTGCGGGTGTTACTTCGGTGCATTGGTCAAGCAAGCACAATCGAATTTTCTCTGCTTCCCTAGATCGTACGGCTAAGAGTTTTGAAGCAAAGGATGGTCAGATGCTTTTTGCGTATTCCGATCACGAACGAACGGTGGGTGGGGTGATGAATACACAATTCGGGCCAATCACCCTCGACGAAACGGGAATACTGCGACTCTGGTCCGAAGGTGAGGAAGTGCGTTCGATCGCCAAGTTCGAGGGATTGCAACAAAGAGTCCAGCACATCGAAGTGTCCAACGGCTTTGTCTTTGTTCCCGATAAAGAACGGATCCGCCGACTGGCAATCATTCAGGATGAAGTCGACGATGACAAAGTCAACGAGAACGACAAAAGTGAGCCTAAGAAGCCGAAAAAGAAGAAACGCACACGCATCCAAGAAAGAGAATCCTTGCAATCCATTCCCAATCAGAGTATTTCGTCGGTCACCTCCAACTCGAAGGGACTCATCGCGGCCGGACTGGGCAATGGACAAGTTGTGATTTGGCGAATCGAAGAATCGACCAGCCCGTGGAAATCCTGGAATGTGCTTCCTTGATCGTAGCTTGCCTGGTTGAGCGGGAGCTTGCCTCCCCTCAACCATGTTTTGGCGTCCTACCAACAACACGCTACCAGCCCCGCCGCGGCCGGGGGGGGGCGGGCGGGGGGGGGGGGGGGGGGGGGGGGGGGGGGGGGGGGGGGGG
>JANPNA010000316.1:0-2631 GCA_031427235.1 Pirellula sp.
GTTCAGAAAATGAACATCGACTTTACTCGAGATCGAATGAAGACAAAACGAGGGCAGAAAGAACTGCTTGAAGCGTTAGAAAACCAGTTGATTCAAGTTGCATAAATAATCATAGTAAAGCCAACGCAAATACAAGGAAAACGCATGTGACACTACCGTTATTGGGCCAAAAAGCGCAACGGCATTGGGTCTGACCCCTTGTGACCCTTAGCTAGCATTCAGGTGTCGGCCCGGCTAAAGATCGAGGCCCGAACGTGCATTATCGATTTCATCTCTGAGCGAAATGCAGATAAATTGACATTAAAACATCGCGAAACAATAATGTTCCGGTGGCACGGGCGTCCCGCCCGTGAAAACGCAGCACTTGGGCGGGACGCCCAAGCCACTTATTGTTTAGCGAAGCCTAAGAGCGGGCTATTTCCAACCTTCGTCTGACCGCGCCAAAAATCAAAAACTTTTTACCGTTTTCTTCAACTCTCGCGTTCGAGGTATCCATGGTTCAAGCTGTCACTCGCTGGTTTCTAGGTTCTAGTTTTGCTTTTGGGTTCTCGTTGCTTGCAGTAGCCAGTTGCGTTCGCGCTGAAGATTCAAGGGGAGAATGGAATCAGTGGCGAGGTCCAAATCGTGACGGTATATCCACCGAAAAGGGACTTCTCAATTCGTGGCCGGAGCAAGGTCCGGCGATTGCATATAGTGTCAATGGACTCGGCACGGGGATGGCAAGCATTGCGATCGCAGATGGCAAGATCTTTACGATGGGAAATAAGGACGGCAACACCAGAGTGGTTTGCCTCGATCAGCAGAATGGCGAAATAATTTGGAGTACGCCTTTCACTCAAGCCAAAAGCGATCCTAATTGCAGCCCAACCGTGGATTTGGCAAGTGGCCTGGTCTTCGCATTATCCAACGACGGAGTACTGGTCTGTTGCAAGGTAGATGGAGGTCAGGTCGTTTGGCAGACGAGCTTCACCCAGCACCTCGGGGGTAAAATCGAATCGTCCTGGGGATACAGCGTAGGGCACGGGATTGTCAGCTACGATGCTAAAACGGGCACACTGCTATGGAATTACGACCGAGTCGCAAATACAACAGCAAATATTCCGACACCAATCGCCAAGGACAACTACATTTTTTGTTCGACAGGTTATGACGACGGTGGAACGGCCTTGTTGGAAATTTCTAAGAGTGGAAAAAAACTTGAAGCGAAAGAAGTCTATTACAAGACCAGCCAGGAACTCCAAAATCACCATGGAGGGATGATCATGATTGGCGACTATGTTTACATGGGGCATGGGCACAACAACGGCTTCCCGGCATGTGTCGAATGGAAGACGGACAAGAATCTTTGGGAAAAAGCTCGCGGCCCTGGTTCAGGATCTGCCGCGATTGTTGCCGCGGAAGGCAAGCTCTATTTTAGATACCAAGATGGCACGATGGCGCTCATCAATGCAACTAAGGGTCGATACGATTTGATCAGCAAATTCAAACTGCCTACGCACAACGGAGAAAGCTGGCCGCATCCCGTGATCGCAGGAGGAAAGCTATTCATTCGGGATCAAGATGAATTGGTTTGCTTCACGATCGGCAAGTAGATGAGCGACGTCCTTAAGACAGACTTGGAAGTTTCTAAGCGCACTTGGAATCAATTGAGCGTGCGCGAATTGCTTTGGTTGATGCTGGTTTTTGCAATTGGAACCCTATGGATTATCGCGTCGAGAAATCTTTCCGTGGAGCGTTCCCGCAGTCTCGAACTTTCCAATCGTTTAGACAATAAATCCTGGTCCGTTCCGACCGTCCAAATAGATGATTATGCACAGCGAACTGCTTCAAGTAGGTACCGCATCAATACGCAAAGTTGGGGCATTGGTTCAAACGTTGCTGCGACGGGTCAAATCAGTATTCCCGCATATCTCTCGGTCAAGATGCCAATGACTGTCAGAGGAGAACTCATAGAAGGAAATACACGAAACATAGTCTGCGATGTGGAATCACAAGTAAGGTCACTATCCGACCCGTGCCAGTTCTCGTTTGGATTAACGCTAAAGAATCCGGGAGGACTGCAGCCAGGCTTATACATTCTGCGAGTGCACGCACTAAACGGCGACGGAGAACCGATGGCCAATTCCATGATACTTATTTCGATGCAGTGAGAAATGAGCGCTCACTTTAGTAGCGTAACGGCACAAGACGTACTGTGAATAGTGAGAATCGTAACGACACCGGATGGCTCGCGCCCAATGGCACTCACATTAGGGATAGTGAACCGCCGGGCGCTAGCCAAATGCCACACAGTTTGCAACGTAGTAGGCACTTTCCAAGTGCCGTAGCAATGAAATTGACAGTATTTGCGGACTGCACACGGGAGTGTGCCTGCTACTATCAAGCCAAAGTGAGTGCCATTGGGCGCTAGCTGCGGGTGACTGAATTCGCCGCGAATATGATCGGGATACCGGCGCGCCTTGCCGCTCACAATCTGATTCACGGGTTGGACTATCAATCGCGGTCGAGAACTAGGCCAATTTCGCGGGGTGGCTCGGAGTGTAGTTGCTGTTTTTTTGGTTCCGCCGTGTCGTCGGTCCGGTTGCTTGTTTCTGGTTGCATTTCGCAGTTTTGCTTGATCGATAGATCGTT
>JANPNA010000317.1:0-2843 GCA_031427235.1 Pirellula sp.
CGAATCACGTTTACAGATTGAACCACGGATAGCACAGATGGCACGGATGAAGGGGGTTTAGAATTTTTTAACTGAAAATCCGTGTCATTCGTGCTATCCGTGGTTAGCTGGTTTTTGATCTCGTCGATGTATGCAACGAACTCACGATCAGGGTCATTCCAAAAAATGATCCTTTGATGCTGGAACAGCTTGTTGAGGGCGTCGTTGACTTGTTTGGTGTCCATTGAAGTTGGCAGTACGCAGATGGCAGATGGCGGTAATCGGATAAACCACGGATTTCACCGATGGCACGGATTGTAAACAGGAGAACTCATGGGATCGGGATTCCACCGCAGAGCGAGATGATTCGGTTCACAAAAGACTTCAACTCAGCACAGGCATTGATCGAAACCAGCAAATCCTCGCCATTCAGAATTCTTGCAGCATCAATCGTTTTAGAGTAGGATTTTTTATGCCCACCGGTTCTGAAAACTTCCTGCAATTGATACGCTGGCGGATTGTTGTGGTTAACTGTCTCTGGATTCGGGGCGGGCGCAGTTCGATTGCTTTTGGCCAAACGCTGAATCTTGGACCAATATGGTATTAACCAAGCCTCGAAGTCATGGAGTGCGACATGTGGATAGAATTTCGTATTGCCTCGCACCCACTGATTCATTTTTTGTTTTGCATCATTCGCATCGACAAAAAGAGGCGGGTTTTTACCTGTGTAGACATCGGTAAGCGCAACGACTGCATCAGCGGGCGACTTGCGATCATTCAATAAGTTCTCAACGACACGCAGCAATTTCTCGTTGGTTGGTAGTCCACCATCTTGAGGTACAAAGTCTAGTTTTGGCATTTGTCCAGTAAATTTCGGTTCTTGTCGAGCAAAATGATCTTCGAGAAATTTAATTAAGAAAGGCTTGAATGACCGTTCCGTCCTGCCTTCTACAAGAATAGAAATCCTCATGCTCGACCTCCCATTCGCCCCATACCCCAAAGTTGATCGAGAGTGTAGTCCTTGAGCCACTCGTCGAGATCGAACTCAGTTCCCCAATGAAATGTGGTTGTGCCATCGGTTTCGATATTTGTTGCGATCACTTCGTCAGGCGTAAGGAATCGGACCAATCTGTCCGAGTGCGTGGCAATGATGAGTTGAGTCTTGTTTGCAGTGTCACGAAACAAGTCAGCGAGTACGGACAAAAGTTCCGGGTGAAGGCTGACTTCAGGTTCGTCGATCATTGTCACCGCAGGTAAGCCGGGGCTATTTAACAATGTAACGAGCCACAAGAATCGAAGTGTACCTTCCGAAAGCTGGTGCATGTAAAACGGATTTGAACTAGTACGATCCTTCCAAGTCATGGCCAAAGTACCCGCTGCTACCGGAGGAAAATTAAGGCGCTCGAAGTTCGGAAACCCAGCCCGCAGCGTATCTTGAATTAGATCAAAGCGATCTTGGTCTGTTTCTCGAATCATGTACAAGCAAGAAACAAGTGTCTCGCCATCTTTTCCTGGCAAAGTTGCGGACCGCATCGGCTGAGGCAATCTGACTGATGCCTTGGGACTCACATCAAGGACGTGATAGTGGGTCGAGGAAGCAAGATTCTTTCTGAATTCCTCTGGCTCGCTGAACATCTTAGGAACTTGGGACAGCGCAGACTCGAAAGGGTTGATATCCCAGGTAGGACGAACGAGCTTACGTTGATCAACTGAGTCAAAATACTGGATATTACTGCGACTGGCGGTGATATGCAAAAAGGGGTTCGCCTGACCTCGGTCTTGCATCAATACTTCTTGGGAAATTGAAAAATCGACACCTTTTGGTTCAATTCGCAATTCGTAAGTCAACGGCTTGCCGGAAGCCGTGTTTTGTTTCAATTCAAACTCGGTAGCTTGGCAACTCCAATCGGAAAGATTCGTCCGCAGGGAAGAGTAACCTCCAAGATCGGAAACCGACTCGACTAGATTTCCAGACGCAGAAGCGGCAAGGAGACTCAGACAATCAAGCAAAGAGGTTTTGCCGCTGCCATTGGCACCAATTAAAACATTCAACGGTTTCAATGGAAGCGAAACATCGGCGAGGCGTCTGAAGCCGCTAATTCTAAGATTTTCAAACGGGTACATGGTTTACCTCTCTAATATAATTTTGATGAATTGGACCACTGATGACACTGATGGCACAGATAAAGAATCTACATGGGAACACAAACTGAAATCCGTGGTATCGGTGTTATCCGTGGTTAAATAATGGTTCATGGTTTAGTCCTCGTCCTTCGTTCCGCAGATGGCTTTGACTTCGGCGAGGATGTCACCGTATTCTGGATCACTGAACTTGCCGTAGTTTACTTTCACGCCATCGTCGAGATCAAGTTTGATACCGAGATCAGCATAGTGACGGAGTCTTTCATCGAAGGTTTGCAGTTCTGCCAGTTGCTTCTTGATGTTGTTACGTTCTTTTTCTAATTTTCGCTTAACGGTCACGGCACTGGTTGCAGCGATCTCACCACCGGCCCCTTTTTGTTCGGGTGGACCTTGAAGATGCTCTAATCGAGCCGTCATTTTGCCCATGAGTGGAATGACATACTCGGTACGCATTCGAGCAAGCGTTCCTTCGTTGTAACGATGAAGGTACACAAGGCATTGAAATGCTCTTTGCTTTCCGCTGGAAAACAACCAGTAGATTGGTCGTTTCTTGTACATCGACAAGTGGTGTTTGTAGAAGACCGTAGCCAAGTAACGGCGAATCGTATCTTTTGGTTGCTCTCCATTGGTGGGAGCTAAACTATCAGCGATTAACTTTAGATTCTCATCCAAGCGTTCTTTGGGCCAAGCAAGGCTGATGAACTCGAAGACACGATTCGCTG
>JANPNA010000318.1:0-10814 GCA_031427235.1 Pirellula sp.
CATGGTCGATGAAAGAGAATTTCCGCTACTTTTGGGAATGCGGCAGTGTCGAGGAAGCGAAGGTGTTTTTTACGACGTGGCACAGCTGGGCGACTCGAAGTAAATTGCCACCAATAGCAAAGGTCGCGGCGATGCTGAAACTACACCTTACTGGATTGCTGAGCTACGTTACCCATCGAATAACCAACGCGGCAAGCGAAGGCTTTAACAGCAAGATTCAATCAATCAAAAGTGCTGCGCGAGGCTTCAGCAGCTTTGAAAAGTACAGAACACGCATTCTCTTTGTCGGCGGAAAGCTCGACCTCTTTCCCAGCATTTCGACCCACTAAATTCCCCTAAGAACCTGCGAAAATGCCGACATTGAGTCCTGTTACGTGAATACACGAGTAAAGATCTTAGAGAGCAGCGGCCTGCTAATCGCGAGTCGTATTGCTATCCAGGTTATGGCGTTCGGTCGGAACGTGTTCATTGCGAGGATTCTTACACCAGAGGATTATGGATTGGCGGCAACATTTTGGATTGCCACTGGACTAGTTGCTGCAATCACTGAGTTCGGCTTTGAGCAGCGTTTAATCCAAATGAGTGACGGCGATGACGAACGTGTTGGCGCAGTCGCCCAGACACTCTATTTCATCCGTGGAATGCTAATTGCATGTATTCTGCTTTTGATCAGCGGGACCATCGCGAGGCTTTTCAACGCTACCGAGGCGACGTGGGCGTTTCAGTTGCTCGCTGTGTTACCATTAGTTGGTGGATTAAAGCACCGTGATTTGGATCGGTCAAAGCGGCAACTCAATTTCAAGCCCGAGGTACTCACGGAATTTGTATCCGAATTTGTGATCACGATAATTGCCTTACCTGTTGCTTTTGCAACCAGAGATTACAGTTGTTTTCTTTATCTTGCAATTATCAAAGCGGCACTCGTGGTTGGCCTATCGCACTTAATCGCTGAACGAGGGTTCAGGCTTGGATGGAATAGAACTATTGTTGCCAATTTTTTGATTTTCGGTTGGCCGCTTTTGGTAAACAGTATCATGATTTACGCAACATCGCAGGGCGACCGAATGATTCTTGCGATGGCTTATACTAAAGAAGAATTGGGGGCGTATTCTATCGCGATTTCTCTAATTATGATGATTCAAAGTGTTCCACTCACCGTCACCAACCAGATGGCTTTTCCAATTTTGGCTCGTTCGAAGGATCTTATTCACGATTTCATCTCAAGTTTTGAACGATACGTTTTTCTTGTGGCACAGCTCGCCATTTTTTTGGTAATCGGTGGGTGGATTTTGGGACCCATGCTTATCTCGATTGTGTTCGGAGAAGCATACGCAGTTGGCGGAACGGTAGTTGGATTGGTTGCGACAGCTCAGGCAATTCGGCTCGTTCGGGGCACTCCTTCGATGGCGGCTATGTCTCTTGGAAATACCACCAATTTAATGATTGCGAATTTTTGGCGGCAGGCGGGACTATTGTTAATGGTAGTAGTGGCGATCAACCACCTAAGTGTTCAATGGATTGCGGCGTCCGCAATTGTAGGCGAATTGTGCGCGGGCCTTTGCGCTGCTCTCATGCTACGCCGCCATGTACGACTCACCGTAACATATTACTTTCGGGCAATCATATTGGTTCTTGCCACCTCGTTAGTTGCTGCACTTATGGCTCACTTTCTTGAATTGTATTCGAACCAGATAGTTATACCCATCCTGGCCTTAGCGCTTTTCACTGCTTGCGAATGGATACTAATTCGTACTTTACCGGCGAGCGGGAGATGGTTTCTCGACGAAATTTTTAAGATGGTTCAAATCCTTCAACAGCGGATCATTCACACCATGCAGATTTGGGTGAAAGGCTGATGGTAATAACTTTTGTTTTATCCGGAAGCGGAATTTCCGGAGGAGTAAGGGTTACCGTTGACATGGCCAACTTGCTTATCGCAAGAGGGCATCGCGTAAGAATTGCGATTAGGCGTCATAGGCGACAATTGCGTGACATGCTAGACTTCGGGCTAGCGTGGCGCCGCGACTGGATCCATCGCTTTACTGGAAAGGTCGAGCGATATTCGAATTTGGAGAAACTGACTTTCGACGAGAAGGAAATTGTTGTTGCTGTCGGTAGTTGGACAGTCAGCGATGTCTATGATTTGCCGAACGATATAATCAAGTTACGCTACTGTCATGGATTGCCTACCGACCAACCGAATGCAATTGACAAGTATTGGCGACTTTCAATGCCGACAATAGTTGTCTCGGAAGAGCTAACGGTGCAAATCGAGAATTTAACTGGAGAACCACCTCTTGATGTCGTTCCCAACGGCATTGACCCTAAGGAATACTATGTTCAGTCTGGTGATCGACTCGGCGTAGGTGGCATTTACATACCCGGGCAGATCAAAGCAGGTGAAGTACTATTTGAGGTTTTCCGGCGCTTGCAGCTACTACGTCCGGAGGTTCCACTTGTTGCTTTTGGACCTGGGCCAAAACCACGCGCGCTACCCACGCTTTCCTACACGAGACTTCCGTCGGTTGACGAGTCTCGCCGGATTTATAATGCCTGTAAGGTTTGGATATTGACAAGTCGAAGAGAAGGGCTTCCCGCGCCAATCCTTGAAGCAATGTCCTGCGGTGCGGCGGTCGTAACCACAGCCTTTCCGACGGTAGGGTATTTAGTCGATCACGGTTGCAACGGGTTAGTTGCACCTATCGACGACGTCGATGCGTTGACAGAGGCTGTGTCGCAGTTGTTGGGAGATGATGTGCTACGTAAAAATCTGATTGATAACGCGAGCAAGACGGTCACGGAATTTTCGTGGGAACGTTCGTGCGACAAATTTGAGAAGGTGCTGAACCGTGTATACGACCAAAACGGGAAATAAGGTATTTCCCCTCAACAACGTCTTGACTTGCGGCAACTTATGACAGTTCTTAAACAATCCACCCCGAGATTCTGCTGAAGCGCCGAGAGGTGAGGAGATTCCTGCATGCAAAAGAATAAGCCAATCAAAAACCGTGGCGAGAGAATGTCGTGGGACGATGGAAGCATCTTACGTGGTTACGCAGTACATATTCAACGTTACCAGTTCGCATCGGACTACTGTCGCGGCAAGTCGGTGATGGATGCAGGATGTGGCGTTGGTTACGGTAGTCATTTTCTCGGAACAAGTGGAACATTGAAGGTGTGCGGTGTGGACTTGTCACCGGAGGCAATTGAAGAAGCGCGGCGATATTATGGAAACGAGACAACTCAATTTATAGTTGGAGATGTAGAGAAACTTCCTGAACTTTCGCTGCCATTCCGTCCTGAAGTTATTGTGAATTTTGAGAATCTTGAGCATCTTGCAAATCCTAAAGCCTTTCTACAGGGTGCCTCTGACGTGCTAAAAGCCGGCCTAGGAACGCTTATTGTAAGTACGCCAAATGGCAAAATTACCGATCGCTTGCCAGACGGGCGACCGGCGAACGAGTTTCATGAGAACGAATATACGCACGAACAGCTTTCCGAAATGCTAGTCCCGAGATTTCGAAGCGTTATCTGGTTTGGGCAATGGGAATCTCACGAAGGAAAACTGAGGCACAAGCAGGAACGCGATATTTTCTTGCACTTAAACGAGGCGTATTACAATCCCAGTTCTAGATTCTGGCGCATGGTAAAGAAGTTATTCGGGAGAACTTGGGTTTCACCGCCTCAATTGCGGCAAGGTGGATTTACGGGAGATTTCACAATTGGGCCGTTGGCTAAGCCGCCGGTACCGTGGGAACCAATCGTACTTATAGCGGTATGTGGACATGGCGAATAGTTCAGTCAGTGGTTGACAAACTAAACAAAGAGCCTGCCCTTGCTAGAGTGCTTCAACTTCGAGTTAAAGGGAACGTGAACCACTGATGAGCTTCATGGCGTCCTTCGCGCTCATTGGTTTCGTACCTTTGTCGCTGATACTGTTTGCGCTAATGCCAGCTCGCCAAGCGGTATTGACTTGTTACGTTGCCGGTTGGCTCTTTCTTCCAAGAAGCGGATTTCATTTTTCAGGAGTTCCCGATTACGACAAACAGGCGGCGATCGCCCAATGCCGCTGACTTTGGAGAATCGCTTTAAAATCTTGGAGTTTGGCACAACAATTGCGCATGTGGTGTAGGTTTGCTACGAATCTGCCATTATTGCTGAGTTGTGTTTATGAGCAAGCCGCGCGCTAAAATTACGTCTCCATCGAAAGCTATATCTCCGCCAACCGAACTGGAAAACGAGGAGCAATTTATTGCCGCTCGTGAGTTGCTGAGCAAGCTAATCGGTTTACCGGCGATCCAAAAAACGTTCGATCCCGATGCGCCTCCGAACTCAAGGATGGTATACACCAACAGTGTCACGCTTTGGATGCTCATTTTGCAGCGTCTTGGAAGGGGGCAATCGTTGAGCGAAATCGTAACCCAAGTCATTGAGAATGAGCGGGACCTATTACCTGACAATAAACGTGTTCGCGACGATACATTAGCCGATGACACTTCTGCATATTCCAAGGCTCGCAAACGACTACCGATGGATGTTATTAAAAACTTCTCGGGACTAGTTTGCGACTATCTTGGACAAACTAGTGAACCGATCTTTGATGGCCGCCGCGTTTTTATTCTCGACGGCACGACGATTACATTGCCCCCGACACCCGCCCTCAAAAAAGCCTTTCCACCAGCGACAAATCAGTATGGCACGTCTGTCTGGCCGGTTGCCATGCTGATGATCGCCAACGAGATGCAAAGCGGCTGTGCATTGCTCCCACAAATTGATCCGATGTACGGCGAAAACAACAGTAGCGAAGCTCGACAAGCCAAGGAAATCATTCGCCAATTGCCTGTTGATTCGATTATTTTAGCGGATAGCGGCTTTGGGATATTTAGCGTTGCATACGCCAGTGTTACTGACGGACATGACTTTCTTTTTCGACTCTCATCATCGCGTTTCAAAGCTCTTCGCCGCCAAGCCGAGTTGTTCGACCAGGGCCCCAAACACAAGACCTATCGTTTGAATTGGACACCGAGCGTCAAAGACCGATTTACCAATCCCAACCTTCCACTCGATGCAGCCATCGAAGTCGTTGTGCACGATGTAATTCTTGACAATGGAAAATCGCTGTACACGGTAAGCAACCTTGAAGCCGACGCTACCTCAGCCGCAGAGCTATACTCCTATCGTTACGATGTGGAGTTCGATATCCGTGATTTAAAGGTAACGATGGATACCGAGAATATCCGAGGTAAAAGCGTTGAGATGGTTCGCAAAGAGTTGATGACGTCAGTGGTTGCCTACAATCTTGTTGCTCAATTTCGCCGCCAAGCGGCAAAACTGGCCAACATCGAACCTAGACGTCTTAGCTTCAAAGGTGTGTGGACAACGTTCCGATCGTGTCTACTTCTTAAGGAACCCAGGAGCTTCAAAGAGTGGCATGCTCTGTACTCCAGGGCTTTGCTTCGAGCAGGAAAACGAAAGCATCCCAATCGAAAGACGCCGCGTGAATACCCTCGACAAGCTCACCCGAGACGTCCAAAAACCACCAAGTTCCAAAAAACACTCCGCAAAAAAGCCGACCCAGACAGCTCACCACCTCCCCCTATAGAATGAAAGTCAGCGGCATTGGGCGTGAGCCCCTGGAATCGAATGCCACCTTGCATCCAAGCCCCAACGGGGCGACCGTTATTCGAATACCCTACTAAACCAAATGTACTGTCGCCGCGTTGCGGCTGGATAGTGCGTGCGGCTGGGTGGTGCCGTTGCGGCTGTCCCAAAGGGACGCAAGTCAATAGCCAGGGGCGTAAGCCCCTGGATCTGGATCCCAAATCCCGCATCGGAACCGCACCACGCATCCAAGGCCCAACGGGGCGACAGGTCAATTCAGCCTACCTCAATCCCAAATATATCGCTCGTCGTATTCCAAATCGTGCAATTTGAGAAAGGCGACGAATTCCTCTTGAAATGTTTGCTTTGCGTGATGTTCTTTCTGATTCTCCAAATACTTTCGAACCGAATCGAGGGCCGAGAAACTTACTGAAAATGCGCCATAACCCGACTGCCACGCAAATGATCTTTGGTCTGGAAAAGTCTCGTGGATCCATCCCGATGAGTTGCTCTTTAGGTCTCGGAGCGTGTCCGAAATGGATGCTTGTCGCGAGAGTGAAACGAGCAAATGCACATGGTCTTCGATGCCGCCAGCCGCAACCAATCGGCCCTTTTGATTCCGAAGTATTCCCCCCAAATATTCGAAGAGTCTCGGTTGCATTTCGTCGGCGATGGACGGCACGCGATTTTTGGTACTGAAGATGAGATGGAAATACAGGCTTCCAAAAGATTGAGGCATTGGTCCCTCCGTAAATAGAGTGTCGCCGCGTTGCGGCTGGATTGAATGAATGTGACGCGTTCCAGGGGCTCACGCCCCTGGCTATTGACTGGGGCCACGTTGTGGCGGAAGACAATGGCATGTTGATGTCCTTCGTCCCAACAGTACTCATGGTGCTGCACGGCGTCCCAACGGGACACATGTTAATGTCCTTCGTCCCGACAGGACACACGGTGTTGCACGTCGTCCCAACGGGATTCATGCTGTTGTCCTTCGTCCCAACGGGACGCAAGCCAATAGCCATTGGGCGTGAGCCCCTGGGGGGCGTAAGCCCCTAGATCCAGCCCCACCCGCCATCCCAAGCCCCAAGGGGGCGGCAATTGTTGAGATGAGGCAAACATTGCACAAATAAAAGTTATTGATAAAGTCAACCTTGCCGAGGGGTTGGGGTAGTGAATCGCTAGAATCATTGACTACGATTCCCAGGCCCATCTCAATCGCCCTGGGGTGCCACACGCCTCGTCTCCTTAAGCTCCCGAAAGACATCCTATTTCCTTTCCATTCAAGAGAACTAATTTATGAAAAGCTGTTTCATCTGTATTGCGGTTGTCGTAACGTTTTTCTTGTCCTGTCCCGTCAAGGCTCAGGAGTCGAGCAAAGTAATGCCAGCCAAGGTGTCTCTCGAACCCGATTTCAAATGGCTGTTTGATGGTAAGACGCTCGATGGCTGGGAAGGAAATCTCGATTGGTTCCGCATCGAAGACAATTGCATTGTGGCCGGAAACATCGCCAAACCCATTCCACACAATGAATTCCTTTGCACCAAGGCGAACTACGACAACTTTGAATTGAAGCTGCACGTTCGCTTGAGAGGCCAAGGAGACAATGCAGGCGTTCAATTCCGAACGGCAAGAATTCCCGGCAAGACCGAGGTCAGTGGCTTTCAGTGCGATGTTGGTAACGCGTTCGGACGTCCCGTCTGGGGCGCACTCTACGATGAGTCGCGACGCAACAAAATGTTAGCCGAAGGGGACAAAGACAAAGTGCCTGCCTGGCTTAATAAAGACGACTGGAATGAACTGACAGTTCGAGCCGAAAGAGATCGTATTCAGATATGGCTCAACGGCAACTTAACCGTCGATTACACCGAGAAAGATGAAAAGATTGTGAAGACTGGTATCATCGCGTTGCAAATCCATTCGGGACCTCCAACGGAAGCTTGGTACCGCAACATTCGTATCAAAGCGTTGTAATGCGGGCGGCAACGATAACGACAATCATGAACGAAGGAATAAATGAATAAGAACTGCAAACAGACTTGTGAATCCAGCATTGCGACATGGTGCGAGGAATGGCAGGGTCGGATTGCGGATTGGGTGACGGAGCAAATGCAATCCGCGGACTCCGGGCACGGGATCGATCATGTCCGCCGGGTTGTCGAGAATGCGAAACGCATCGGACAAGCCGAGCAAGCGGATAGCAATATTTACTTACCTGCCGCTTGGCTGCACGACTGCGTTGTTGTGCCCAAGAACTCGCCTCAACGACGAATGGCTTCTGCGCTAGCGGCGGAAAATGCGGAGCAGTTTCTCGTTGAGATTGCGTATCCAGAGAATTGGATCGGCCCGATTTCGCATTGCATTCTATCGCATAGTTTTTCCGCCAATGTGCCTTGCGAAAGCCTGGAAGCCAAAGTGGTCCAGGATTCGGACAGGCTGGAAGCAGTAGGCGCGATTGGATTGGCGCGTTGTTTGATGACCGGCGGAGCCATGGGGCAACGGCTTTATCACCCGACCGAGCCCTTTCCGACAGATCGATTGCCAGTTGACACCGAGCAGTCTGTCGATCATTTCTTTGCCAAACTGTTGGGGCTTCAAAAGACTATGCAGACTCATTCGGGGCGCGAGGAAGCGGGGCGTAGAAGCGAGTTTTTGGTCGTGTTTTTGAGGCAACTGGCGGATGAAATCGGGGCATCTGCAAGCGATTTGGAATCGGCGTTGCAACGCATTGTGCAATGACTTTATGGTTGATGTTACCCGCTGCTGCTTCGCAGTTTAACCATCCTCGGCTAGACTGTGGTGGCCGAGGCTGAGCGAGGCCCTCGCTCAGCTTTGGTAAACAAAACGAGCGAAGGGCCTCGCTGGTCCACATCCGCCTCAACCCTCAACCCTCAACCCTCAACCCTCATGTCCGACGCAGATATTCATCAAAAGCTCCAAACCGCTCTCGAATCGTTCAAGGAACCAGAAAGTGGACGGGCTATCTCTAAGACTGGGCAGGTCGGAGATTGGACAGTTACAGACGGAGTTGTAGGTTGCCGATTGAGCCTCACCTCGATGATGCAGCCCATTGCTCAGGAGATTGCCGATGCGCTTCGAGACCATTTGCTCGCGAGTGTTTCGGGAATCCAAGCGGTGAATGTTCGCCTGGATATCACGTATCGGCCCGCCCCCACCATTGGTCAAATTGGACTGAAAGCCAAGAGTGTGATCGCGGTGGCGGCAGGAAAGGGGGGCGTTGGCAAGAGTACGTTGGCTGCTTCGATTGCGATTGTGCTTGGCAGAATGGGTGCAAAAGTCGGCTTGATGGACGCGGACGTTTACGGTCCCAGCATTCCGCATTTGTTGGGTTTGGATGGCAGGCCGGAGATTGTCGATGGAAAGATCCAACCCATTCGGTCCGGGGAGATGCCTGTTATGTCGATGGGATTCTTGGTTGGCAAAGACCAAGCGGTTGTGTGGCGTGGACCTATGTTGCATGGGTCGATCACTCAGTTCTTGCGTGATACGGCTTGGGGCGAGCTGGATTACCTCATCATCGACATGCCGCCGGGTACGGGGGATGTTGCGTTGACGTTATCGCAGTTGCTGCCACTCTCTGGCGTCGTCATCGTGTGCACACCGCAAGAGGTTGCGTTGCTCGATGCAGGCAAAGCCATCTCCATGTTTGAAAAGACGAAAGTGCCTGTATTAGGTGTGGTCGAAAACATGAGTGGTTTTACGGATCCAGAGTCGGGAAAAACTTTTGACATTTTTGGCAAGGGTGGAGCTAGGCACAAAGCCGAGGAACTCGGCGTTCCGTTCCTCGGAGAAGTGCCGATTCAAATCTCGCTTCGTAGCGAATCGGATGAGGGGCGATTGGCGGACGTGCTTTTGGACCCGATCATTGCCAAGCCATTTGAAGATGTTTGCCGGGGACTTGTTCGTTCGCTGGCCACGCAGATCGCGAACCGCCCGACCCTGTCGGCTCCATTGCCCGTTCTTTAGACGAGAGGCTCGACTGTCTACGGAACGTCAAGTCGATACTGGCGGTGACAAACGCCCATAGGAGAGTACAATTCGTCGGTTTTGACAGGTTCAGATCCCCAAAATCGCAACAGTAGATTCTTATGAAAGCAATAGCCGTTCGGCCCGGTACTCCCAACAGCGTTCACGAACGCGATATTCCAATGCCGTCGATCGACAAGATCCCTGACGGCAAAGGGATTTTGGTGAAGGTTCTCAAGGTGGGTGTGGATGCGACAGACCGCGAAATCAACGACGCGCTTTATGGAAATGCCCCTCCGGGCGATGATTTCCTCGTCTTGGGACACGAGTCTTTCGGCGTCGTTAAAGCTGTCGGTGCCAACGTTCGGAACATCAAGGTTGGCGACTACGTTACCGCCACCGTTCGACGTCCCGGTGGCTCGATCTATGACAAGATCGGCACCTATGACATGACCAGCGAAGAGACCTACTACGAACGCGGTATCAATCTGCTGCATGGCTACTTGACCGAGTACTTCGTCGATCACGAAGATTACATCGTCCGCGTGCCGAAAGGTCTCAAGAACTTGCACGTATTGATGGAGCCGATGAGTTGCGCCGCCAAAGCCATCCATCAGGCGTTCGAAGCGCAACGTCGCATGAAAGTCTGGAGTCCAAAACGAGCGTTCGTGCTTGGAGCGGGACAGATCGGATTGCTTTCGACGCTCATCTTGCGGCTTAAGGGACTCGAGGTGTTCACGCTCGCTCGAGCCGCTGGACCGCACCTCAAGAGCTCTATCGTTGAGGGGATGGAAGCAAACTATGTCGCAACCTCCCAAACGACTCTGGAACAGCTTGCAAAAAAGGTTGGCAAAGCAGATTTGATCATCGATGCAACTGGCTCGTCAACCATTGCGTTCAATGCAATGGAAGCATTGGGGCACAACGGGGTATTGGTTTGGACCAGTATCACAGGAGGTAAGGAATTGACGACCGTACCATCGGACAAGATCAACATCGAATGGGTTCTTGGGAATAAACTACTTGTGGGTAGCGTTAACGCCAACCGAGAGCATTTTGAATCGGGAATTAAGGACTTGGCACTCGGCGAAGTCATGTTCCCAGAAGTGCTTCACAAAATTTTAACGAGCCCAGTCAACGGATTATCTGGTTACAAAGAAATGATGCGGCTGCTTGTCGAGGACAACACAGCCCTGAAAGTATACGTCAACGTGGCGGAGGAGTAGGGG
>JANPNA010000319.1:0-2645 GCA_031427235.1 Pirellula sp.
CAGCAATCTCGAGCGAACTGAAAGTCAAACCTTGTGGCTTGCAACGCTTGTTACGTTCTTGCGAGTTTTGCGATGCCTAACTTTAGTTTGTTTGGTAGGGACATCGGCCTTAATGAAGCGATTGTGCGTGATGGTCCGATAGATTGTGTCATGACGCTTGCAAGGATCGAGCGGCATTTAACTTTTTTGCTTGCATATCCGAATGATCTGCACGTGACTCGTTCTAGTTTTTAGGAAATTGCTTGGATTGTCATGACAAATCGCGCTCAACTCAGCAAGTGGATTGTTAGTGGATGCATTGCTGTAACTTGCTTGACTGGCTGCCGTCCAACCGAGCGGTTTCGCGCATGGCGGGACAGTTCCGATGTGTCGTATTTTCAGAATTTTGTCACGCAGATCGAATACCCGGACGTCAGCGCGCCAATCGCCCCAACGGTTGCTCAGAGTCCATCCCCCTTATCTATTCAAAATCCAAGCGAATTGCCAACGTTTGATTTGACACTTCAAGACGCGATTCGGGCTGCGTTGCAGAGCAGCGAAGTATTGCGATCACTCGGTGGAGCCGTTGTAACAGCACCGCAAGGTCAAGCCACTCCAATCGACGCGGCCTTGACGGACCTCAATCCACAGACGGGAACCCAGGCTGCTCTGGCTGCTTTCGACGCTCAAGTGACATCGCAATTGTTTTGGCAAAAGAACGATAGGCCTCAAAACAACAACTTCGCCCTGATATTCCCGCTGTCTTTCAACCAAACAACGGGCAATTATATCAATCAAATTCAAAAACGTACTGCTACAGGTGCGCAATTTGCCCTGCGATCGAATGTGGTATACGACAATAATAACAATCCAACGCGAATATTCCGGAGCGACTTTACCGGATTCCTCGAGGCGGAATACCGTCAACCTTTGATGGCGGGTTCGGGCACGACTTACAATCGCATTGCAGGCCCGACGACGATACCTGGACAATACAATGGTGTGCTCATCACCAGAATCAATACGGACATCTCACTTGCGGACTTCGAAGCTGGGGTACTGCGATTGATCAATGATGTGGAGGGTGCCTATTGGGAACTGTACTTTGCATACCGAGCCTTGGACGCACAGCTTTCCGGTCGAGAAAGTTCACTCAAAACCTGGCAACGAATCAATGAGCTTCAGAAAGTTGGATCGCGCGGTGGGGAAGCGGATGCCGAAGCGCAAGCTAGATCCACCTACTACTTGTTTGCATCGCAAGTCAACGACGCCCTTGCTGGCACTTCAGGGTTGTACACATCCGAACAGCGACTGCGCTACGTGATGGGATTGCCTCCATCGGACGGAAGGTTGATCAAGCCGTCTGACGAACCGCTTCAAGCCGAAGTCGCCTTTGACTGGGAAGCATCTTTGTGCGATGCGTTGACCCGACGCGTGGAAGTCCGCAGACAAGAATGGACAATCAAACGTCGCGAACTAGAGCTGATCGCGTCTCGCTTGAACAAGAGGCCTCGACTCGATGCTCTCACACAGTATCGATGGCGAGGGTTGGGGGACCATCTCATCGGCGGACGAAATCCAAACAACCAATTTGAAAGTCTTGCCCAGAACATAACGGAGGGGAACTTTCAAGAGTGGCAAGCAGGATTTGACTGGTCGTACGCGGTCGGGCTCCGGCAAGCATCAGCAGCGGTTCGGCACGCTCAGTTGAATCTGGCGCGGGACATGACGATTCTCAAAGAACAGCAGCTTCGAATCTCCCATGATTTGAGCAACGCTTCGCGACAAATCTCGCGCAGCTACGTTCAACTGCAAATCAACTACAATCGAATCGAGGCCGACAAATTGCAAGTGGAAGTGCTACGCAATCGCTATGAACGCGGATTGATCAACATCAGTTTCTTATTGCAAGCGCAACAACAACTGGCCAACAGTACCAGTTCCTTTTACCGTTCGCTGGTGGATTACAATCTCGCTCTGCGGGATTTTCATCGCGAAAAAGGTTCCTTGCTAGCTTACAACCAAGTCAACTTGTCCGAAGATGCACTCGACGGTGCCATGTTGCAAGCCGCTTATCAACGAGGACGTCATTTTACTCCTCGCGACAATCCTGACGAAGTCATTGTTCGCAACCAAGTAAGCCGCGGACTCTTGAACCCATCTAGCGTCGGACTGCCAGCCGAATCTCAAGCAATCATGTCCGAGTTAGTCGATCCGAATACCACTCCCTAGCGCTCATCGCCGAATTTGGATCCAAAATCGACTGCTCATACCGTTTTTTTGCAGTACGTCGAATTGAGTTCACGACGGACCGAGGGAGTAGAACATCCATGACGGCTCCAAGAAAAGTTGAGCCCTCCTCATACAACGTGCGTCGTTTCGAATCGTGATGCCAATCCGCCTCTCACCATTTGAATGTTTTGGAATACTTGAGCGGGTGAGGCAGTTCCAATACCTCACGTGTTTTCTGCACCGAGATCATCATCTTCAAAAGCAGTGTCATCACGATGAGGCCAACGGCCCATATGCCGGCGGTGACCTTCCATTCCGTAAGACTCGGCGTGTACTCGACGATTTGATGAAGCGTGCTCGGGATAAATCCTGGGACAATGAGTCCCATTCCCTTCTCGATCCATATCCCAACAATGCAGCAAAGACAGGCCAAG
>JANPNA010000320.1:0-34945 GCA_031427235.1 Pirellula sp.
AATGCCTGGTTGCGAGCCCAAGGGGTATTGAGTTTAAAGACACTCTGGGCCGAACTTGCTCAGCTTCGTTGAACCGCCCGGTGCGGACCCGCATGCCGTGGGGAGAGCGGTCAGCAATGGCCGCTCTTACCCGATTTCGTCGGTTTTGGCGTTCCGGAATTATTGCGAAGTCGGGTCGTGCATTGCACTCCAAGCCCGCGTCGCCACGACGGGATCGACCAAGCTAGACACAACGCTGTGCAAGCGATGGCCACGAACGCCATCAACGCGGCGGTCGTATAAAGGACAACAAGCGAGTTCATAAAGTTTCTCTAATTCCGACGACCGAATTGCGTTTACCGGGTTGCCAGTGAACTTGCTATGTGAAGAGTCATTTTCGGCACCTCCGGTTGAACGCTTTGTTCGACTTTGAATTCTACACCATGATGACAATCGCTAGCAGTCGCTGACGGACCAAGATTGAGCTGGGCGCGTGGCCTGACCGAGAGCATTGCCTTTTCGGATTGACGGCGATGTTGCTAAATGCATTACCTGTTCAGTTGTGCGTTTCGGTCCCTCGTTTATGTCGCCTGAAACTTCGCTCGGCTGGCCATAATAGTTCAGACACTGCATCGCTTCGGAGGTAATATCGAATGCCATCGCGCAGTGATGAAGCAGGAGGAGCGAATTTCCGGTTGCTTTTGAAGAGTGAACCTCACTGATAGCCTTTACATAGCATTTTGCCAGCAGGACGGGAAGTTCGGAAATTGTGGGTAGCGACTTCATTTCATGCTGTGACATGTATGTAAGCGCAGCGCCTTTTACTGCAGCATCATTCTGTGTCGCCAAGTCACCATTGCCTGCCTTGCCCGCTATCGTGCTCGGATAGCGGAGCATTTCACCAAGAATAAAGAAGCCGAAGTGTTGGTGGTGGGCGACGGCTTCGTAGTCACGGTTAGCAAAGGATTCAATCAGATTGAACATTGAATGAACATACGCAGAAGCTATGAGATCCGCAATCTCGTCAACTGGACGCGTGAGCGACATCTGCGCGGCGGGACATTGAGTATCGTGTAGGAAGTCATACAAATTGGCTTTGAGTGCCGGAACCTGTTCTTGAAATTTGGCCACCCTTTGACAAGGTCGCCCACCACCACCGCCGCCACCGCCACCGCCACCTTTGTCAATACCACCACAAATAGTTGCTGTACAACCCATTTGAACTACCTTTCGCTAAACTACTAAAAACGAGACCACATGCCGGGGCGACGTGCCCAACCTCAAGACGAACGACCGCGATGACCGATGTCGCGGACCAAAATGTTCCATCAAAAAACGGCCGACCCGCGACTTCGGTCCATCGCTTGGTTCGTCGTACCGTGTGAACGACGACAACTCAAACCTGCACGTGGGCGTTTTGCAATGCGGCTCTATTCAAAGGTAATGCCTTTCGGACAAGCCACAAGGTGGCGTGGGAAAAGTTCGTCAAACATCTCGGCAAATGGAAGCAAGGTAGTTCTACCGGTTCCATCTCTGTATTCTCCACGCGCATAGAAGAAGAGACGGGCTTTTCGGCACCTCAGAGCGATAAGTTTCTCTGGAGTCAGTTGAAAATCAAATCGGATTTCACCGTGCCAGATCGCGTTTGGAATAGCGGAAATCGCCCAATCCTCCGGTGGAGTCACTTGGTATTTGAAGACCGTTTGCGTTGGATCAGTACAAAAGTAGTAGGTGTGATCGCGCATGGAAAAAATCGCATCGGAATCGCCAATGTTCATCAGTCCGAAGGAGATCCGTAGTGACTGATTGGTTTCTACCGGAATAATCAGCTTTGTCTCAACGAATAAAACTCGCGGACCTTTTTCGGAACTAACTGGTTCCATACTCGATTCTTCATTACTACTGCTATTAAACGCTCGGAGATTGCGTTTATATATGCGTACAGCGAGGCGGTCTATATCTTTCTTCTGGTCGAATCTTGTATGACAGTTTGGGCAAAGAACGATCAAATTGTCGAAAGAGTTATCCTGCGACTCAGCCCAAGGAACGATGTGGGCAATTTCGGTCGTTGTAGCCCGACACGTTGGAATAGCGCACCGATGCCCCGCTTCGATAAGAACGGCCCTCCTTATATCCGCTGGAATCGTATCTCTTTGCATTGAGTCAATTTAGGTTTCACGTCAGATCGACGAACGATTAATTATTGCCGGTCTATCCGGCGGTAAAGTGCTTTATTGTACCATTCATTCAGAGCGATTGTATTTTATCGCTCATTGAACCGACAATAAATCCTACAGCCGGTTGGAGGGGGTACATCACCGTTGGTGGGGGTACGTCCCCGTTGATGGGAATTTTCTTGCTCGCGTAAAATTTCGTTCTCAGTTTCCTTGGCTAACTATCGACGTGGGTAACAGCATGAGTGTCGAATTATTTCGCCAACGTTTGAGTCGTTCTCAAGTCCATCCGAATGACATAAAGTGGATGTCAAAGTGGTTAGAAGAGTTCGCTTGCCAGTAGGCGGACCCTGCTGCTGGCATGTTTACGTTCGATACGGGTTCAGCAGATCAGATCTCAAATATCAAATAGCAGAAGCGGAAAATGGACAAAGATGTTTGCTTGACGGTTGCGAGATGCGGATCTGCGAATGCTTGCGAACAGCGTGTCAAGGACATCGATTTCGGTCAGATGCTAATCGAAATTCACAATGGCAAGGGGGACAAAAGTCGATTTGCTCCTTTACCAAAGCAGTTGGTCGAACCGCTTAGAAAACTTGTCGAGTCTCGAAGTGTTTTGCATGAACGGGACTTGGCCAACGGCGAAGCGTCGGTTTGGCTGCCATACGCTTGGATGATCCATACGCATGTGCTGAGCCGACCTGATATTCGAGTGGTTAGTCCTGCACCTTAGCAACTAGGTTTCGCGAGTGGCCGCAGCCTTGTGAGGTTCAAACGTCGTTCTTGCAGCTTGCTCGGCTTTTTTGATAGCGGCTACTGCCGATTCATACAGAAACCGCTGCGCTCGAAACTTGGCTTGGTTCTGTTCTGGATGAATACGCGTGTAGCGGCCATCGCTCCCCAAACGCCACGCGTTCTGATTGTCTCGAAAGTACGTGTCGAGGATCTCCATCAATCGGCGGCGGGACGCCGTATCCTCAATCGGTACGAGCAACTCGACGCGTCGGTCAAACGAGCGAGGCATCCAATCCGCACTGCTGATGAACACCGCATCATCCCCTCCATGATAGAAATAAAAGACACGTGCGTGTTCTAGAAATCGGTCGACAATGCTGATGACCGATATGTTTTCGCTGAGGCCAGGTACTCCCGGACGCAAACAACACACACCGCGTATGTTGAGCCGGATGATGACGCCAGCTTGACTGGCTTCGTACAAAGCTTTGATGATATCCGGATCGACAAGCGAATTCATTTTGCCAGCGATGTAAGCTTTTTGACCATTGCGTTTGTTGATGGTCTCGGCTTGGATCAACGCAAGGAGTTTCTTTCGAAGTCCCAACGGGGCGGAATCCAGTTTGTCGTAAGGCTGCGGCTGACTGTATCCTGTGATCGCGTTGATGAACGCACTGGCATCTCGCCCCAACGACTCATTGCAAGTCATGTAGCTGATGTCGCTGTACATTCGAGCGGTCGTTTCGTTGTAATTCCCTGTTCCAAAATGAACATAGCGCACAATGCCAGAGGGTTCGCGTCGCACTACGACACAAATCTTGGCATGTGTCTTGAGTCCTCGCACCCCGTAGATTACCTGGACTCCGGATCGCTCCAATTCACGAGCCCACTCAATATTGCGAGCTTCATCGAATCTGGCTTTCAACTCGACGATCGCCGTGACATATTTGCCTCGCTCGGCTGCCTTCTTGAGGGACGCCACAATGGGACTCTTGCGGCTCGTTCGATACAGCACTTGCTTGATGGCCAGAACGTCCGGATCGTCGGCCGCTTCCTCTACAAATCGCACGACCGGTTCAAAGCTCTCGTACGGGTGGCAGAGGAGCAAATCGCGTTCACCAATGGCCTTGAACATGCTTTGAGTCGGGTCAATGACCGGCGACCGCTGCGGAATCCAAGGCGTATCTCTCAGAGCCGGGAACCCCTCCATATCGGTGAGGTACATCATGCTGGAAAGATCCAATGGGCCGGGAAACTTGAAGACGTCGCACGGGTTCAGACCGAGTTGGTCTTGTAGGAAGTGGAGCGTGGTCTCCGAGACCGTCTCGGCAATCTCGAGCCGAACAAAACCGGCTGAACGTCGCGAATGCAGCACCTCCTGCATACCCATCATCAAATCCGCGGCGCTGTCTTCGCGCACCGAAACATCCGCATTCCGCGTCACTCGAAATGCGACGCACTCATCGATGCGTTTTCCTGGATAATATTGGTCGACCAATTCTGCGGTCACGTCCTCAAGCAACGCGTAGTTGTAGCCGCGATCGCTCGGCAAGGTGATGAAGCGAGAAAGCACCTTTCCCAGGGGTATGAAGGCAAAGCGATGCGGTTTCTCCGAATCTCCGCTGGCCATTCGCACGCACAGATGAAGTCCCAGGTTGGCCAGGATCGGAAATGGACTTTCCGGATCGATGTCCATCGGTGAAATGACCGGGTAGATTTCCTCGTGAAAGAAACGAGTAATGGCTTCACGATGGCGAGCAGACGCATTGCGGGCGGAGACGCGCTCTAGCCCCTCTGCGGTTAAGGTAGGCTCAACGGCCTTCAAAAAGCAATCGTATTGATCACGGATAATTGCATTGACGCGTTCATAAATAAGTTCGAGCTGCTCAGTCACCGTTTTCCCGCTTGGATCGGCTGTTTCGATCCCTCGCGCCTGTTGAAGCTGAAGCCCGCCAACTCGTACCATGAAGAACTCGTCCATGTTACTAGCCGTTATGGCTAGGAACTTGAGGCGTTCGAGCACCGGCACCTTGGTGTAGAGGGCCTGATCGAGGACCCGTTGGTTAAACTCAAGCCAACTGAGTTCTCGATTAATAAAGATTGGGTTTGATTGCGGCATATTTACGTCGAAATACCATTTTTCGGACAACAATTACTTTGCGCTCTTAGGCGAGCGGCGGAAATGCATTTACCGGGTGGGCGAGGCTCCTGACGAGCCAAAGCCAAGCTCGGCAGGAGCCCCGCTCTCCCACACGAAGACTCGGCAGGTAGATTTCAATCTGCCACTCGCCTTATGGTACACGGAAAAATCGTTTCGAGAACCGGCTCGCCGGGTGCATGCGCGTCCTAAAGACAAATCACCGAAAAAACGATAAGCTCAGGGACAGGGACTCAATCCATCCGTACTCTCGTCTTTTGTAGTCTGCTCCATGTCGAATCTTGAAAAACCGCCAGCCGCGATGTGCTTTCCAACTTCTGAGGCTTTGAGGCAGACGGCGGAGCATCAACGCCTGGTCGAGTCCAAGCGACGGCAGGCGAATTGGCAACGTTGGGGTGGTTATCTGTCGGAACGGCAATGGGGGACTGTCCGCGAAGATTATTCGCAAAACCAAGAGGCTTGGTTCTTTCTACCGCACGATCATGCCCGATCGCGAGCTTACCGTTGGGGTGAAGATGGCTTACTCGGGATCTGCGATCGACAGGGACGCCTTTGCTTTTCCTTTGCTTTTTGGAACAATCGGGACCCGATTCTCAAGGAACGGCTTTTTGGATTGTCCGGCCCCGAGGGGAATCACGGCGAAGATGTTAAAGAGTGCTACTACTACCTCGACTCAACGCCGACCCATTCCTACATGAAAGGGCTCTACAAATACCCTCAATCCCGCTTTCCCTATGAAGACTTGGCCAATGTCAATCGTCGTCGCTCGCGAACCGAGAACGAATATGAATTGCTCGACACCGATGCCTTCGACAACGATGCCTATTTCGATTGCCAGATTGAATACGCCAAGGCGGACGAAGACGACATCCTGATCCAACTGACCGTCCATAATCGTGGACCAATGCCTGCTGTTCTGCATGTCTTGCCACAATTATGGTTTCACAACTCCTGGATATGGGGCTGCGAACACGATGGCTGCACGAGCAAGCCTCGCATGAGATTGCACAAGTCAGCCAACGAGCCGAACGGAGTTGTACTCTGCGACCATGAGACCCTGGGCCACTTTGAGTTTCGAGTCGAAGTCGGTTCACTGGGGGAGAAGCCGATATGGCTATTCACGGAAAATGAAACCAATCCCAACCGCCATCCAGGCGCCCCAACGTCAGGCACTTTCTTTAAGGATGCCTTCCATGAGTGTGTTGTCAATGGCGAAGCGAATGGGGCTGACTTAAGAACCTTTGGTACCAAATGCGCAGCCCATACGATTGCCATCGTCAACCCAGATGAACCACTGGTCATTCGATGTCGGCTAGCGGGCATTTCGCCTGAAGCCATATTGAGGGAGGACACAACCAAGGCTGCGATCCCTAAGCCGATCATGAACCCCATTTTCGTTGACAGGCGATTTGGAGAGGACTTCGACGCGACATTGACTCTGCGAAAAGCCGAAGCAGATGATTTCTACGCCCATTGCATTCCAACTCAACTTAGCACCGAGGAAAAGAACATTTCCCGTCAAGCGTATGCAGGCCTGCTTTGGACGAAACAGTTCTATTATTATGTAGTGAATTCTTGGATCCATGGTGATCCGAACAGTCCGCCACCACCTCCGGGCCGCAATGTCGGACGCAACAGCGACTGGACCCATCTATTCAATCGCGATGTGATCTCCATGCCCGACAAATGGGAATACCCCTGGTACGCGGCGTGGGACGTTGCGTTTCATATGATCCCAATGGCGAGGGTCGATATCGAATTTGCCAAGAACCAACTGATACTCCTGCTTCGTGAATGGTACATGCACCCCAATGGCCAAATCCCAGCGTATGAATGGGCACTCAACGATGTGAATCCACCGGTTCATGCTTGGGCCTGCTGGCACGTTTACAAACTCAGTGGCGACAAAGAGTTTTTGGCTCGGACTTTTCAAAAACTGTTGCTCAATTTCACTTGGTGGGTGAATCGAAAGGACGCGCGTGGGCAACATGTTTTCAGCGGTGGTTTTTTAGGACTCGACAATATTGGTGTATTCGATCGGAGCAAGCCGCTGCCGGGCGGTGGAACGCTGGATCAAGCAGACGCTACCGCATGGATGGCTTTCTTCTGTGGCAACATGTTGCAGATGGCGTTGGAATTAGCGGAAGAGAACCAAGCGTACTCGGATATGGCAAGCAAATTTTTTGAGCATTACGTCGCGATTGCCGAAGCGATGAACGCGTTGCACGGAACAGGACTTTGGGAAAAAGAAGATGGTTTCTACTACGACCACCTGCTTCGCGACGGAAAAAGCACAGCGATGCGAGTTCGCTCACTCGTTGGACTTATTCCCCTGTGTTCCAATGTCATGATCCATGAGTCGACGTTGTTGCGTCTGCCAAGCTTCCAACGCCGAATGAACTGGTTTTTAAAAAACAGGCCGCAAATGGCCAAGCACATGGCCTACATGGAGAAATTTTGCCCCGCCGGTTCGACAACGGAAATGCGACTCTTGGCGATTCCTTCCACCGAACGCTTTCGCAATTTGCTAAAATACATGTTGGATGAAAAGGAGTTTTTATCCCCCTTTGGCATTCGTTCCATGTCAGCCCACCACGGTGAGAAACCGTTCGTCTTCGAACATATTGGTGGCATTGAGTCGGTCGGCTACGTTCCTGGTGAAAGCAATACCGGGATGTTTGGTGGCAACAGCAACTGGCGGGGCCCTGTCTGGTTTCCACTCAACTATTTGATCGTGGAGTCGCTGCGTCAGTACCACGCGTTCTATGGGGACTCGTTTCAAGTGGAATGCCCTACAGGTTCCGGAATCTTGATGAATCTGAAACAAGTTGCCGACGAAATCGAACGACGGCTGATTTTGCTGTTCAAAAGAAACGAGCAAGGTACAAAGCCGTGTCATGGAGAGGATGAACGATACGTCAAGGACCCTCATTGGAAAGACCTGATGCTTTTCCACGAGTACTTTCACGGCGACACGGGGCGAGGACTTGGCGCCAACCACCAGACGGGCTGGACGTCTCTGGTTGCAACGATGCTCGAGCATCAGGCTGCATGCCGGATGCATCGAGATAATGCGACGTCGTTATTGGATAGTCGATCTACGTAGGCCAGTTCGCTCCGCGACTGGCGGTCAGCCGTATCGGAATCGCATTGGCAGTTTCCGTCAAAACCATGTTCGACCGACCAGCGAATGATGAGTCGCATGATCGTACCAATCATCATCAAGAAGTTGTTTGGTTAGTTTAAAATAAAGTCTGCTATTCGATCTGCAGGCTCCGAGAGTTTCAAGTCTCTCACGATTTCTTGTGCAACCTCGAGTCGAACGATGCCTTCTGATCGAAGAACGTCGAGCGAATTGAGTGCGGCCAGGGATTCGTAAGGGTTACCGGTTTGGAGCACTGCCTAAATGGTTGCAATGGCAGCCTCCGGTTCGCCAGACCGTCGCGATCGAGTTTGGCGAGGAGTTCCCCAACTTGTTGGTCCATGAGTGTCATCTGATCATAGTAGTTGGCCCAATCGCGACGAATAACGGTCGTGTCCGGGTGATAGGGAGGCAATACTATTTTGTCAGCAGCAATGCGGAAATCGGTTTTTCCGTTTTTGGGTGCTACCTGACTTTCATGGCTGGTGGTCAAGTTGTAGACCGCAAAGAATGGCTGATTCGATTGCCGGTTGTCGTAACTGGCTTTAGCGCTGCTCTCACTCCAACTCTTTGGACCACCTGAAAAATTGTAGTCTGTTTTGGAATTGTTGGTGCAGTAATAGTTGGCAGCCCGTAGGTGTTCTGGATAGAGTTGAAACTGCTTTGGCATCGGAACGATGCTTCGATGGTTTTGGCCACTGATCGAGGAAGTAAACATTCCTGTGATGAGCGTTGTGCTAGCATCCGAGACTCTCCTACATTGGAACCGACGCTAGCAGCGTCGGCCACGGCGACTATTGCTACGGCATCTTGGGTTTTAGTGGCAATCCATCGTCGGATCTAGGGTATACCGCATCATGGTTTGCTAAGGCTGAAATCAATCGTTTCATCATGCGTGCTAGCTCGTCTGGCGATTTTGTCGCAAGGTTACTCTGCTCAAACGGATCCTCAGCCAGATTAAAAAGCTGGTAGTGCGACCCTTCGGAAACCGCCGACGGGAAGTAATGATAGATAACTTTCCAAGCACCATCACGATAGACAGTGAAATAGTCACTGCGATGTGGTGCATGAGGGTAATGCATCAAAAAGGTTTCGTTTCGACCGGGATCGGGCTTGCCCGATAACAGGGTCGCCAGTGGCAGACCGTCTATTGGATGCCCGCTTGGCGGTTCGATTCCAATTAAGTTCAATAGGGTCGGAAATAAATCGGATACCGAAGCTTGCTGCGACTGAATTGTTCCCTGAGATATCGGCAACCGCCGTTGATTTGTCTGGTCCAGTTTCGAATGGGCCCAAGCCGCAATAAAGGGAACACGCATACCGCCTTCGTAATGTGCACCTTTCTTGCCCCGCAACGGGGCTGCACAAGCAACTTCATGTTGATTGCCGAGGGGCGCGTCGCTACCGTTGTCTCCTAAAAAAATCACGAGCGTGTTGTCGGCAACATCCAGGGAATCGAGGTGATCGAGAACGTCCCCGAGTGACTTGTCCATGCCTTCAATTAACGTTGCAAAAGCCTGGGCCTGTGGCGATTTGCCGGACGCTTTGTAATTATCTGCGAAACGTGGATCCGAATGGAAGGGGGCATGGACGGCGTATTGCGGGAAGTAGAGAAAGAACGGTTTTTTCTCGCGCACCGCGTCGGAAACTTTGGCATTGGCTTCGATCGTCAGTGCCTCCGTTAGGAAGGTATTCGATCCGTGGTACGTATCTAAGCTTGGTACGGCTTTGCTGTCTCGCTTGCCATTGAGACCGAAGTTTTGTTCCGCAAAGTAGCTACCAGGTTGGCCAATGGACGTACCGCCGACATTGACGTCGAAACCTAAGTTGAGAGGGTTCTCGCCTTCGCTTGAACTGGGTCCGAAATGCCCCTTGCCAACATGAATTGTTCGGTAGTTGTTTGCTTGCAGCAATCGGGCGAGCGTAATGCTGTTCTTTTTCAGCCCTTGCCAATTCCAATCGGGTGGCCCATTCGGTCCTGTATTGTTTTTGTCGGGGTTGATCCAATTGGTGGTGCGATGTCGAGCCGCGTTCTGCCCCGTCATGATCGAGATTCGAGTTGGCGAACAGACGGTCATCGCGCAGAAGTTATTGAAACGTACCCCGCGAGCGGCGAGCCGTTCCATGTTGGGAGTTCGGTAATATTCGTTAAGCGGATACCGTTTTGGTTGTCCTGTTGGATCGGTTAAAAAAGGTACCGAGGTATCCATGACCCCCATGTCGTCGACTAGCATGAGAACAATATTGGGAGGCGGGTCCGCGGCAATACCGATTGCCAAACCAACGAGTATGGCAAACGCAGACACAGGCAGTGAAAGCCGGAAGCGTCTATCGATTGACTTCCAGCAGCTTGGAATTCTCACGAGATGGAGCTCAAGGTTCTGTCAAAAGTGGTGCCCACAGGGCCGTTTTAACTTCAGGGGTTTCGCCGGACGGAGGGAAGGTGGATTTGGCTGCAGAGCGAATTTGAACGGAAAGCTCGCCAACGGTTTTGGCGAACTCTGGTTTCGTTGCCAAGTTGGTTTGCTCCAACGGATCATTATCATGATCGTAGAGCTCACGACCTTGATTTCCCTCATCCCATTCGGTGTACCGCCAGCGTGGAGTGCGCAGACTGTATCCTAAGAAACTCTTGTCTTTGGCGTTTGGATTCTGTGCTGCACGAGGTCCTACGGCACCGCGGGTCACTTGCGTAATCGCCCAACCGCGGCCAACGACACTCGGGTCTTTCAACATGGGAACAAGGCTTTGGCCTTGAATATTCGAAGGAGCTTTTACGCCGCAAAGCTCGGTCAGCGTCGGAAAAAGATCGATGTGTGAAACAGGCGATTTGGCGATGCCTCCTTTGGCCGTAACACCGGGTGCAACGATCAACATGGGCACTCGTGCGCTTTCTTCGAAGAGACTCATCTTCTGCCACAGACCATGTTCGCCGGTGTGATATCCATGGTCGCTGGTGAAGACGATGATTGTATTGTCAGCCAGCCCGAGTCGGTCGAGCGAATCGATGACCCGTCCGACCTGAGCGTCCATAAAGCTGATACTTGCGTAGTACGCTTGAAGGCTCTGCCGACGAAGGTCGTCCGTCAACTTGTCTTGCTCTTTTTTATAGCTGCTCAGACCGGCAGCAGGAATATCAGATTGATCCGCTTGAATGTTGGCAACGACACGCATTTCTTTCTCGGGGTACCAGCCAAAGTAGGGTTCCTTGGGGGCTACGTAGGGCGTGTGTGGACGAAAGAATCCTACGGCAAGAAAGAAGGGCCGGTCCTTTCGCTTGGCACACCTTTCCAATACCCAATTAGCATCCTCGGCCATAAGTCCATCCGTATGGTACTGATCGCTTTTCGGAGAAGCGAGCCAACTGAGGGTGCCTCCGAATTGGCCAGGGGTAAGGGAGAATATATCGGGATGATGCTCCATTCGGTCGACGCCGGCTGGATTCAATTCCAACTCCCAAGAGCCCGGATCATCATGGCCATTGGTACCGATCGAGTTTGGAACGTTGTAGTGATACAGTTTGCCAATTCTGGCTGCGAAATATCCGGACAATCGAAACGCTTGTGACAAACTATGTTGCGTGGGGATGGTCTGTCGAAAGATTTGAGAATTAGCCAGAATGCCGGTACTGTTCGGATAGAGACCAGTCAACATTGAATTGCGGCTTGGACCACACAAAGGAAACGTGCAATACGAGCGATCGAATCGAACTCCTCGAGCAGCCAAGCGATCGATGTTCGGTGTCTTGGCTTTTGGATCGCCATAGCATCCGAGCATGGTATTCAAATCGTCCGAGATCAGGAACAAGACGTTTGGCTGCTTGTCCGCTGCCGAGAGACTGGGCGGGAGACAAAAAACGGCAATCAGAAACAACAGTGAGAGGAGGATTCGCATGGAAGTTTCCAGACAATGGGTAAACAAAATGAGCGCTAGGCAAATGGCAACGGGCGATTAGGGGTGCTAACGGTCACTTGGGGGTGCTAACGGCACGGAGTGCCGTTCTACACTACCAAATTGGCTGCCAGTCGGGCGATTCGGTACGCGCTGATTTCAAGTATTCGCCAATTTTGATCGCGATTTCGGGATGTTTGTCAGCAACGTTTGTCTTTTCGGCGATGTCGTTGGATTGGTCAAAGAGCTTTAAGGGGGCTGCGGGTCCGCCCTGTCGAATACCCTTCCAGCGACCCTGATACAGTGCGGCTTGCTTAAAGCCCCCTTCGTGAAATTCCCAATACAGAAACTCGTGCTGAGTTTGCTTTGCCTTGCCTACAACAAAAGAGGAAACCATGCTTATCGAATCCAATCCTTCGGGTATTTTTGCGCCCGCCAACTCAGCAGCCGTTGCCATCCAATCACCAAAATAAGCTACGTGCTCCGACTCGGTGTGAGGCATTATCTTGTTCGGCCACCATGCGATTAGCGGCACGCGAATACCGCCGTCGGTCAGACTGCGTTTGATTCCGGTGTATGGCCCTGCAGGATTAAATCTCTTAAGGTCGTGGTTGCTTTCGTTGTGCGGACCGTTATCGCTCGTGAACAAGACAAGCGTGTTTTCCGCCAGTCCGATCTCCTTCAATGTCGCGAGCATTCGACCTACGTAACCATCCAGACGGGAGACCATGGCTGCCTGCCCTTTGTCCGTCTCCGGCCAGTCGTTGTCGGCATAGGGCCCGAAGTCCGGTACCTGGGCGCCGTTCTTTAGTTCACGCGTCCGTTCGTTGTTGGCGTGCGGAATGACCATACTCCAGTACAAATAGAACGGTCTTGATTTGTTCTCTTTTACAAACTCGATTGCTTGATCGGCGAACAAATCGTCCGCAAAGACTTTCGCTTCGGTAGCATAACCGCCACCGCTACTACCTACTGGAGTTACGACGTTTGGCAGAGAAACTTTCGTTTCGTTCTTCCATAAGAAACTAGGAAAGTGGTTGTGAGCATGGTTTTGATTGAGGTAACCGAAAAACTCATCAAACCCTTGTTTTCGTGGCAGACCGGTGCCTGCCGGTCCATCGTCACCCAGACCCCATTTGCCGATTAATGCTGTGCGATAGCCTGCCCTTTGAAGCACGCTTGCGACGGTTAGATCTTCGGGACGCAATGCCTGGGCTATGGGATTCCTCTGTCCTGCATTGCCTCGAACGCGCGTGTGTCCATGGTGCAGTCCGGTCATGAGTACGCTTCGGGAGGGAGCGCAAACCGTCGCGCCGGCGTAAAAGTGCGTGAACTTCAATCCCTCGTTCGCCATCCGATCTAAATTCGGAGTTGCGATGACTTTCTGGCCGTAGCAGCCTAAGTCGCCATATCCCAGATCGTCAGCCATGATCCAAATGAGATTGGGTTTGCGCGGTGGCTCGGCTGCAACCAGTGTCGAAGAAAAGACGATGCAACAAAGCATTGGAATTCTGAGTGAGAAGCGATTCAAAGGAAGAGCCAATTCGGAAGGATGTTAAAAGGTGGGAAAACGGTAGATCCAATCTTGACGGTTCTATTTATTTTTTTGTAACCGCTTTGCTCAACCACTGCGTGGCGTGCGATGTCCAGTCGGTGACGGGCATACCGTCGACATGTCGCATTCCATATCCATGCCCTCCGGTTGCGAAGAGGTGAAGTTCACAGGAGACACCGACCTTTTTCAACTCCGTCGCCAAACACAAACTGCTCAAGGGCGTTACCGGATCGTCCCAAGCGTGGACCATGAATGCTTGGGGTGCATCTGCCGCAGGCTTCAATTCCTCCAGCAACGATTTTGAATCGTTCACCAAGTATGCAGGATAGATTAGCATCGAGAAATCGGGTCGGCAGGACGTGTCGTCTGCTGCGTCTATCTTATCGTACTTTCTTGCGTTGTACTGGAGCGAAGCCCTAGCTGCCACCTCACCCCCTGCCGAGAAACCCATGACCCCGATTTTGGCGGAATCGATACCGAGTTCTTTGCTGCGTGTTCGGACAATGCTGATAGCACGCTGAGCATCTTGCAAAGCTGCAAGGCACTTGAAATCCGGATTGCGAAATGGCACACGGTACTTTAAGACAATGCCTGTGATGCCGATTGTGTTGAGCCATTGAGCGATTTCCGTTCCTTCGAGATCGTAAGCCAACAAACGATGCGCTCCACCTGGACAAATGATGACCGCCGCACCTGTATCGACGGTCGGATCCGGTCGATAGATTGCAAGTTCGGGCTTGGATACGTTGGTAACCAGATAGATGGGCTTCCCTGCAATGAACCTGGTTCCACCTTCGGTGAATTCGCCCTCCGCCGGAATTTCTTTTGACTCGCCAGGTGCTTTTTCAGGCCAAAGCGTAATGATTTCGGGATCTCCGCCGAGACATGATGGGGTAAGGCTGGAGAAAAAACTGAAAATCGCAAGGAATGCAAAGGTGAAGTAGAAACGGTTCATGGAAATACCTTGGATGTGGAATTTGGAAGGGGAGTAACTCGCTAATGGTTGAACGGCGGAATGTAAAGGCTAACCTGTCAAATCGCCCTTGTCGAATCCGGTTTCCATTGACCTTAGTCGTTCCGCGGGCTGTTATGTGAAGTTCGCGATGACATTTGGCGAGGGAAAGCCATGACACGCATTAAGATCAGTGTGAACGGTGACGAACTATTCGAATACCTCGATTTTGCAACGACTTTCAAAGAAGGTCATTTCGCGTTCCAACAGCACGACCCAGGCAGCAAAGTGCTGATTCGGAAAGTGGAAGTGATGGAGTTGCCCGAAGCAGCAAAAAAGTAGAGCGCTACGTGTCGCTGATCTCGAATCAAGTCTGCCCCTCGGGAAGCAACGGTGTGAAGCATTTTCGTCCGATCGGAGCTTGCCTCCGACGGACGCCGTTTTGGCGTACTAAAAGTGCGGCTCAGACCGTAAATTACCGCACTTCGCTCCCGCCTAAGGCGGTCGAGGCGGGAGCGAAGTGCGGCGGTTACCGGGCCGTTACGTAGGACGCCAAAACAAGGTTGAGGGGAGGCAAGCTCCCGCTCAACCTAAGCGAATTGTTGGTGAAAATGCTTCACCGCGTTGCGGCGGGACGGTGATTAAACCTGACGACCAGCGAACCTGCGGGATATGGTGTAAACGAACCACTCGCCTTATGGTTGAGTATAATAAGGCGAAATCATGAGATACACGATGACGCCCGTCGTCGAAACGTACAGCCAAATGGGATATGCGTATTTGGCAATGCGACGATGCCTGGCTATTTGATTCGTGAGAGCGAACAGAAACGCGCGCAGGACCAAGGGGAGGACAACCATCGACAGAACAATGTGCGAAACGAGTAAGGCATAGTATACGGCTCGCAATGCCCCACTCCCACCGAATTTGGTCGAGGGGTTCGATAGGTGATACGTCACGTAACAGACCAGAAAAATCGCACCAAGTGAAAAAGCGGACGTCATGGCCAAGCGGTGCAACCGTATCTTTCCAAACTTCTGTGCCGCCAAACCAAGGACCAGAAGCACGGAAGTAAGCGTGTTGATTGCACCGATCGCATGGGGCAGCATTTTGGTCCAAGTCCCCAAATCTACCTTGGTCCGTACCCCCAAGAGGATTGCGACAACCAATGGGATTGCAACGGAGAGTAAGTTTGCAACAAGGGTAGCGCGTTTCTCTTGAATGACTAAATTCGACATTGGATGACGACAAATCCGATTTCTTGAAGATGGCTGGTTTGCGTTTCGTGGACGCAACAGTGTACTGGCTCGACAAGTTTATTCCCAGGCAGGTATCGCTAAACAAAAATGGCCGATGGGAAACCATCGGCCATTGAATTATTTCATGGTCGGCTCCGCCTTGGAACTAAAGCAGACTGCTCAAAATGTCGTCGATTGCAATCGAGAGTGCAAGGTTCGAATCTTTTTCCTCAACTGCTTCCTCGATTGGCAAGAAGGTTGACCAATCGAGTTGATCGACAGCCAGCGACGGGCCGATATCGGAAGAAACGTGTGCAAGATAAGAATCGAGAGACTGAATCGCCTTGGTGGCAGCATTCGCTTGTGGCAAACGCGTTTCAACCGAACGGCCAGCCGCAGTTACTTCAGGAGCAGCTAGGCTCGAGGCCGAAATCCATTGATCCGAAACAAACCCTTCGCCTTCGCCTTCGCCTTCTCCACCGCCACCGCCACCGGTTGTTTGTGTGTTGATGAAGTTAATCACGGACAGAACATCCAACGGACTAACGAATCCATCTCCGTTCACATCCAAATAGGGCGGTGGGGTGAACGCCGTCGGGAACGGCAATTGGCCCGGTCCATTGACATTGATGTAATTGACCAATTGGAGAACATCCAACGGGGACACTCCGCCGTCACCATTGACGTCGAGTCTATTCGATGGGTTCGTGTAGGGATTGCGATTGATGGTGACGTAGTAGTCTTCGACTTCACCGTCTGGTGCAGGTCCAGTAGGTCCAAGCAATTCTTGCGAGCTCATTCGAACTCGTAGTGCCACCGGAGCGGTGGTCACAGAAGTTCCAGGAATAACGTTTCTAAGTATTGAAAGGGAGTTGTTTCCATTTCCGACTCGACCGCTGACCGGGATCTTTTCCGTTGATTCAAAAATTCCGTTGCCGTTGGCGTCGAGCCATGCATTGATAAACGCAGGCCTTGAAACCAAGATCCCTTGAACGTTGACGATAATGGAGCCACCGAAGGAGGCCGTCAATGGCAGAATCGTAACCCCATCATCGGTATCCAAGTCGATGACGCGGGCATCGGCATCGGAAGTCACCGTAGGTCCAATAGAGAACCCATTGACGACCGTGTGGCGTGGGCCATTGCTCGCCTTCTTGCTCGCATAGAGAGGATCTGCGGCATCACCGTAATCGAGGCCTTCCCCTAAGAAAATGGTAATGAGCGTCTTGCCATCGATCTCCGTTGCTCGTATCGCATTACCTGCCAAATCGCGGACTCCATTGACCGGGAATGCCCCGAGACCTGCAACACCACGGGCTCCCTCTATCAGGATCGTCGAAGCGAGCTGCGTCAACTGAACGCCTGGCAAATTGCTTGCCGCGATCGTGTTCAGCAGGACTGTGGCTGCCTGGACACTGGTCACAACTTGCGAGAGATCGATCTTCACAGGGATGGTGGCTGGACGTCCGGGTACACCCACGACTAGCAGAACCGTGCTTGTCGCTTGGATTCGCAAATCGGCCTGAGTTCCAACGGCGATCAGTCCGCCAGATGAAAAGGTGGCTGTAAGACCAAGATTCGCACCGTTGATCGCACTGACAATTCCAGTAGCCAAGGCGTCCGTTGACGAGGTATTCAAGGGGACGCGTACATTGTTCACGCCAACCGACCCATTGTCATCCAGCTCAAAAACCAGCGTGGTATTGCCGCGTTGAATAGAGAAAAGTTGACCGTCTGCAACTCCTACAGGCAGACCATTGGCGGTTGGGATTTGCAGGCCGTAGGCTGGAGTTGTTCCGGCGCGTCCCGAAACCGTAATCCTGCTGTCCACAGGCAGAACCGTTATCAGACTGCTGCCGAGGATTTGCAATTCGCCACCCCCGATGACCTTCGCGGTTAGACTTAGGCCTGCACTACGAATCGCTGCAGCGACCTTCTCAGCTAAAATAAGTGGCGGATCCTGAGAATTGATCAAGATCGGAATACTACTGGTTCCGATGTTTGCATTGTCATCGAATTCGAACGTAACTCGACGGAAACCGTCATCCACAAGGAACGTCGTTCCGTCGACCGCAGTTGTGGTGAACCCATCCACCGAGGATGGTACCGTTAGTCGTAGCCCCGTATCGAGTTCGAACCGTGTATTTGCACCTGTCGAATCCAAAACAGTGTAGATGGTGCCATCGATTATATTCTTTGGATCAACCAAAGTAATCGCGGATTCATTGGTGTTAATGAATCGAACTTGGTAAACCGATTCGTTGTCCCAAACTCCCGCCAACGGTGTTAACCGAACGATATTGCTGGTTGAGTCAAATCCAAATCGGTAATCCAGGCTCTCGACCAAGATTTGCCCATTTTGGTAGAGCAAGATGGAGTCTCGGGTAACGGACCGAGGGTTGACCCCAGTTCCCTGAGACTTGTTTCCAATTTGCGAAGTATCTAGGATTTGGAAATCGAAATAGGTAAAACTCTTGTTGGCCAGTTCGACAATCCCTAAGGTCGGATTGGAGTCCTCACCCAAGGCGTCATTGTCAAACGGGTGGATGGCGATGGCACTCGGACCGACGAAATCGGCGCGATCCGCAGCTCCGCGGTCCTTGAAAATCCCCTCGCCGAGACCTGGAGGAGTCTCGACACTTGGGTCATCCACCCTGAGCAGACCGTTGATGTCTGAAGACGGAGCGATGATGGGCGACGCTGCCAATCCAAGTGGTTGTTTGACCGATAGCAGAGCGGACCGATCTACCAGCGTATCGATGGTTGCATCGATGGCAGGCGAGTTCGGAACCGGATAGAGATTTCCGCGGGATGGATCTGTAAATAATGGAACTGCACTACCAACTATTATTGGGAACTGGCCTAGTGTAGCCGAACCGGTAGAGTTCGCGGTGTTACCTTGATACAGCGTAGCTCCGATGACCGTGGAGGTGCTGGAGGGATCCACGAAAACACCGGCCGTATGATTGGCTACAATGTTGTTGATGAGGGTCGGGCTTGCGTTTGCCCCCACTCGAATACCAGTTCCTCGGGGCGTAAAGATTTGCCCTGGCCGACTGGAGATGGCTCCGACGGCATCAATATCAGCCCCCACGGAGTCTCCGCTGACGGAGCCTTCATTGGCAACGTCTGTAAGACGAACATAGTAAAGCTGGCTCAACGAGTTGAATCCAAACGCATCTAAGTCGATGTATCGGCTGTTGAAGGAGGCCGTACCAACCGAGGTGTAGTTGGAACCGTCGGGACTTACTTCGACTCGTACTTGTTCGGGTGCCCCGACTTCGTACACCGCCAAATCGGCGCGAGCGTCATCGGAACCCGTTAGGATGTTGTTTGTGAATTGAACAACCAAGCTTCCACCTCGGCCAAGCGACACCGCGCCTTGGTTAATGATGGGTTCGCCGATTCCCGTGTAGTTGGGAGCACCGATGGCATTGGTTGGGGCCTGCAATCCAGCAATTGGTACTGGCCCGCCGCCAGCACGTGGATTATAGCCCCCACTGGGGATGGTGTCGGCAAAAGAAATCAATCCCAAACGGTAGAAGTCATCGCCAAATGTTGCAGAGGGCGGTACCGTAGCCGTTGTGACGGTACCTCCAAGGATGGTGTTATTGACGATTCGAGCAAAAGGAACCGACGCGGCTGGGACATTTCCAGTGGCTGTGTCGCCAACAATACTAATCCCGCCACCGATGTTCGCTACCAATTCGTTGTTGACAACGACAGCCCCCGGGAGCAAGCGTTGATTGTTGAGGGTAATGGTGTTGCGAACCGAGCCAGGATTCGGAGCATTGGAGACTGCATCCCTTGGGTCTGCCTGCAATGTGATTCCAAAACCAGATGAGTTCGAAATCCGCGAATTCTCAATAACGATCTGCCCTTGTTCTCGCGAAGTATTGCGATCACCTTCGAGCAACAATGACTTTGCCACGCCAATCGAACTCGGCAAAGTCACCGTGACGGTCCCAATGATCGAGATCTCATTTGTGTTTTGCCCAACCAAACTTCCATCTACCGATATCGCCGAAATGCTGAGCAGGCTTTGGACGGTAGTTGAGTTGATGATGTCGCGAACTCGCGATGCAATCACGTTAGCAGATTCATTCAGCGCACTGTTGTACCGAACTGGTAAACTTCCCGGACGCACACCTCGCGAGGGTGAATTTGCAAGCAAGGATAGATCGTCGAATTCCAACGTTATGGAATTAATGCCGTCGTTCAATACGATGGTCTGGCCATCGGCAATTTGAAACGAGCCATTGAACTTAATCGTCTGAGATCGCGATTGGGCTTGGTTTGGTTCAAAACTCTTAGTGAGGTTGAGCTGAACGCTCTGGTTTTGCAAGAGCGGTTGACCATACTCCTGTCCACCTCGGATTTCGAGCTGATATGGGCCAACCAAAATCCCGCTACCACCCGAAGGAACAGTCACAAAAGAAGTGTCCGCACGCGCGCCGGTTACCGTTTCGCCTCGCTCTGCTAGACCGATGATAAAGTCGTCCAAATAAAGTCCTTCAAACGCGTTGTTTTGAGCTCTTGTCGCCGAAGGCAAAAACGCGACCCCATATTCTGAGAAGCTATCTTCGGCTCGTGGTGTCGATACTGTGAACGGTCCTGCCGCCCCTACGGTCAAACCGGTGATGTCAATGAAACTATCACGTTGATTGTAAGTTGCGTACGCATCCAAACCGCCAGCCAAGGTACTTTCCATGGCCCGCGCAACTGTCCTGGCGACCCGAACATCAGACATAGATTGAAGGATATAGACAGGTACGTTCGTCCCATCGTTGAGTCCGGATCGTCCTTCTAAGCTCAACGGTGAATTAGCTGGCAACGTTACCGATGAAGCGCCGTCAGCCTGAATGCGATTGCCGACTACTGAAAAGTTCAGGCGAGGCGAAACGTCGACAGATAGCTCGTAAAGTCCCTGTGAGCCACCGTTGGTGCCACTGCTGGCTACATTCGGGTTATAGCCAGTGTTGGCAGACCCTGAAACTCCCGCAAAGTAACGTCCTGTCTTCGTTATCGTAAACGAAATCCTTGAATCTCGTGTACCACCAAAATCATTGTTGGCCGCGATTTCACTACCGCTTTCATCAAACAACCTCAAGTACGGATCCAGCAAGGAGCCGGCGACTGTGGTAGACGACGCAGTCAGCACCACTCTCGAGCCTGCATCCAGATTGAGGCGGAACAAATCGATATCGCGATCGACCGCACTGATCAAGTTAGGATTGTCTCCGATAGCCCCAATGCCGGTGACGCGAACTGCTCCTCCGGTCACCCCTATCGAAAGTGCACGATTGAGAACATCAGACCCACCGGCTGGGTCAGCTAGATTGGCTGTTTGGATGGGTTTTGGATAGGCCGCATTGCTGATGACAGCGAAAATCGATTGGGCTAAAACGTCGGGCGTATCCGTCGCGTTGAAACGAATGACGTTTCCTGCCGGTGCAGTCCCCACGCCGTTCCAGAACACAAAGTCCAATCCAAGCACATTGAAGGTATCTCCACTGGTGACGTTCGTTCCGGATGGAACAACCAATGTGTATCCCATTTCAATCTCGAATTGCCGTCCACCAATGGTGAACGTTTGGCCGTCTCTCAACTGACTGCCCGCCACAACTCGCATCTCCAAACCACCCCCGCGCTGGGTACCAAAACCCATGCTACCGGCCGTGTTGAACTCGAATCGCAATCGGACGTCTTTGCTACCTGCCAATACTGCGAGGTCGACTCTCGCTTGTCGCCACGCCCGTCCAGGTGAAGTTACTGCATTCGGCGCATTGTTGGTTGTTTTCTCAATCGCAGGTTCGAATGGATCGGTGTTGTTTGTCGTTAAAATGTGCCAAACACCAGCATCGTCGGCGCCATAGACGCGGAATGAATCCGTGGTCCGCCCGCCATTGATCGAGCTTCCGTTGTCGTTCTCCATGAAGTAGTTGAAGTACAAGGTAGGCAGATCTTGCACTGTCATTCCAGCTAGTGAGAACGATCTGCTCTCGAGAACTCCCAAAGCTCCACCCGGGAAATTATAGGTGTTTTGCAACTGTTCATTGTTGAACCTTGGAGACGTTAGCGGATTGCTAAAGTTATTGAAACTTGCGTTACTGTGAGGATTGCCCGTCACTGCATTGTTTGGATTTTCGAATCCAAAGTACCAACTCGTATCGCCATTGTTTGCAACATCGCTTAGATCATTCGGCCTATTGATTCCGTGCCCAGCATCGGTGCCACGCTGAGTCGTCTGGTGAAACAGGTTGAAGTCCAGGTTTGAAAACAATAGTCCGTTTAACCCAAACAGGCCTGTTGCGACCGACGATTGGCCGTTGATAAAGACATTTTGCAATTCACCGCTAGTGTTAAAGGCATAGACCCTACCGCTGACATCCGTTCCAAAAAGCAAATCCGCGTAACGACCACCATCCACGTTCCGCGGACCTGCTGTCAATGCCGTAAACCGGATCCCGACCAATTGATAGGAACTCGCTACATAGGAACCAATAGCGCCAGGAGTGTTGCGTGCAAGTTCAAACTGACTGACGCGATACAAACCGCCTTGGCCACTTACCGCGTAAAGAGCCCCATTTACTTCAGCAACCCCACGAACCAATCCACCAGGAGCAACACCAACCGATATCGAACTACCAGTAGTCGCGGTTAATTCAGCTCCAACGAGTTGTACCAAGTTACCGTTGGCTGCTGCGGATAGTCCCGCAAAGCCAGCACCCGTAATCGTTTGAGCCAAACGAACGGCAATCGTCTCCGCCGTGTCTTCGGCCAAGAAATCCACAGGGATGCGACCGCTTCCAACATTGCCAGTGGAACCGACATCCGTTGCCACGCCGCGTGCAACAAGTGTCCCAAAAGATCCTGTTGTTGCTTTACCGAAGTTGACTCGTGTGCCATCGAACCCGATTTGAATGGTTGCTGGCACAGCTTGACGGAGCGACTCGACAAACTGTTCATTGGTCATTGATGACGAGTAGAACACGGTTCGGAAACCGGGCGGAACTGTCGATACAGAGCCCGTTTCAATTTGGTAATTCACCCCGTCCACTACGAACCGATCACCGTTGTTCAGTTGTCTCGCAGGATTGGCTGTGGGGTCGAAATTCAGCTGCAATTCTGGACCGGCGTTAAACTCAAACGTTACAAAGGTATTTGGGAACGCTCTGAGTGTGACGGTATCTCCGTCGCGAACCAAGGACAGCGTGGAGGAACGCACCTCGGTTGCCTCGGTTACGGCTATGGTGGTGGAAATGGTCCCAGCCGGTGAGGTCGTTTGAATGAATCCGCGTTCCGTAATGTTGGTTCCGGCACCCCGAATGATATCGGGTGGGTTGGGAGTTCCCGTAGTCACGATGTTGTAGTCATTGTCCAAAGCCGGGAAACTTATTCCTCTACCCGTCGTCGGATCAAAACGATAAAGAATGTTATTTAGATACTGAGCCCCCGCGCCTCCCTGGCGATTCGCGACCAGGAATCCAGTTTCCGCTCCCTGGAAGTTAGCAAAGGTCAGGGCTTCTACGTCAATCCCAACATTTTCCACGGCCAAATCGATCGTAGGTGGAGTTCCTGCGGCAACGACAAGTCTATTCGTGATGATCCCAAGGTTTCCCGCGACCGCAGTCGCACCGTTGGCGGAACTGACATTGATATAGGCGGCGTTTGCATCACCCACTCCCAATTCAAGACTACGAAATCCTCGAATGTCTCCATTGGGACGCATGGCAATATCACGCAAGTCCTCGGCATTTGAGCCGACGAAATTCGACGTGGCGCCAGTGAACGAATTCCCTAGGAAAACTTCCGATGCTTGGAGACCTACATCTCTATTGAAGTACAACGGTACATTTCCGAGCGTGTACTCAACTCGCGAAGATTGCGGTAGGAAAACAGGCGTAATAGGACCTTGTGCAGTCGCACTAATCCGATCATTGCCGACGCGATCTTCAACGATTAAGCGACCGCTATTGATAGGCTGAATGCGAACCCCAGAATCGTCCTGTGCACCGGCTCGGTTCAGTCGGTTTGCGATTACCGATGGAACTTGGGTCCGGTTGGTTACGGCTAGGAAATAGGTCCCCGCCCGCAATTCAACCGATCCGATGTAGGGATCCAAAGAGCCCGTAGATCCACGTCCGAGGTCGGTGTTGTCCGCGCCACGAGCCGCCGTTGCGCGATCGTCTAAAATGTTGCTGTTTTCACCGAACTGAATCAATCGTCCGGTGGAATCGTACAGATACATCGACATGTCCGCGCGACCAATTCCGTCGGCGTAATCGATATCAAAGATGGTTGAAAGGTATCTAGCCAACGGGCTGATCAACGACTGGTAGTCGATCGAGAACGAGAACCAATCTATGTCTGTGGCACTCGACAGATTCCCTGCTAGAGAAATGGTTTGTCGATCGGTTTGAACGATATTCCCGAGCGGTTGGGCGTTCGCAAAGGTATCGTTGGGGGCCGTTAGAACTTCAGCCGTTTCGCCGACCAAGGGTGAGTGTCTTGGTACCCCCGACAATGTAAGGCCGTTGGCCGCAAAACGAATGTCTGCATAGCTTATCGAGGTGCCTGGCAATTCCTGGCCTTCGCCAAGTCGTATTTGCAACTGGTAGGCCCCGCGGGACAAGCCTTTTCCGACCGACGCCGAATCGCTCAGCGCAGGTGTGTTGACTGCTTGTCCAGGTGTTTGGTTGCTGCTGCGCACCCGAACATGGTACAGTGAGGCTTGATCGGCTTGGCCTGGCAGCAAGACTCGCATTCCAGCGTCCTTTGGATTGGTGCCATAGTCATCGCGGAATTCGCCGCGAGAAGACTGAGGAGCCAGAACCAATGAGCCCTTACGCAATGGATTTGTCGCATTCCCCACCAGCGTCGAGAACAATGGATGAGTCAACGGTTGCGTTTCTTCGAGATACGAATCGTCCGACAAGGCTAGTATCGTTCCGTCTGCAGAAACAAGCTCGACCACGGTGTCCAAGCCCGATGTTGTTCGATCAATATCAATCCAAACTTCTGTCCGACCGTTTGCGATAAAGCTATAGACGTCCACATCGGATGGTTTGCTGATGACACCTTCGATCTCAAAACCCAATCGAGCGTTTTCGTCACCGCTGGTCGCAAGCTTCGCGAGTTGGCCCAAATTATGCGACTGGGATGGCGTATCATTGGCCGACGGCGCACTGGCCCGGGCCGATTCGCGTTCCGATATGACACCTACATTGCGATCGTTAGAATACGTTTGCGCAGAGACACCTTGCCAAGCGCCAGGAGTAGCCACTTGCGAAATCGCTTGCGGAACCAACTCCAAGAAACTGGTGATCCGTGCCGTCGTAGAGTTGGGATCAACACGCCAAGCCAACGCCGTAGTCACGTCAGCTAGTCCATTTACTGGACCAAGGACTGCGTCGTTCCGCGGAGGCAACCGAGTGGTGTTGATATTACCCGGCAGCGAATAATTGGTACCGGTCGTCTCAATCGCAGTGGCCAACGATCGGAATTCGTCTGCTGCCCAGCCGCTATAGGTTGCGTTTTGTAGATCCACTCCTTGCTGATAAATTCCACCGTGCGAAAATCCGAATCGTTCAAAATTATCGATCGTAAAGGCACGGAAATCAGGCTGCCCGGGAGTACCCGTAACGTACAGGAAATCGTCGCTTGGCGACTGAATGTCCTCATCCAGGTAGTTTACGAAATCGATGGCACCCAGCGGCTGATCGCTATTCAGAATGAGCGTATTAAACAGTTTCGAAATGCCGTTTTCGAAGCGTGACTCAATTCTCCAGCGTACTGGCACAGCGTTGTTTCCAGGGAATGTTCCTTCGCTGACGACCAAGTCCGGCGAAATCAACGTCGGCTGCAACGTAATCGTCGAATTGCCCAACTGGAATCCATTTCCCAGTGCGCCGATGTCGATGTAATTCGTAAAATTGAAAATCACGTCTATATTAACGAACTTTTGGCTTGTGCCTTGTGCGGTAATACCTGACTGGGAAAGGAACGAGGCATTACCACCTGCAGAAGGTCGGAAAGAAAAGAATCCAGGCAGGTTCACGTCCACGTCGTTATCGATCAACGTTCCCCGGTCTACCTCTGGACCGGTCGGTAGCCGTACGAGCCCCGTCGATACATCGTTGTTGTCGGTGTCGAAGGCAGAGCGACCATCGATGCCGAATCCTGCTCCAACGCTATCATCCGCCAGCGAAGTCAAAATCACAGGGAAATTCGGGTGGCCAACAATTTGGACGCTTCCACCGACTCGCGAGTCGATATCCATCGGCGTTCCCGTCGCTGTCAATCCTGCCAGAGCTGCGCCTCCGCCAAATTTAACAACCAAACTCTCGGAAGGGCTACTCTTGATCCTCAAACCACCGTACGTATAAAAATTGTCGGACGTAATTTGAGTTTGAACAATGTGAACAATATCGGTATCGTCCCAAACACTTTGGGTCGTCAGTGTCTGCCCCCGAACCACCATCCCATTGATCGCATTTCGGGAGAGTCTGTTTCCATCTACGAGCGGACCTTGATTTTCAGAGTAATCAAGTGTTCGAGCCAGCAGATCCGATTGCCGACCAGGGTCATTAACCAAATCAGGTCCAAGGGAATTCACATCAATACTAATAGCGGGAGCATCATTGTCATTGATGCGATTATTGATCAACACCGGTTGCGAACCACGAACAAAAAGGGCTGCTGCGGAATTGGTTCCTCTGCCAACTCGTGTTGCCGTATTCGAGCTTTCGTCTCCTCCCGCATTGTTTTCCAACCGAGAATTCGTCATGCGGAAATCCGCTTGATGCACTTCGATCGCATTGAAGGATGCAAATCCTCCTTCAATTCGCGTTGTTCCGCCAGCGTACGACAAACGATTGTAGTCCAACGAAGCAGTTCCGCCGTGGCCGACGAAAACCCCACCCCAGTCGCCAGGCAGTGGTGTTCGAGTTCCTCGCGTGTTCGCCGTATCAAACGTACCGCCAAATCCGTAACGATTGTTGTTGAGACTGGTCATCACGATTGGCAATGCCGAGGTTCCCTCAGCGATGAGCGTGCCGCCGTCACTAAGCTCGATACGCGAGCCCCGCATCTTTAGAATTGCACCCGCATCAATCACCAAACCGCCATCCAATCGGGATCGCACTTTGATGTTGAGTGGGACTAACTCACTACCCGTCAGGGTCCCATTGTCGACATACGTATTCGCCACGGCGTTGAGCTGCGTAACCAATCGATACGTACCTCCCCCAGTTGCATCGCTTCGATACAATCGTCTGGCAACATAAGGCAATCCGCCACCAATCGTTGGTAGATTGGCCAAAGCAATCGAACTGTTAGCTGCAACGGTCAGCGACGATGTTGGAATCGATGCCAAACTTTCGTTTCCGGCAGCGTCAACGTAGACCAATCGGTAATTGTACGTGCCAGCCGCGAGGGAACCACCTGCCACAACATTCAACGTTACTATCGTTGTTGGCGGGGAAGCGATGTCTATGATTCCGCCACCCGGCTTACCAGCGATGACCAAGTTCTCACCGATGACGTGCGTAATATCGATATCATCGAATCGAGCCGTGACAGACACTGTTTCCAAAGCTTCTGCAACTCCAGTCCGTGTTTTGACAAACAACCCATTGATCGTATTGTTCAAGACTCGGTTTCCATGAATCTCAGGTCCTACCCGATCGTAGTCCGGAATAAAGAACCCGTTCGCTTGCGACCTTGGATCAACGAAGTCATCTTCTTTGAAACTGTTAGGAGTGGCAGCTAAAGCCGCGTCCGCACTGCGAGTGATTAAATTATTGAGAATCGAAGGACGCGAGTCCACCATGTGAATTGGGGTAATGATCTGTGAAACCCCGTCCACTACAACTTGTCCACCACCAAAACGAATTTCGGAATGGACGACGGAGTTCAGGAACAAACCATTTCGTTCTTTATCGCTACGCGTCTCATCACTGCCGTCAATTCGATTTCTAAAATCGATTCCGCCCCAATCGCCTGGAGCTGGCGTGGGCGGCGTCCTGTCCGGATTGACACCGATTCCAACCGTGTCGTTGATCGAGGTAACAATGACTCTCGTATCAGGTATTCCGAGCAACTGGAGCGTCCCGCCACTGCGATCCACGCTAACCGTCGAACTACCAGCGCTGATGCGAGCTCGGCCCATCTTGATGATAGCGCCTGCGTCGATCATGACCGTTACGTTCTTTGGAACGTCAAAAGTCGATCCGTCTGCCAAAGGCGCACCGAAGCGGTTGAATCCAATTTCATACGCCCTATTCGCGGTGTTGCCAAGAATCCGCAGTGTAACGGCGCGATTTCCGGTCGCATCGGCCCTTGAAACATTGCCAGCATCCGACAGTGCAGCGGCGATGGTGCTATACGGCCTGGCGAGCGTTCCGATGCCATTGACGGCAGCCGTCTTGTCTACCCAAACCGTATAAGCAGACGTGTCAGGGACTCCGGCGACGATAGGTGCTCGATCTGGTCGCGTAGGCACAAACCAGTAATTAAACACTCCGCCAGGTCGACCATTACCGTCTCCATCGAGCGGCGTTGGCGAACCATTCACGTCCACTAGGGTAGACGCTGCGGGCGGCTTGAAATCGATTCGCAATTGGTATTTGCCCTCCGATTTGCCACCCAAACCGGAGTCTTCGATTTGTGGATTGTACGATGTGTTTCCCTTCGCACTAACGCCTACCACGTAGTCGCCGCCGCGAACAAAATCTAGGGTGATGCGAGGGTCTTCGCTAAAGTAGTCTTCGTTTGCAGCGATCTCTGTCCACTTTGGAACCAGAACTGTCCCTTCGTTGCGATAAAGTCGCAAGGAAGCGTCCAGCAAACTAGAATCCGATTGACGTTCTGCAGCGATTTGCAACTGCAACCGACCACCCTGAGCGGGGATCGAGAATCGGTAAAGATCGACGTCCTTGCCCTCCGGTCTAAGCACAAACTGGCCGTGAACAATGTCGGCGTTTCCTGGAAAAACCTGTTCGACGCTTGGGTCGGTGATGGGTGCGTTATTTTGAACCGTTGCTTGTGGCAATTCGTCTGCGCTTCCAAGTCCCAGCAACACACCAATTCCACGCATAAAGGACCGGAAGAGTTCCGTTCCAAACAAGTTGTCGTCGGCCGTATTGAAGTCTTGACCATCGATGATGACTGCGGACTGAGCAGCATTGGACAGCAGCGGGCCCGCGGCATAGGTCAGCCCGCCAGCCGCATTGGCTTCGACGGTCGTCAGCGACGTCAAAGCGTTAATCGCCTGCATGTCACCAACCGCGATGGTGAAGCCAAGGTTATCGCTTTCCGTGAAGCGAACCCCCAGGTATCGCTCGTAAAGCGACATGACTTGACGCACCATGACTTTTTGTGCGTCCGTAATGGTATTCAGTTGAACGCTTCGATTGGCGGTGCCAAGCTGCGATGCAAAGTTGTAGCTGATGACGGCAATTCCGTCGGTGTCGACACGAGTCACATGGTGCTGATATCGATTGTCGCGATTGCCTTGCTCATCATTGGCTCCAGGGAAATCCAATGTGTAGGAGCTTGTGTTCTTGATTTCGGAATTGACGATCGCAGCTTTGGCACCCGGGCCGACGAGCCAGCCGCCTCCCAAGTCGGTTGCATTGTCAAATCGGCTTCCAGGATCGGTTGCAGGATTGAGCACCGCTACTGGCGAGGTCGATGGCGATTCACTATTCCCAATTCGCAATCGCATCGCAGCGATCGGGAGCGATGCGCTGGTGATCGGATCGACGAATGAATCAATGTTGCGGTTGAACGTCAAAGCGACTCGATTCAGCGAAGCGTCGTAACTAACCCCCGATGGCCGAAAGGAAATATCATCCAATCCGCTCAGCGTGTTTCGCGTGTACACAAGCTGATAAAACTCGGGCTTGACCGCCTCGATGGTATTCAAGTCGTCATCATTGAAGTAAACATGAATCTGGTTTCGCTGTTGGGTCAATGTACCGTTTGCAGCTCGAATCACCGGTTGTGGAACTACGGCCTGGATGTTGGTTCCCAAGTCCAAATCAAATCGAACGCTCTGACTAACTCCACCGTTGAATGGAAGACCCGCCGCATTGCGAAGCGCAAAAGGACCACTTCCCAAAATATCGATGAGATAGAAATCATCTGGCAGCGTTTCCGCAAATCGAATGACCACCTCACGATCGGTATCCCCCAAACCAATGTAAGCCGGGGTGATTGAGACGTCATCGCCCGAAAGGAGCGTCAACTGGGTTAACGTTGTAAAATTGCTGCCGATCCGCGCGGACGGTGAACCGCTAATCAATCTCGCTTGCAAAACCAAGGCCGCTTCCGCCGAGTTGTTGATTGCATCGACGACTTCTTGAACGGTCGTCAAGAATCTCGAGTTGCTATTCACTTCCACCCGGACCGTCTGACCTGTGACTGTTACGATTGGGGTTAACTGTCCGCCAAAATCTCTCGATAGGAATTCGATCTGACTGTTAGCGCCTGAGGAACCCGGACGTGTGGAAAGGAATTCCACTTGGAGCGTATTGCTCCCTGAATTCAAATTCGAAGAAACGCGAGCTGAGTCCGCACCCTGCAAGGTCAAGATTCGTCCGGCAGGAACGGTATCGGCGATGACAGTGCTCTCGACACCGCGAAGCCGTTTTACCAACACCTTCGATGCGACTTGCACATCATCCGTCATCGCTCGAATCAGATCGGATGCCGTGGTCTTGCTGCCGGGTAACGTATTGACCTCGATGTTGATGCGGGTCCCGTCGACACTCAAGATAGGCCAGCTCGCCGGTTTCCCTGGAATGCTCGAGGTTCGTGACGTTTGCGTGAACCTCAGCTCCAAGCCATTGCCTTGTTGGCCTGGCAACGAAGCGCTGAAGTCTAAGACAACTTGCCCGTTTGTTCCCAAGTCGGTGCTTAAATAGGCGGATTCCAAGATCCCATCCGTGCCTGCCCTCTTCACCTGAATTCCTGTCAGGGTATTGAAGTCCAAGGCTGCAATATCATCAAATCGAAGAACGATTTCGCGAGGACTAACGTTCAACACCGTCGCGTTTGCGCCCGTGCTGCCCAGCGAAATAATAGAACCTTCGTTCGGCTGAACACCAATTAACTGCGGACCCGCAGCCATTAAGTGTCGCGATTCTAAGGACTCCAAAAGCGATCGACGGACAGAAAGCTGTTTACGCTTCCTTCCGCGATCTTTTCGGGGGATGTTATTGGAAAAAGAACCACTTCCGAAACCGACGGTGGTCATCGACAAACCTCAATCAGGTGCCATAAACAAGGGCCAAAACAGTAAACGACTCGATAGCGGGTCGCAAATTCGAGTCTAATTCAGCTTGCAAGCTTTGCAACGAATCAAGTGCAGTTACGAACGACTTCCTGGTCTGCAAGTCGTTTTAAATACGCTACTTGCTACCTAGGTGGTCCTACAACCAGCACCATCGACACAATGGAATGCCAGGCTTGGAGAGGGGTTGCACCGCAAAAGTTCCCCAACCAACCACCTTGTGCTGCCTAATCGCAAAAAACGAGTGCCAACCGCATGTTTTTCAAGCCAATGCTTGGTTTTTGCCGGGCCGATTTGGCGGTCAGCCTCAAAACGTCGCAAAAATTGATCCTGAGTCTTTCGGAGATTCCTGGACGAGAATACAAATTAGACATCGCGAAGTGACGCCAGCTTTCGCGTCTCTTTACTCCAGTAATTGGACCTCTGGAGAGCTATTTCCCTACTGCAAAATCATCGCAAAAAATGTTTCAGTCGCTCCAAGAAGGCCTTCAAGTTGCTTTTCAATCGCTCCGTGGCAAGGGGAAACTGACCGAATCCAACATGCGCGATGGCCTGGCCATGGTGGAAAAATCCATGGTGGAAGCGGACGTCAATATCGACGTGGTTCGGAAATTCATGGCGGATGTGTCCGCGGCTGCCGCTGGACGGAGAGTCCTGCTTTCCCTCCGACCCAACGAAGAATTGATCAAAATTGTCTACGAAGAGTTGGTTTCCCTCCTTGGACCGGTCGACAATTCCATCCCGATGCGGCGCGGCGAACTGACCAGCATCATGATGTGCGGGCTTCAAGGAGCAGGAAAAACGACGACCTGCGGCAAGCTCGCCCTGATGATTAAGGAAAAAAAACTTCGGCCTTTTCTCATCGCGGCCGACCTGCAACGACCAGCCGCTATCGAACAACTTCATGTCCTCGGAACGCAACTTGGCGTCGGCGTATTTAGTAAAGCCGGCGCAAACGACCCAGTTGCGGTTTGCCGTGAAGGACTCGCCGCCGCCAAGGCCGCCGGTGCCGATGTCGCGATTTTTGACACCGCAGGACGATTGGCCATCGATCAGGAATTGATGGACGAACTAAAGCAAATCGACAAGCAAATCGCTCCGCATCAGGTCTTCCTGGTTGTCGACGGCATGACCGGCCAGGATGCCGTCAACAGCGCCAAGGCCTTCAATCAAGCCCTGTCGATCGACGGCGTCATCATGACAAAACTGGACGGCGACGCTCGCGGCGGGGCTTTGTTGAGCGTGAAAGCAGTCACTCAAGTACCGATCAAGTTCATCGGTACCGGCGAACACATGGACGCCCTGGAGCCATTTCGCCCAGAAGGCATGGCCAGCCGGATCCTGGAGATGGGCGATATTCTCGAAGTTGCTCGAGAAGCCCATAAACTGATCGATGAAAAGGAACGAAAGCAACTCGAAGAACGAATGTCGAAGGGGATTTTCACCCTCGGTGACTTCCGCGACATGATGCAGAAGCTGCGAAAGCCAGGCCTAATGACCAAAATGTTGACTCTCATGCCCGGCATGGGGGATCTTTCCAAGATGATGGCAAATGCAGATAGCGATAAGGAAATGCGTCGCCTCACAGGCATCGTTGATTCCATGACCCCTGAGGAACGCAAAAACCCCAAAGTCATCGATCCATCTCGCAAAAACCGAATTGCCAAAGGGTGCGGTGTTCAACCCAACCAAGTTAGCGACCTGGTGAAGCAGTTTGATATGCTGGCACCCATGCTCCAAATGGCAACCTCCGGCAACATGGGTGACAAAATGAAAATGCTCCAGCAAATGCAAGGAATGATGGCAAACAATCCAAACAACCCGATGGAAGGCCTGAAAGTCAAACAAAGCACGGGCAAGCGACTCACCCCAAAAGAACGGGAAAAGATGCAAAAAGAGCGAGAAAGACTCTTGAGAAAGAAAAAACGAGGCTAGGCATACTTTTGCGGAGACGTTATCCTTTCCATCCTAGCAACCTCAAATTTCACGGAGAAATAGCACAGTGTCGGTTCGTATTCGAATGAAGCGTTTGGGCAGGAAGAATCGCCCGTTTTATCGTCTTTGCGCCATCGATCAACGTTGCCCGCGCGACGGTCGAGTCTTAGAGGAATTGGGGCATTACGACCCCATGTGCAAGGAAACCGATGCGCGTGCCATTCTCAAGGGTGAACGCATTGACTACTGGCTCAGTGTCGGAGCTCAACCGAGCGAAAACGTTCAAGTGCTGATCAAGAAGTACGGTGCCAAAGGAACGCACCTCCAACAGCAATCCGAAGCGCTAGCTCGAATCGGTCGAAGCGTAAAACAGCCTGTAGCCGCGTCCTAAGCCTGAGCGGGATAGGCTGCCACGTTATCGTCGTCTAGTCGATACCGCCTATCCCAACATAGTCCGGGCGTGATTCTGTCACGGATCTTCCCTGTGCGATTTGACATCATCTCTCTCTTCCCGCCAATTTTCGCGGGATATCTCACCCAAAGCTTGCTCGCCAAAGCCATCGATCGTGGGCTCGTGGAAATTCACATTCACGACTTGCGAGATTGGTCGACGGACCTCAAGCATCACAAAATCGACGACAAGCCCTACGGTGGTGGTCCAGGCATGCTCATTTGTGTCGATCCTGTCGTTCATTGCGTCGAAGCGGTCCAGAAAATGTCAGATCAACCTGGCGTCGTTGTCGTGATGACGCCGCAAGGCGATAGACTCGATCAACGGCGCGTCGAACAAATTGCGCGTTACCAACGAATGATATTGCTGTGTGGCCGTTACGAAGGGTTTGACCAACGCGTGATCGACATCTTGAACCCGGTCGAACTTAGCGTCGGTGATTACATCTTAAACGGTGGTGAAGTTGCAGCCATGGTGGTGGTCGACTCCACGGTGAGGATGATCCCAGGCGTTCTTGGGGACGAGCAAAGCAGTTGGGACGATTCGTTTTCACGCGGCAATCGACTGCTGGAGTTTCCTCAATACACGCGTCCCGCAGAATTTCGCGGTCATGCCGTGCCAAGCGTGCTACTAAGCGGCGATCACAAACGCATCGCGGACTGGCGAACCGAACAAGCCAACATCAAGACGCGACTGAAACGCAGTGACTTGTTCGATAAAGAGAATAATTAGAGTAGCTCGGCACTCCGTGCCGGTTAGAGTAGCTCGGCACTCCGTGCCGAGAACCATTGCGTTGTGGAAACCACACACCCGTACTCCACACACCCGTACTCCACACTCCCGTACTCCACACTTTTGAGAATCTTGGCACGGCACGGAGTGCCGAGCTACTCTAATCCAGTTTCAGCTCAAGGTTGGAATCACTTTTCTGGACGTCAATGACGTACTTCGAAGTGCCCTGAGCATACTTCTTGCAAACAATTGCATAGTTTGGATCATCGCTTGACTTTCCACCCATCATGGCTGCAGGGTCAGAGCAAGTAACCGTGTATTTTCCAGGGACAACGCCGCCAGCGGAACCAATTTTCAATGCGTACTTACCGTTTTTATCGGTAGTGCTTGAACGTGTTGGGTGCGTTCCCTGGTTGCTCATCGCCAATCCCTGGGATTGGTGACTTGTCCACACAAACGAATTCACTGGGTACGGGAACTTCGGAAGAACCGAAGACTGTTCAAGAATCATAAACGTATTGAATGTTTCTAGGTATTGCCCCAATCTCCCATTCGGCACTTACCATGACCAAGATAGTGCGTTGGGACAGCTTGATTTTAGGGTAGTGGGTATTTTTTAAGATACGGCAGGATTAGGATCTATAACAAAATACACAAAGGCCAACCCAAATTTTTATTTTGAAAAAAAAAAAAACAAACCCCCGC
>JANPNA010000321.1:0-3545 GCA_031427235.1 Pirellula sp.
AACGTTTGCTTCGTTAGAACGGCCGAGTGTTACCTTCGATATGGTTGCCCATTCAAATGGAAACAGGGGAGCATATTCGCGTTTTGCAACACGATACTACCCTCGTATCCATTAAATCGTTCGGTACTCAGCCGTATTGAAATCATGATCTCGTATCCAGTGATTGATTGCTTTTCAGATTCCTTACCACGCCCAGTTCGAAAGTACTGTGTAGCGTGTACAGGAAGATAGACGTCGCTAAGATGAATTGGTTCGCTGAATTTTCTTGGTTCACCAAAATTCTTGCAATATGCCAACATCCCGACATACATACAAACGCAGACACTCAGCGAAAGTCTCCATCCGCAATGAATAATATCGAAGTATTTTTGAATGCAAGCACGTTCGCTGTGGCCGGCGCATCGCAAGACCGATCCAAGTACGGCAACAAAGTCTTCCGTGCGATCATCGCATCGGGTCGCACCGTTTATCCGCTGAATCCGACAGCCGTTGAAGTTGAAGGCCATCCTGCATTTGCCACGATTGCCGAACTACCCATTGTCCCAGAGTCTCTATCGATAGTCACGCCACCGACCGTCACTCGCCAAGTCATCCAACAAGCAATCGCTGCAGGCGTTAAGAACGTTTGGATGCAACCTGGAGCAGAAGATGACCAAGCGTGCCAAGCCGCTCAAGAAGCGGGTCTTAACGTTATTGACGACGGAAGCTGTATACTTGTGCTACTTGCCCGTGACAATCGGGGTCAGAAGTTTCCCGAGTTCCTCTGCGAAAATGAGTCCTAGACCATGCGATTGCCACACCCAGAGCTACACCGAACGGATCGCATTGGATGGCTTCGAGCTGCAGTTCTTGGAGCAAATGACGGGATCGTTTCTACAGCAAGCCTCGTTGTGGGAGTCGCTGCCGCAAATACCGGTAGCAACGACATTTTGGTTGCCGGAGTCGCGGGATTGGTCGCAGGTGCAATGTCGATGGCTGCGGGCGAATACGTTTCGGTGAGCTCACAGGCAGACACGGAAAAGGCTGATATCGAACGAGAGCGAGCTGAACTTGCTGCCGACCCAGTCCACGAGCATGCGGAACTGGCTGCGATTTACGAGAAGCGGGGGCTTGATCCAACGCTCGCAAGCCAAGTCGCCGACCAATTGATGAAACACGATGCATTAGGGGCACACGCGCGAGATGAACTCGGAATCTCCGACACACTTAGCGCTCGGCCAGTGCAAGCTGCATTCGCATCGGCTGGTACATTTGCGATCGGAGCAGCGATGCCATTGCTAACTGCCGTGCTGACGCCACAAAGTGCATTGATTCCAGTTGTCGTCGCCACCTCCATTCTATTCCTAGCACTGCTTGGTGGGTTTGGAGCATACGCAGGTGGTGCTCCATGGTTGAAGGCCGCCGTGCGCGTTACATTCTGGGGCGCACTAGCGATGGCGATTACGGCTGGAGTGGGCGCAGTCTTTGGGGCTGCGGTTTGAGTCCAACTGGAAAACGTAAAATTGGTTCCCAGTTCAGCTCGCTCAAATTTAGCAAGCCACCAGCAACCTATCTTCAACGACCAACTCGACAACTTGTGTGTTTGCTTTTGGCTGAGTCAACTCACCGCGAAGAATCTTGACATCGGATGAAGCAACGATGCCGAGAGAAATCCGGTTGCCTTGGATTTTGACGACTTCCACAGTGATAATGCCGTCGATAACCAACTTATAACCAACTTTGCGACTTAGATCTAGCATTTTGATTCTTCCTTGCGGAAGCTGTCAAAGCTTTCGTGAATGCTGGACGCTAACGAAATGCTTGACGCATTCCGCTACTAGGGAACGCTAGCGAAAGTGTTTCGCGGCCCAGCTTAAGATCGACGACACCGAACAGGGTAGGCGATTTAATCCTATCGGTCGTCAAAACGAGGCAAAGCGAAAGAATCCTTGGCAATTCGATTAATCCAGATAGTCGGAACAGCTTAACAATCGAACATTGGTTAGTCATAGTTGCGTGTTATGCCAACGCCCCTGAGAAAGAGCCACCAAAACGGTCACGCAATCCTCCACGCGATCACAAATCAACTGCGAGATTGCTAGACTTAGTCTGGCCAATATACCCTTTAAGCCCTGGCACGACTCCGTGCCGTTTTTCGCGACACAAAGTGTCGAGCCGCACGGCAGGGCACAACGAAAATGTCCAAGATCCCTGAACTCAGCGCGAATTCATTCACAGTCCACGATTCCCTTCTCTATTCCCTTCATGATTCCAGCCAGGTGCAACATGCAACCGACGGACCCTTATGCTGCTTCCAGTGGGCAGACTACGTACGCAGTGCCAGCTCAAGTTAAAGTTCAGGCGTATCCGGACGGTTTTTACGAGCCTGTAACGAGTTTCGATTTCGTGCGCATGGTAACATCGCCGTTCAGGAGTCCAAATTGGATTATGAATTTGGTATGGATGTTTGTGTGTCAGTTGGCTTCGGTGATCGTCATTGGAAACTTGGTTGCGTTGGGGTATTTAGCAGAGGTAGCGGAATCGAGAAGTGGGGGTAGGAGTGAAAACTGGCCGGACTTCAATCCGGACCGATTTACGGATTATTTGATGCGAGGACTTTGGCCGTTCCTTTGGAATTTGATTTGGACGATTCCCATGATGCTCATCATTGGAATTCCTATTTTTGCCACGATAGGGATGTCGAGTTTCCTAATGGGCAACTACAACGAAGTTCCTGGAATCATTGTGGCGATTACGGGAGGTTTGGTATCAGCAGCGATTTGCATCGTCGCGTCGCTTGCGATGATGGCGTCGATGTTGCACTCGGGGCTTGGAAACGATTTCGGGAAGGGTGCCGATTTGAATTGGATAGGGTCTTACATTTCCAAGATGGGGCTTACGACGGTCCTGGTTGGAATTGGTTACTCGTTGGTAGGAACGGTATTGGGTTGGGCAGGGATTTTGTTCTTTTGCGTCGGTTTTTTAGCGGTAGGTCCGTTATTGAATTTGATGGCGGGTGACATTGGAGCTCAATTGCACGACATTTTCGTTTCGAGGGGTGGAGTTTCGGCATTTGATACTTCGCACCTGGACACGGATGTGATCGAGGCGCAGGTGATCATTTAGCATTCTTTGGGAACAGGACTAGTCAGGGCGGCGACTCGTGAGATAATAGACATGTGTTCCTTCGCGATGGCGAAACATGAATCTGGGGGCGATCTGGAATCGACCGGATAAATTGAAGATCTTGGTGGCATGTCGTGGTTGATCGGTTGGCCACGTAAAAAGCCGATTACAAAAAGTAACTGCTGAGGAAAACCTCGCACTAGCAGCCTAATATTGGCAGCTCAGGTACCGGATGCCCGTCGGAGGCGTTCGAATACCTGTCGCAATTCCGAATCGCATTGAGCCGTGCCTCGCACGTTCAGTGTTAAAAAGGCTCGAGGCTGGCGCAACGCACCGCGGTCGACGACGAACGCGTTGGGCGAGACAAACAACAGTTGGCTAAACATGTAGAGGCCGGATCGGAAGTATCGCGGGACGGGGGTTCAATTCCCCCCGCCTCC
>JANPNA010000322.1:0-47098 GCA_031427235.1 Pirellula sp.
GGTCGAGGAAGCCTTGGATTGTATCGCCGAACGCGGGTACCTCACGATGGGTTACCTTCGAGACGCGATCAGCAGAAACGATCTCAAGCTGCCGGATATCCAAGAGTTGCGAGAGGTCTGGTATGGCGATCAGCTTTTGCGAGCCGATGATCAATTGGATCTGGCATTGGACGGTGTCTATCGCCGCGGGGAATTTTATCTACGCTGGCTGCAAGTCGTCAGTTCCTTTTTCTTCGGGACTCGCTTTGGTCGATTCGCCACGATGTATCTCATCATTCCGTTTGGTGGGGCCGTTGTGATCGTGGAAGGAACGTTGCATGTTTTGCATATGTTCCACCGTCCAGCTCATGCTGTGGAATCGACGGCTTCATTATCCGTTGGTAGCGAAGCGGAAAAATCCGTTGCCCACGATTCGGCAAACCACGCAGAAGTGACGATCGCTCAGCCCAACCTAGCTTCGGAAGCCGACGTGCAGAACAAACCGGAAATCCTCGAGGATACAGCTCTTCCATTGGATGGGTTGCCGAGCGACACGACAGAAACGATTTCGGTGACACCGAAAACGACAGAAGAGGCTGCCCGCGAAATCCTGTCCCAGCGAACGGAAACGTTTTCCCTGGTGTTGATACTCGGCCTTCTTTTGATGGCCCTTATTCATGCCCCTTCGTTTCGTAAGTTGGCATTTGGGTTGATTGCGAGTGTATTGCGATTCGTGCGAGCCGTCCTTTTTGAGACGCCCTTGTTGCTTTTGAAGCTTCCTATCATTAAGAGCCTTTGGAATGCGGAGCCCTTCGTTCGTATTAGGCGCTATGTGATTGCACCAACGGTCCTAGCCATCCTGTTTGGACGCACGCTTCCATGGCTGTTCCAATGGAAGTTGCTGGAATGGTGGTGGGTTACCGCGATTGCGGTTTTAGCGAGTGCCATTCTCAACACGAGGATTGGCCGCGACGCGCAGGAATTGACACGAGACTGGGTCGAAAACGCGCTGCATCAACTGCAAGCTCGATTGGTGTTTGCATTCATCGGCTGGGTCGTGGACTTCTTCCGCTTGCTGTTGAGCAGCTTGGAGAGAGTGTTGTATGCCGTCGATGAATGGCTTCGCTTTCACAGCGACGAAAATTGGCTTTCGGTCGTGGCGAAAGCCATTCTCGGAGTCATCTGGTCCTTCATTTCCTTCTTGATTCGAATCTATGTCAATCTTCTAATCGAGCCGACGTTTCATCCAGTCAAGCATTTTCCGGTCGTGACCGTGGCCCACAAAATCTTTCTCCCTGCCTTGATCATGCTCGGGGGGAACATGGTTGATTTTCTGGGGCAATACGTTGGGACGCCCCTCGCCCGATCCATCACATGGTTCAACATGCTCTTCTTGCCTGGCTTTTTTGGTTTTGCCGTCTGGGAATTGAAGGAAAATTGGAAACTCTATCTTGCGAATCGAACGGATCGATTGAAGCCAGTGCCAGTTGGAAGCCATGGCGAAACGGTCGCTCGTCTGCTTCGACCTGGATTTCACTCTGGAACGTTACCGAAAATCTTTCGCAAACTGCGGAAGCTGGAACAAAAAGACGCTTCCCTCGGTCGGTTTACCAGTCGGCGATCCAATCGGGAGCAGCTTCATCATGTCGAGCAATCGATCCAGTCGTTTGTCGATCGCGAACTCATTTCCTTGTTAAGGAAGTGCGATGTTTGGGCAAACCTACCTCTGCGATGCACGCGCATTGAAGCCGCCTCCAATAGTTTCTCGATCGAGCTTGCATGCTCAACGCTTGGGGAATCTCCTGTACAGCTTCGTCTGCAGGAACAAAGTGGTTGGATCTTGTCCAGCATATCTCAAATCGGATGGCTCACGCCGGCTTCCGAGGAACAAAGGAATTCGTTCTTGAATGCCCTAGAAGGCTTCTATCGAAAATCTGGCATCGATCTCGTCCGAGAGCAACTGGAAAGCAACCTGACTAAAAAACACCCGTACGATATTGATCCGGTAGGCTTGTTGGTATGGCCATCGCAACGATTCGAAGTAGAAATTGTGGCGGATTTGAAAGCGGACGGTATGATTTCCCCTCTGCCAACCATTTCTGCTGTTGAGGCTGGACTTATGCCAATCGCGCGTGAACAGGTGCTTTTTTCTGCCACGCATACCAGGTGGAAGGATTGGGAGCGAATTTGGTCCGACAAGGAAGCAGCAACGGCTGCCAACCATCGAATTGGTCTTCCTGGTGCTTAAGCCATATCACTTCGGCTTTTTGCCCTTATCCTTCTTGTCATCATTGCCGTCGCCCTTGGATTGCTTTTCTTGTCGCGGTTGACGATCAGGCTCTGGCTTGCGAATGGAATTGGGCAATGGCGCATTGCCTTGCAAGATAGGCCCTGACGATTTGGGTTGTCCCAACTGTGGGTCCGACTTTTGAGGCTGTTGTTGACCCCGAAACTTGTTTTTTATCTCGTCCTGCAAATTCCCCTGAATGCCTAAGTCCCGGTTATTCGCTGGCCGAGAATCGGGAGCGGGCGAAATTCGATTAGGTTGCGGAGGTTGGAAATTCCCACCCTGGTTTTTAATCGTATCCTTCGGCTTTGCATTTTCAGGATTACGAGCGGGACCAAGGCGATTTGGAATATCATTGGTCTCCAGTCGACCAGGTTGGTTGTTACGCTTTAGCGCATCCAAACCTCGTTGTTCTAGTGATTGAATTCGACCTGCCTGGGGCTGCAAATCATTTTGCGATGGAACTGGCGTATTTCGATTGAGTTTTGGAGATTGGGGATTCCCACCTTGGGTTTTGAACGCATCCTTCGGCTTTAGATTTTCCGGAATACGATTGGAATCAAGGCGATTCGGAATACCATTGGCTTCGATTCGACGCATGTTCGGGGATGCAGTCGTCCCTTGTCGAGTATTCAAGTTCCCTTGCAATTTGTTTGACAAATCACTGGGATTCACTCGGTCTCGATTCAAGTTCCGCGGCTGTTCTGGCATTTTACCAACCCGCGAGGACGATTCGGTTTTGCGGTTGAGCTTCTCCAGCTTGGGCAATGTCATAGTGGGAGGGACAAACCCTGCGTTTGCTGTTGAACCAAGAACGCCCGCTTTTCCCTCGATTGCTACTCGATCTTTTGCCAGTTTTTTGCGATCCCCATCGTGCTTCAGCAAGTCCTGCATGATATTGGCAGATATCGGCGAAATGCGGGGGCCACCGTCCATTTTGCCAAGCTGGTCGAGAGTCTGGGCGATGCGCGGAGACTCGTTCTTGGAATGGGACGAGTTGTCATTCGCGTGCGAAAGGTTCGGCGACCACTGTTGAGGTGGACGCTTGTCAGGGTTTCTATTGAGATCCGCGTAATGGTTGCCGTACCAACGCATCATATCTTGGCCTTGGCGTGCATTGTACGCAGAGTAAAAAGAGATCAGAGGATCGAAAGAACCGCGACGTTGGTGATACATGTAGGCCGGTACCACATTGCGATTTCCCAAAGGCAAACCATAGTAATCACCGAACAGATAGTGGTTGTATCCAGGCTGAACAAACAAATTGTGCAACACGACTTGAGCATTTAAGACAACGTTTGGACGCCAAGACCATCCTGGACGACTATAGGTCGCCTGCGGAATGACGACTGGAGCGAAGCAAAGCCCTCGGGATGGCAAACGTCGATCCCAATATCCGTTGATGAAGATGCATCCTCGTGGTGTCCAAACGGTGTGTGCGGGAACCCATATCAAGTCAGCTTGCAAGGGATGCCAATAGCCGGTACTCCATGCATAATCAAGCGAAGAGGCTTGCGACCAGTTTCCAGGGATGTAGAAATACTCTACACCGGGCGAAGGACTACTCGGGCCGTTCTCAAGTGAGGCTGGAGGGGGTGGCAAGTACATGATGGTCTCGGCAACATCGTCGACCCAAAGACCTTGTACCCATTGCCAGCCATTGCTGACCGAATACCAATAGCCAGGAACCCATTGAAGTCCGTCCGGCGGTATGCGGTAAACACCGCTGACCCAAATAAAGTCCTCCCGCTGCTCATCCCAACCCCAATAACCCGAGATCCAAATCGCTTCATCACCGTCAGGCCCTTCCGGACGAAACTCAGGTGCCATCTCGTTGATGTCGGCGGGAGGTTCCCGATTGACTATCAAACCTGGGATCGGGTCGGAGACGATGGGTTCCGCAAAAGCTTCGTGCAACGGACCACGAGTCAGCGTTTCAACGCCTAAGTCATCCAATTGGAGCTCTTGAAAAACGGTGGCAGCGACTTCCTCAAAACCGTTCGCGGCCGAGAAAGGTGCTTCCACCGGTTCCTGGGAGGAAACTACATTCGCTAACACGCAAATCATGCCAGTTGCGATGGACCTCAAAAAGGTCGAGATATTTTGCTTCAACATGGCTTTGTCCCCGTCTACCCGTTCTGTTGTCGTTTTCACTGTTACCGAGTTGAATCCAGTTGTCGTCATCCTGAAACGTTTCGAAAAACCACAGGATCGCCAGCCAGGCTGAATCAACCCAAGTCCGTGTAGTGCAAATTGCGGGCCGTTTGCGATGAAGGGCATTATTTCGAGCATGCTGACCTTAGAGTTAAGGTAAGCATCCCCCGAGTAAAACTCGGGGGCATTGCCATGCCGTCGGCTTTACGCCGAGGGTCCTGACCTTCTGTTCTAGAGTTAAGGTAAGCATCCCCCGAGTAAAAATCGGGGGCATTGCCATGCCGACGGCTTTACGCCGAGGGTTCTGACCTTTTGTTCTAGAGCTAAGGTAAGCATCCCCCGAGTAAACTCGGGGGCATTGCCATGCCGTCGGCTTTACGCCGAGGGTCCTGACCTTTTGTTCTAGAGTTAAGGTAAGCATCCCCCGAGTAAACTCGGGGGCATTGCCATGCCGTCGGCTTCACGCCGAGGGTCCTGACCTTCTGTTCTAGAGTTATGGTAAGCATCCCCCGAGTAAACTCGGGGGCATTGCCATGCCGTCGGCTTCACGCCGAGGGTCCTGACCTTTTGTTCTAGAGCTAAGGTAAGCATCCCCCGAGTAAAACTCGGGGGCATTGCCATGCCGTCGGCTTCACGCCGAGGGTCCTGACCTTCTGTTCTAGATCAAGATTTCATCGATGGATTTTCCGTGATCGATATCGAGGCGTTTTCGACCGGGGATCTCGAGCTTTCGTGAATCCAACCCCAACTGTTTGAGGATCGTCGCATGAATGTCCGTTACATAATGCCGGTTTTCGACTGCGTGGAATCCGATTTCGTCCGTGGCCCCGTGAACGACGCCCCCTTGGACTCCTCCGCCTGCCATCCAAACCGAGAAGCCATAAATATGATGGTCGCGGCCATCGGAACCTTGAGTCCCAGGCGTTCGACCAAATTCACTCGCAAAGACAACCAACGTCGTATCTAGTAATCCTCGCTGCTTGAGATCCTTCAGCAGGCCCGCGATCGGCTTGTCCACTGACTTAAAGTTTTTTTCGTGATTGGCCTTGAGGCCACTGTGTGCGTCCCACGCGCCCGCTCCCCCAGCACCGTGTTGTACTTGGATGAATCGCACGCCTCGTTCTACCAGCCGACGCGTCGCCAACATTTGCATGCCAAATTCTTTTGTCTCTGGCTCGTTCAAGCCATACATTTCATGAGTTGATTCCGACTCGGATTTGAAATCGAGCGAGTCCGGGACAGACGCTTGCATTCGAAAGGCCAACTCATAGGCTTTGATCCGAGCTTCCATGGCACGATCACTTGGATACGCGTTCGCTCTCAAGCGATTGAGTCCATCGACCAGCTCAAAGCCAAGTTTTTGTTCCATTCCGTTCAAACTGATTGCAGGCTTACCGAAGTCGAGTGGATTTTCCGGATCCACACGGATAGGAACGGCGTCGTGAGCTGGCCCCAAATAGTGACCATCTTTCATATTCCAATATTCGCGTTTGCCCATCGAAATGAATTGAGGCAAATTATCGTTCAACGACCCGAGTCCATAGTGCACCCAAGCGCCAAGAGTTGGGTACTCGCCATCGAGCATGTGCCTGCCTGAATGGAATTGAGTCTGCGCGCCATGATTATCATCTGTTGTCCACATCGAACGAACGACGGCAATGTCATCCACACAGCTTCCGATATGAGGAACCCAGTCGCTCATCTCGATCCCAGATTGTCCGTATTTGCGATAACCAACCTGCAATGGAAAGAGCTTGTTGCGTTGTTGGCCGTTGGCATCATTAATAACCGTGACCCGCGCTAGCTTGAGCTTCTCGGGGTTTTGAACGTCTGCAAAGGGGGTCTCGCTAATGGACTTGCCTGCATACTTCGTCAGCTCTGGCTTCGGATCAAATGATTCTGCCTGGGAGACGCCCCCATTCATAAAGAGCCATACGACGCTATTGGCCTTCGGTGGAAAATGAGCCTCACCATTGGGCGGTTGCCATTGGGTACCGTCACTCGCTCGCAGCACTCCATCCCTCGCAAGCATCGCCCCCAAAGCCAATCCGGCAAAACCATTTCCGAAATCGGTCAAGAACGCTCTTCGAGTGCAACCGCATACATTTCGATGATTGGGTAGCTGAAATTTCATGTTGAACTCCTATCCTTATCGAATCGTGATGAAATCGTTGTGGTTGACCAGTCCACGCACCAAGCCTTTCCGGGCTTGGTCGGTTGCTTGAACGGAATTCGCATCCGCCGCCAATTCTCGGATCTTGGTCATCATGACTTCGATCCACGATTGTTCGGCTTCGGACGGTTCGTCGGCTAAGATCGCAACGAACGCAAGGCGTGCAAACTCTCGATCGTTGGCCTCTGGGTTCATCGCTTGAATTCGAATCACGATACGGTCCACCATTTCCATGGCAAGTTTGCTGTTCTCCAAGGCTAAAGCCTGTTGCGGGACGATGCTCTCCCCGCGTCGATAACAGTCCAGCACATTCGCGTCGTCAAAAGCAGAGAGTAGCTTGTGATGCTCGTTGTGGGAATGGACGAAGTAAAGACTGCGTCGACGCGAATTCTCATCGGCTGCTGGAATCGAAGGGCCACCGACTTGGAGATCGAGTTCGCCTGCCAGCGAAATCAAACTATCTCGAACCATTTGCGATTCCATGCGAGTGGAATTCATTCGCCAATAGAATTGGTTTTCAGGATCGATCGCTAGATTGGCGGATGCCCCAGCATTGGACGATGATCGTCGATATGCGTCCGAGGTAACAATGATCCGATGAATGTGTTTCATGCTCCATTGATTTTCCATTAGTTCAACCGCCAACCAATCGAGTAGCTTTTGGTTTGTAGGTGCTGTACCTTTGCGACCAAAGTCGAAGACTGTCGGAACGATGGGACTTCCAAAATGCCGAGTCCAAATATGATTGATGGCAACTCGAGCGGTCAGTGGATTGCGGCGGTCGGTTAGCCAGAGAGCCAAGGCGCTGCGGCGGCCTGTGCTGGTACTAGGAAAGGGCTTCTTTCTCGATTCATCGGTTTCTAAATTCGATTCGGCCGACTTCTCGGCACCTCGCATCGAGACGTAAACCACACCCGGATCCGCAGATTGCTTCTGTGCGTTTTCGAATGCAATGCGGGCGGCACCAAGCTTCTTTTCCAGCGCCTCCTTGGTTTCAGGCTTGGACTTTGCCAACGCCAACTCGGCTCGACTCAGTTCCTCGTCGGCCTTGCCCAGCGCCGCGTTTCGATCGCCAAGGGCCGCGAGCCCTATGAGTCGCTTGATTTCATCGGGCGAGTCCCCACTAGCTTTAGCTCGGTCCGCAGCGAAGCGTAAGGGTACTGCTTCTAATTCCGACTCCCATTTTCGGAGCGACTTCTCCGCAAGGACAAGTTCAAGCGAGGCCAGTTCTACAGGCACGCTGGTTGGCGTTTTTTTAGGCCCCAAAGAAGATTCGATTGGCAACTTGGCTGCTGCTAGTTGGCTCATTGCCTGGGTCATAGCTTGTTTGGCGCTGAGCACTTTGGCTTGTACATCGCTGATATAAGTGTCGGCTACATATCCTCGAAGGGCTGGCTCGTGGGCTTCGCGAGGCAATGAAACCGTTTCGATTTGGAACGGCTCCCACCGAAGAAGTTCCGGCACCGAGGGCTTCATCACCTGAGACGTATTTGGATTGCGATCGTCACCGCGGATATGAACATAGGTTGGTAGATCCAGATTGCAGTCGAATGCTCGCGGGATGCCATCTTTTTGAAAGTCCACGACGCCTGGCACCATTTCGGTTCGAATTTGATACGGTTCGAATACAGCTCGGAATCGATAGTAATCTTCTTGTGTGATTGGGTCATACTTGTGGTCGTGGCATTTGCAGCAATTGAACGTCAGCCCGAGCATTGCCTTGGCCGTATGTTCCACTGTTTCGTCGAGCCAACTGGTTCGATTGAATTTAAAATATTGTCGAGCCAAGAAGCCTGACGCGCGTAGACGGCCCATGTCATTTGGGGACAGTTCGTCCACCGCAAGCATGTCTTGTAGCATCGAGTCATAGCCTGCATCCTGATTGAGCGACTCGATAATCCAATCTCGCCAATGCCACATGTGCTTTTGCGAATTGCGAACCTCCTCGCCCAAACCCCACCAATCGCTGTATCGCCAAATGTCCATCCAATGGCGGCCCCACCGTTCTCCGTATTGGCTGCTATTCAAGAGCTCGTCGATGACTTGATTTCGGGAGTCTTCGGAATGATTCGCGACGAACGCATCGAGTTGAGCTTTGGTTGGAGGTAGGCCGACGAGGTCCAGCGAAACTCTTCGCAGCCAGACCATTGGCTCGGCGGCAGATTGAGGCACTAACCCTTGGATTGCATGCTGTTCGGCCAGGAAGGCATCGATTGGATTTGCGGTTCCATTCGATGGCACAATGATTGGTAGGGTCGGGCTTATGGGAGTTCGAAATGCCCAATGCTCTTTGGGGGCCCGTTCAGCTTGTTCGTCGGGTGGGTACTTTGCACCATCGTTCAGCCATTTCTTGATCGACTCAATTTGAGTCGGCGAGAGAGGCTCACCCTCGGGTGGCATCCGTATCGATTCGTCATGAGCCGTTACACGTTGCAACAGTAAACTATTGATTGCATTCCCAGGTTGAATGGCTGTTCCGTTTTCGCCCCCTGCCGACATCGAAGCAACTGTATCCAACCGCAAGTTTGCTTCCTGCTTGAGAGCACCATGACAGGCGTAACAACGGGATTGAAATAGGGGTTTTACGGATTTGAGATAGAAATCAGGTTCGTCGGCGAGGATCGGGCGTTGCCAAAACAAGGCAACGAGCAGTATCAAAAGCGATATTGGAGCAAGAGATTGCATAGTGCCGCGGTGCAGGGAAGGGAAAAACAGGAGGGAGGAAATACGGGGAAGTGGCAGTCCCCCAATTTCATTTCTCCATGATATATGGAATACCGGTTGGTCTACAACGCGGAAGAAGGCGACTTCACCCGATTTGATCAGGTTTCTTCTCGAGTTTGATGACTCGGCAATGCCCCCGAGTTTTACTCGGGGGATGTTTACCATAGCTCTAGAGAAAAGGTCAGAACCCTCGGCATAAAGCCGACGGCATGACAATGCCCCCGAGTTTACTCGGGGGATGCTTACCATAACTCTAGAGAAAAGGTCAAAACCCTCGGCGTAAAGCCGACGGCATGACAATGCCCCCGAGTTTTACTCGGGGGATGTTTACCTTAGCTCTAGAGCAAAAGGTCAAAACCCTCGGCGTAAAGCCGACGGCATGGCAATGCCCCCGAGTTTACTCGGGGGATGCTTACCTTAACTCTAAAAGAATTGAAACAGGCGTAGATTTCCTTACAATAGGAATCAGCGTCTCAATGACTTCGTGACTATTTCTAATCGAATATCATGACCGGTTTTGCACCCTCACCTAAGCCCACTCATCGAAAGGAATGCCTTTCAGCGGCTTATCAAATTCGTTATCATTTCGGTTGGTATGCATTTCAAAGACAACCACTCTTCCAAGCCGAGCACGTGCGATCACTTGTTCGGTCTTCAATCGATGAGATCGCTAAAAGATACGGTTATCACGTTCTTGAGCTCGACGCTGCTCCTTGCGTAATTCGTTGTCTGATGAGTCTTGTTCCAGAAAATTGTCCTTCAGAAGTCACTCGTATCGTTAAGGGAAACCTACAATCCCAGCTAAGAGGCACCGTCCCGGGAAAGCTTTGGTCACGAGGCTGGTTCGTTCGTAGCAATGGAAATGTATGCAGCTCGACCGTCGAGAACTATGTTTCGAAGCAATTCTTGCATCATCGAGCGACGCCACTTCGAGGGCCGGTTAGCGTGCCGTGTTTTCAAAACACGTCACTTGTAGATGGTACTCGGACTTCTCACCATGCTGCCTATCAAAACAATGTTCATTTTGTCTTTTGCGTTTCCAAGCGAGCGGAATTGATCGATTCGGTAGTGGGGCAAGGATTACAAAGCTTTTGGCTGCAGTTCTTGGAACGCGAAAAGTGGGAATGTTCTCGGATGAGTATTCTCAATGATCATGTGCATCTCGCGTTGAGTTTGCCTTTGGATATTTCTCCACTTACCGTGGCGTACCGCATGCTGAACAATGCTGAATTATGGTTTGGTAAACGGTGGAGTCACGCGTTCCGGAGCGCCGAAGTTGATTCGTTATTTCAGTCAAGCTTTTACGCTGGCACCCATGGCGACGCTACAACCGCTCAGATCGATTCGTATCTGAGGAAGCTTAATATTGAGTCCGAAGACAGATAACGTACATGACAATGCCTCCGAGTTTTACTCGGGGGATGCTTACCTCAGCTCTAGAGAAAAGGTCAGAACCCTCGGCATAAAGCCGACGGCATCGCAATGCCCCCGAGTTTACTCGGGGGATGCTTACCTCAGCTCTAGGGAAAAGGTCAGAACCCTCGGCATAAAGCCGACGGCATGACAATGCCTCCGAGTTTACTCGGGGGATGCTTACCTCAGCTCTAGAGAAAAGGTCAGAACCCTCGGCGTAAAGCCGACGGCATGACAATGCCTCCGAGTTTACTCGGGGGATGCTTACCTCAGCTCTAGAGAAAAGGTCAGAACCCTCGGCATAAAGCCGACGGCATCGCAATGCCCCCGAGTTTTACTCGGGGGATGCTTACCATAACTCTAGAGCAAAAGGTCAAAACCCTCGGCGTAAAGCCGACGGCATCGCAATGTTATCGCAGGAAGGCTTCGTACAGTCCGCCGTCCACTGAAATGAGCTGGCCTGTGGTCTTGCTCAAGCGTTGACTGACCAGCAAGAAATACGCTTCTGCTTGGTCAGCCGGTGTAATCGGGGATTTGGTCAACGTTCGGTCTGCATAGAACTGAGCCAGTTTCGAGACAAGCGATTCCGTTGGCTCATCTTCCGTATAGTCGATGCGATATTTTGCAAGAGAGCCAATGACGCGGTCCCGCGGAAACATGGCGCTTCCCTGTACCACGGTTGCAGGCGCGACACCATTGACTCGCACCAGTGGTGCAAGTTCGATTGCGAGTTCCCGAACCAAGTGATTGGCGGCAGCCTTACTTGTGTCGTAAGCAACACTGCCTTTCTTTGCGACGGCGGCGTTGGCGCTGGTTGTGAGAACCAGATTGCCCTGCAAGCCTTGTTCAAGCCAATTCTTGCCAGCTTCGTCTGCGACCAAGTAACTGCCGGTCACGTTGATCGCGAATGTCAGAGCCCACTTCTCGTCGGGAATATGTCCTGTAGTATCCGACGGAACGAAGATACCAGCCGTTACGCAAATGGAATCGAACCCGCCGTAGGCCAAACTCACTTGGTCCAACATGGCTCGAATACTAGGTCGCTTGGTAATATCGCATGCGATTCCAACGGCTGGCCCACAACCAGAGATTCCGCTCCCTGCTACACCAATCCCCAGCCCGTGTTTGTCGGTGATTTCTTTCGCCGTTGCCATGGCCGATTCTGCGATCAAATCGACGCATACGATGTGAGCCCCCTCGCGCACCAATCGATGAGCGGTCTCCTTACCGATTCCAGATCCTGCACCGATGACAATGATCACTTGACGGGCCAGTTCTTTTTCGGCTGGCATGCGTTTTAGTTTCGCTTCTTCAAGCAACCAATACTCGATATCGAAGGCTTCTTGCAATGGAAGTGCAATGTAATGATCAATCGCTTCTGCTCCTCGCATGACTTCGACGGCACAGTTGTAGAATTCTGCCGTGACACGCGATTCCGACTTGTCCTTGCCCCACGCGATCATGCCGAGACCAGGGATGAGCATGACGGTCGGATTTGGGTCACGCATGGCTGGCGAGTTGGGTCGCTTGCAAGTCTCGTAGTACGAGGCATAGTCTTGACGGTACTTTTCCAGTCCGAGGGTAAGCTTGGCTTTGAGGGACGCGGCTGTTTCCGTTTGCGGATTCCAATCGACGTACAGCGGTTTGATTTTGGTTCGGAGGAAGTGATCGGGGCAACTGGTGCCAAGCTCTGCCAAACGGGGAGCGTCCTGGGAGTTCACGAAACGCATGATGGTTGCATCGTCCTGGATCGTCCCGACGAAACGCCGTTTGGCACTCACTTGTCCTCGCAACCATGGCAAGATGGCTGCAAGGGTTGCATGTCTGGCTTCTTGATCCAGGGTTTGATATTTCAAGCCGCCGAACGCCGTTTTGTCGCCCCCTTTGGCTTGGTATTTGGCATCGATATAGGCCGCTGCCTTTTCGATCATGTCTAAGGTCAGTGTGTAACAATCCTTTTCGTCGTCCGCCCACGAGATAAATCCATGTTGTCCCATCATGATGGCTTGCAGTTTTGGGTTCTTTCTTGAGATCTCCTGCATGGCCAAGCCGAGTTCAAAACCGGGTCGCATCCAAGGCACGTAAGCCATGGCACCGCCGAAAATTTCCTGGGTGAGTTCTTGGCAACGGTGGCTGGCGGCGATGGAAATGATCGCGTTGGGGTGCATGTGATCGACATGTTTGCCAGGCAGGAAGCTGTGCAATGGAGTGTCGATCGAGGAAGCCCGCGGATTGAGATTGAACGTGGTATGTGTGTACATTCCGACCATATCGTCCTCGGCTTGCCCCTTATAGCCCTTGTCGGGCCGGCCAGCGTACAGCAATTGCATGTCGAGCAGCTTTTGTTGATAGAGCGAGGAAAAGTTCTCGCGGGTGGAAGTCCGAAGATCGCCGCCGGAGCCCTTTACCCAAAGAACTTCGGTCGGGCTGCCGTTGAGCGGGTCCTTTTCCATGATCTTGGCCGAGGTATTTCCGCCGCCCGTATTAGTGATACGTTGATCGGAGCCAAGGAGGTTGGAACGATAAATCAGTCGGCCAACGGGATCGCAGTTAGCCGCTTTCGTATCATCCCATGCGTAGCTGACGTACTTGTATGACTTCATTATCTCAACCTTACAGGGGAAGGAGCGGATACTTACATTGGGATTTCGTGAACCGGTGGGCACACGCCCAGGGCTGAAATCGCTGGCTATAGACAGACAAGGATACCAAATTCGCAGGATAACAAAGCACCGAAAAGAATCGCGTTGACCAATCAAAGTCGTTTTTGAATGCAAATGCTATTCTGGAAGAGGCCCTATTTCTTGGGGCTTCCAAAACGTAGAATATTGCGGTCGCGATTGCAAAAGCGTCTCCCAACCCACCACATCACCTTCACAATCAGGAAAGTAAACATGATTCGACCCCGCCAAATTGGAAAATTCGCCCTCTGCTTTGGACTTGGACTGACATTCTCCAACGCTTCTCTCCTGATGGGAGAGGACTGGCCAACGTTTCGCGGTCCGAATCGAACTGCCGTTGTAAATGATTCGAAGTTGCTGAAATCCTGGCCGGCCGAAGGCCCCAAACTGCTTTGGGAGGGATCTGGCGCGGGGCGAGGTTACTCTAGTCTAGCCATTGTCGGTAACAAGATATACACCCTGGGCGACGGTCTATCGACTCAAAAAGATGCGGACGAATATTTAAGCTGCTACGACAAAACTACCGGTAAACAGCTTTGGGCAACCAAAACGGGTGATGCATTGAATGACAAACGCGATGCAAAATGGGGTAGCTCGCGTAGCACTCCCACAGTCGACGACGGACTAGTCTATGTCGTGACTCCAGAAGGACTACTCGTGTGCTGCAGCGCGTCCGATGGCAAGCTGGTTTGGAAGAAGCATTTTGCAAACGACTTCGGCGGAAAGAAAGCAGACAGTTGGGGCTACAGTGAGTCAGTTCTCGTGGATGGCAACAAAGTGATTTGCACTCCAGGCGGAGCTGCTTCAACTGTCGTGGCCTTGGATAAGAAGACTGGCGAAACGATTTGGACTTGCAAGAACCCAGATGATCGTGGAGCTGGTCATGCGTCCGTCGTGATCTCCAAGCTCGGCAACCAAAAGGTCTATGTACAATCAACCGGTAGTGGCCTAATGGGTTTCTCTGAGAGCGGAAGCTTGCTGTGGACCTATCCTGTCGAAAAGACAACAGCGATTATCCCGACACCGATTGTGCGTGATGATCATGTCTTTTTCGTGGCGGGTTATAACCGTGGCGGAGCGTTGGTCAAACAAGTGCCTTCAGCCGACGGCGGCGTTACCATTAAAGAGATCTTTGGTTTGAATAACAAGTTGTCGAACAAACACGGTGGCATGGTCTTGGTCGGGCAACATTTGTATGGCGATTCCGAGGACAAAGGCATCCCATTCTGTGCAGACTTTTTGACGGGAGAAGAGAAATGGAAAACTCGAGGGTCCGGCCAAGGGTCCGCCGTAGTAATCGCTGGAGGTGACCGACTCTATATCCGTTTTCAGAATGGAGTCATGGCTTTAGCGGAGGCCAATCCAACAGAATATAAGGAAGTTGGTTCATTCAAAATTCCGGGAAATGGAGATCGTCCTAGTTGGTCCCATCCGGTGATCCTCGAAGGAAAACTGTACATCCGCGAGCAAGATAAAATTCTTTGCTACGATATTCGTGGTTAGCGGTCGCAAAACGCAGAGTTTTAGGCATGGGGATTCCATTTCGGCGGCAGACAATTTTTGCAACTCCATGTTGGAATTGCTATGATGATTAGGCGTTGCGATGAGCAGAAATGGTCTGAATTCTCATAGATTCAGCTACTGTCGGTTAGAAGCTGATACGAACACAAAATCACACCCAAAACGGAGACAATCCAATGAAGTTTTCACTAGCGGCCCTTCTTCCAGTCGGAACATTGCTTGCTTTTTCCGTAGGTTGTGGCGTCGACAACACCGATGTTGTCGACCTTAACAAAGTCGTGGATGCACTGGTTGCCGTTTTGGATGAAGGGGCTGTCGCCAAGAATGACGCCGTCAAAGATTCCACCGAAGCAGTCGTTTCCGCAACCGATGGCAATGCAGAAGTAAGCAGTACGGCTGAGATCCAGGCGATCGAACCGGAAAAACAAGACCAAACCAAAGAAGCCGAGTTCTTGAAAAAGTACGCAGCCAAGCTGAACGAATTAAAGGCCATGAACTCTCCTGTCGGGGTTAGCATGTCGACTGGCGGCGAAATCATCGGATTCCAGGATCCAAACCAAAACATGACCCAGGACATGGGGGAGTCGAAAGAGTTTACCGTGACGATGGATGTTGCCAACAACCGACTCGTCGCATCGGACAACCATGGATACCATCGTCCGCATCCTTACGGATTCAGTCCAAGCGGCATGATGATGGGCTACATGCTTGGCTCGATGATGGGGCGACAAAATAGATTTTACTCAGGCGCAAACGCAGCCGGCAAACCCGGCTTTTCCAATACCCTCATGAGCCCTGCCAACTACCACAAGACTGCTGTCAGCACGGTTCGAACCAGTCGCGCTTCGAGCTCCAGCTCAGCCGCCCGAGCACGCACCGGTTCCAAAGGCTTCAGTTTTGGAAAGTAGTCCTGAACCGGATGACAATACGCCTCAAACGTCTCTGACTCCACATCAAACCGGATGGCTGCTGCTGTCCGTTTTGATTGTAGCGCTATGCGGTATCGCCTACGAACTCATTATCGCTGCGGTATCAAGCTACCTACTTGGCAATAGCGTCGCGCAGTTTTCGATCACCATCGGTCTCTTTATGTTCGCGATGGGCATTGGATCCTATTTGACCAAGTTCATTCATGACCAGCTTGTCGAGCGATTCATCCAAATTGAAATCGCAGTCGCGTTGGTTGGCGGGCTGTCTGCTGCCCTGCTGTTTCTAGTGTTCCCGTACTATGCGTTGTACAAACCCGTGATGTATGGACTCATCTTGCTCATCGGCACGTTGGTTGGCCTTGAGATACCACTGCTGACTCGCATCCTTTCGCGATCGACCAGCTTCTCAGAATCGCTAGCCCATGTCCTTAGCCTCGACTACATCGGCGCACTCATCGGATCGGTTAGTTTCCCGCTCTTGCTGCTCCCTAGTCTTGGCCTCTTTCGTTCGTCGTTTGCGATCGGTCTTCTGAATATTTCGGTTGCGGCTATCGCCCTGACGATGTTTGGGGCGTCGCATCCCAAAGTGCGGAGCTATTGGAAGTTCGCGATCCTGGTGATCGGGATATTGCTTGCAGGTCTTTTTGCATCCGGGCTGATCACCCAATTTGCCGAAGGGCAACTTTTCGCAGACGAAATGATCTACTCGGAGCAGACACCCTATCAGCGTATCGTTCTTACCAGTCACCCTCGCAATGGTGAAGTGCGTCTCTACCTCGATGGTCACCTGCAGTTTGCGGCCCTGGACGAGCATCGCTATCACGAATCCCTGGTTCACCCTGTCATGAGTTTGGGGAAACCGCCAAAAAAAGTGCTGGTTTTGGGAGGTGGTGACGGGCTTGCCATTCGCGAGGTCTTGAAATTCCCGTCTGTCGAAGCAATCGAGCTAGTCGATATCGACCCAAGCATGACCGAGCTCAGTAAACGTTTTGCAGTCATCCGAAAGCTTAACGGGGATAGCCTCTTGGACCCGCGGGTTCAAATCATACATGCCGACGCATTCAATTACGTTCAACAAGCGTTTGCAAGACTGAATCCGAGCCGCGAGTGGTACGATCGCATCATCATCGACCTGCCGGACCCGCACAGTGAAGTGCTCAATAAACTCTATTGCATCGAATTCTACAAACTGATCCACCGCATTCTGAACAAGGATGGTGCGTTGGTCACGCAAAGCAGTTCCCCGATCATAACTCGAGAAGCCTTTTGGTGTATCGAAGCCACCATCGAAGCCGCCGATTTCCGCGTGAATCCCTATCGTACCCATCTCAATTCCTTCGGCGAATGGGGATTTCAAATAGCGGTCAAGACGACCAATACCATAGACCTTGGCTCGATCCAGTTGGCGGATGTACCTCGAAAATACCTGTCGGATGAGATCTTTGCGGGTTCGCAGATTTTCGCTCTCGATAACGGCAAGGTCCCTTCGCCGATCAATTCGCTGTTCGAACCCAAGTTGTACATGCTATACGAATCCGGGTTGGCAAAATGAAAAAGGGGAGGTCCTCGCGAGCAACGACCGAGACAGCTCCCATCGTAGTTCCATCTGTTTGTCAGATTGAAATCCGTGGTGCTCGAACACACAACCTCAAGAACGTTGACCTCGATATCCCTCGCGGCAAGCTAACCGTCATCACCGGAGTCAGCGGTAGTGGCAAAAGTTCGCTGGCGTTCGATACTCTCTTCGCGGAAGGGCAGCGGCAATACCTAGAGAGCTTGTCGACCTACGCGAGGCAGTTCATCGATCAAATGGAACGACCGGACGTCGACTCCATTCGAGGATTGCAGCCCGCACTATGCATCGATCAGCAGCAAGGGGTACTTAGCCCACGCAGCACTGTTGGCACCGTTACCGAAATCTACGATTACTTGCGATTGTTGATGGCCCGTATTGCCACACCAGCTTGCCATCAATGCGGTCAGCCCATCGATCGGCAGCCCCCAAGCCAGATCATTGATGCCATTTGCGAGTTCACCAGCGGGACCAAACTAACTCTGCTCGCCCCCATGGTGATCGGCAGAAAGGGTGGCCACGCGGATGTGTTCGAGCGGATTTCTAAAGCGGGACTGCTGCGAGTGCGAGTCGACGGTGAGCTTTACGAAATTGAATCGCTCCCCACACTTGCGGTCCGAAAAGAGCACTCCATCTCGGCGTTGGTGGATCGACTGGTTGTTCGCCAAGACAGTCGTGATCGCATTGAACAGGCGGTGGCGGTTGCGCTGCGACTGAGCAACGGTTTGGTTGAAATTTCGGCGAACATTCCGAATGAGCCGCTCCCCCAAGAGCGTACGTTTTCAACGCGATTTGCTTGCATCGCCTGTGGAGTCAGCCTGCTCGAGATTGAGCCTCGTACCTTTAGCTTCAATAGTCCGTATGGAGCTTGTCCCAAATGCGAGGGGTTTGGGTATCTCGATGGCGACTCGGAGAATAAGTGCAGTGCATGTGACGGTCAACGATTGAGAAAAGAGTCCTTGGCCATTCGACTGAGCGGTCTCTCGATTGCCGACATTACCAAGTTGCCGTTGGATGCAGCCATGAATTGGCTTGAAGGATTGAAGCTAACGGATCGGCAGGCCAAAATCGGCCTTCCGATTCTCCGCGAGATTTCACAGAGGTTGTCGTTTCTGCGAGAAGTTGGGCTCACATATTTGACATTGGATCGGCCAGCAGAATCGTTAAGCGGTGGCGAATTGCAACGCGTTCGATTGGCGACGAGTATCGGAACGGGGCTGATTGGGGTCTGTTACGTGCTCGATGAGCCTTCGGTCGGTTTGCACCCTCAAGACACCGAACGGCTGATTGCCTCACTGCGGGCGCTCCAGCAACGTGGCAACACCGTGGTGGTGGTGGAACACGATGAAGAGGTCATGAAAGCCGCAGATTTGCTTATCGATATCGGTCCCGGAGCAGGCGAACTAGGAGGCGAAGTTATCGCGGTGGGTGCGCCCGAGCATTTTTTGAGCAATCTCAAATCGCTAACCGCACAATACCTTCAACGCACCATTCCAATGCCCTCGAGTCGGAAGCGAAGTGTCGGGGAGACTCATCCTTCGTTGGTGCTTTCAGGCATTACTAAGCACAATTTAGAAAGCGTCCGAGTTGAGTTTCCCTTAGGGAGATTCGTGGGAGTCGTTGGCGTGAGCGGCAGTGGCAAGAGCACTCTCGTCCATGATTCGCTAGCGGTGGCGGTGCGAAGATCGCTCAGCGGCGAGTCTTTGCCATCGCACATCCGAAAGATCGATGGATTGGATGGGATTGACAAGCTCATCGAGATTGATCAATCTCCCATTGGTCGGTCTCCTCGCAGCATCCCGGCCACGTATTGCGGTTTTTGGGATGAGATTCGAGCCGTCTTTGCGAAAACAAAAGATGCCAAGCAACGCGGCTTCAACGCAGCCCGCTTTAGTTTCAATACTGGCTCAGGACGCTGTGAGGCGTGCGGTGGACAAGGGCGTCAAAAGCTCGAAATGAGTTTTTTAGCAGATGTCTATGTCCCGTGTCCGCAATGCCGCAGCCGGCGATTTAATCGGTCCACGCTGGCCGTGCAGTTCAAGGGAAAGTCGATTGCGGACTGTTTGGATATGTGCATATCAGACGCGGTCGAATTCTTCGATGCGATTCCGAAACTGAAAGTGCCGCTGCAATGCCTTGACCAAGTCGGGCTGGGCTACATCGCGTTAGGGCAACCGTCGAATACCTTTAGCGGTGGTGAAGCACAACGGATCAAGTTGGCAAGTGCGTTAGCCAAACCAGGCACAGGCAAAACACTATACCTATTGGATGAACCGACAACCGGTCTGCATATGGACGATGTCGTCCGCCTTATCGGTGTCCTGCAGGACTTGGTCGAGAAAGGGAACACAGTCATCGTTGTCGAACATCACATGAGTTTGATTGGATGCTGCGACTGGGTGATTGATGTTGGTCCCGGGGGAGGAATCGATGGCGGTAAAATTTTAGGCATTGGGCCTCCGGAAGCGATTGCGGAAAATGGGGACTCACCGACAGGTGTTGCGCTCAGACGGAAATAGCAATTGTCGCCTTTCGCTCCGCGAAAGTGCCTCATGGCAACGCACTTTCGCAGAGCGCAAGGCGACAAATGTGGACGAGCGAGGTCCTCGCTCTGCCACAATAACAATATTTGCGGCACGCCTATCGCCCAAGCTGCTCAAGAATTGCATTCACGTAGCGATACGATTTTGCAACAGAACTGATTTGGACACGTTCGCCAACTGCGTGGTTGCCCTTGATCGTAGGTCCGATCGAAATCGTATCCAGTCCTGGTAACTTCTCGATCAGCAATCCGCATTCGAGTCCTGCGTGGACTGCATGCACCTTTGGGGTCGAGGCAAACAACGCTTCGTATTGCTCAATCGCAATCTTCAGGAGTGGGGATTCTAGTCTTGGTTTCCAGCCAGGATATCCATCGGCGATTTCGATCGTTCCGTTAGAAAGCCCTACGATCGATCGCAGCGTGTCGCAGATGTCATCCGCTGCAAAGCCAGTGGTCCCGCGAACACTGCAAATAATTCTTGCTGAGTTCGATGTGATCCATTCAACGATTGCCAGATTGCATGACGACTCGACCAGGGTGGGAATCTCAGGGGTCATCTCGCAAATACCGGTCGGAATACCGTTGAGCAGATGTATCAGCGAGCGCGTGCTGGCAACGGACAAACAGGCGTCAGGCCGCAAATCCGAAAGCTGTTTCATTTCGATTGCGATCGGGTTGTCTCGACCGGCATAGAGTTGGTTCCATTGATCGGTGCAAGCCTGAAGTACAGCCTTTGCGTCTGGTAACTTAGCGGCATCGAAAACCACAGTCGCTGTACAAAAATCTGGAATCGCATTGCGTCGCGAGCCGCCACTTAGTTTGAGTAGCCTCAGATCCATTGAGTCAGTGAGCCGTCGCAAGGCTCGCGCCACGGTTCGAATCGCATTGGCTCGTCCTTGATTGATTTCAATTCCGGAGTGACCTCCTTTGAGCCCTTGCAAAGTTATTGAAAAACAAGCAGGGTTGATAGCGGGTTCCCATTCGCCTTGCCATTGAATTTCAACGTCGCGTCCGCCTGCGGCGCCGATAGTGATTTCATCATCGTCCTCTGTGTCGATGTTGATCAGCAATTTTCCGGTTATGCCCAGTGCAATTGGATCAAGCCCAAAGGCCCCAGACATGCCCGCTTCCTCATCAATGGTGAAGAGCAATTGCAAGGGTACCTGTCGATGATTCGACTCCGCCAAGGCCATCATCATTCCAACTCCAATGCCGTTGTCCGCACCGAGGGTTGTGAAAGGAGCGTTGATCCAATCGCCCGAAGCGTTGGGGACGAGTCTTTTTTCGTCCGCTGGATTGAAGTCGCCGCGTACGGTCGGTATTATTCCTCGTGAAGCGTCGGCTCCGTGCGCATCTCCATCGGCAGTGACGGACACAATGTCGACATGGCATTGCAAAACGACCGTCGGTCCAGCGGATTGAGTTTTCGTAGATGGTACATGGACCACTAGGTTTCCCGCGGCATCCCGTCGTGACTCGAAGCCCAAGGCATCTGCCCAGCGATTCAAGTAATCGATAGCGGCTCCCTCCGCTTTGGAGGGTCTTGGCACTTGGAGCAATTCGAAAAAACGATTCCAAACAACGGTGGGTTCAGGAACTGGGAAGTTAGGGATCATTTTGAAAGGTCCGCGTCAGGTTCAAGGTGGATCGGTTAAGAGCTGGCACGACGCAGGGATCTAAAAAGAATGCGTATTGGCCAAGTGACAAGCCAGAATAGAGCGTTGATGGCGCGTGCTGCCATCGCGAAAAGATGCCGAAACACGATGACGATTGGAAAAAACACTTTCTTGAACGCAGGAAACTTTTCATAGGCCATGTGCACCAGCACGATCAAGAAAATCCCGCCAAATTTGGCCGGTTTTTTGATGTGGTAGTGCAAATGATTCTCCGCTTCCTTCGCGTCCAACGTACTTGTGACGTCGACGGTGTGTTCACCATGAATCAGTTCGTAACCAAAGACAGGCAGGTCCTGCCTGATATAGGTATCCCAAAAAAGTTCCATGCATAGCAGTGCACCCACAAAGCCAACCAATAAGAAGGCCGTATGTTCGAGCCAAGGATGCTTTTCAAGCAATTTGATACAGTAGCCCGCAACGAGTCGAAGCGTGAGGATACCGATGGTCACACCGACATAGACCAAAAGGATACTATCGCGGGCGAACGCAACCGCTGCCACGACGTTATCGAAACTGAGGCTGAGATCGAGAAATGCGATCAGAGCTATCGTCTTGGCAAAACTAGGCGCTTTGTGCGCTCCCTTGTGCTCGTCTTCATCTTCGCTTTCTGCAAAATGGTTACACATCAACCAAATCAAATAGCTAGCTCCCAAAGCCATCAACCAGTGGTTGTGCAGGATATACGCGGCAAGGAACAAAGCAAGAATTCGGAACCCATAGGCGCCAGCGTAGCCAATCGTGATGGCTAATTTGCGTTGCTTTTCATCTAAATGTGAGGCCAATGCGGCAATCGCCAACGCATTATCAACCGAAAGCAAACCTTCGATGACAATCAATGCCACAACAACTTGGAGGGAGGCAAGAGTGAAAAGCGATGAAAAATCGTATTCTGCCAACTGATCAATCATGAACGAACTTTCCTGGTGGTTGCAACGTGGCCTCGACTTGGCTGAGACTGAAAATCAGTCAGAAATAGGTGGAAATGCAAACGGTAAGTCCCTATTTCGCTGAAATAAGACCATTCGTTCCCAATTGGTTTGCCAAAACTTGAGCCAGCACGCCTGCAATCGCATAGAGCGACGCAGGTAATTTCAATGCTGTAACCGCCTATGCTACCGATACTTGCGAGGATTTCAAGGTCGTGTTCGGGCTACACGTTCGTTTCTGTGGCTGAGCGAGGCCCTCGCTCAGGTCTGGTTGGGACCTAACGAGCGAAGAGCCTCGCTCGTTCCCATTCACACAGACACCGTCGTTGACTACTCGCTGTGTCCCAATGGTTGCCAGAGGCCGATGATATTGTCTTCGGAATCTTTGACTTGAGCGTAGATGCCCATGCCGCCAATTTCGTGAGGGCCGATGACGATTGTCCCTCCCGCGTCCACGGCTTGTTGTGCACGCTCGGTACACGACGCCACTTCGATGACCACCACGGGCGACTTGCTTCCGCCACCGTCGCCGCGCGGATAAGTCCCTCCATTGACGCCCCCAGCACTCTTGGGCATGAAATTCTCGTCAACTTCGGTTGTGATGACGAAGGTATAGGGCACATCGCCAGGGACAGGCATGAATTGCCAGCCAAATACCTTGCCGTAAAAAGTCTCCATTCGTTGTTTATCCGAATAGGGAACTTCAAAGTGGCAAACGCGATCCATTATGGGGAATCCTGGTTGTAGGGGAAAAAAACAGGTAAAGGACATTCGCTGCTCAGTAATCTTCCCTCGGCAACGCTGTGAAGCATTTTCGTCCGATCGGAGCTTGCCTCCGACGGACGCCGTTTTGGCGTACTAAAAGTGCTGCTCCGACCTTAAAGTACCGCACTTCGCTCCCGCCTCGACCGCCTAAGGCGGTCGAGGCGGGAGCGAAGTGCGGCGGTTACCGGGAGGTTACGTAGTACGCCAAAACAAGGTTGAGGGGAGGCAAGCTCCCGCTCAACCTAAGTGAATTGTTGGCGACAAGCTCAGCGGGAAGGTTATGCCTCCGTGTCATGATTGGTGTTTGGGGCTATTATCGCTTTTGAAGGAGAATGCGAACCCCCTTCTTATTGGATGAAATGATATCAAGTAGTCCATCGCCATTGATATCGGCCACCTCGAATTGGGTTCCGATGCCGGAGTCGCTATCGATCAACTGCGGTACAAAATTGACAAAGCCATCGTTCTCTTTTTCCGCTCTAAGCCAGTACACTTTGGCATCCCAATTGGAACCTGGTTCCGAACGACCATGTGACCACCAACGCTTGCCGGTCACCAAATCCTTGTTGCCATCACCATCCATGTCCACAAAATGTGCGGCATGCGTTTCCGATGCCAGTCGCCCAAAGAGCTCAATCTTATCAAAGACAGGATGAGGCTCTTTGGAATCCTTTGGCATTGGGCGTTGTTTGTACCACCAAATCCCAAATTTGTGCGCCGAAGTGCTTAAGACGTCGGTCTTGCCATCGTTATCGACATCAAAGGCAAACATGTCCGCGCACGCTTCGCCAAGATTCGCTGGGTGAAAAGACCAAGCTGACTTACCATCCACTTGGCTCGGTTGCTCCCACCAACCACCGGTGGAAAGAACATCCTGCTTACCGTCGTTGTTGAGATCGCCCACACCAAGTCCATGGCTGAATCGCATCGTACCAGGAATTCCATTTTTGCCTGGTTCGCTTGGTTCGCTGATCGGATGCATGTCCCACAATGCGTTGGGATCGTTTTCGTTTGGCGTAAAGTATGCCATCTGCCCTTCGTTTCCTTCGGGCTTCGATCCTTTCGGTTGGAAACCCATTACAAGAACCCGTTTGCCAGTTCCGAGCAAGTCCGCATAAAGAGGTGTCTCGTTGCAGGCGCTATGCCAAATGGGTTGTTTGGTCCAATGCCCCATTGCCCCCTTGGGGTTTTCCATCCAGTAACAAGGTGCACCTGGGAAGTCGATGACGATCAGATCAAGAAATCCATCTTTATTAAAATCATCGGACCAACAAGCGAAGGACCGGCTGTAGTTTCCAAGACCATCTTTGTGATCCATGGGCGCTTGCATCTCATGGGGCTTCCAGTCCGGAGCTTCGTACCAATACTCGCCGTTGAGGACATCCTTTTTGCCATCCTTGTTCACATCGGCCACGGCCACACCCTCGGATCGAAACTTGGTATCTAGGACCTGTTTGGTCCAGGCGATGTTCTTTGGCTCAGCAGCTTGGGATTCCACACTGAAGAGAAGTAGGAGAGTCGCAAATATGGAAATCGGATGGATGCGCATGGAGGTAGGTTCCGAGAGAGGGGCAAGCGTCTGGATAGGCATTGCACGGATCACGATGCCAAGTACATCATATCAGGTCGCTGATGTTTTTGTTTGCAGTGACTATTGTGGCAAGGCGGTAGCTACACCGAATGGCGTGGGTCAAAGGGTTTGCCTTGCAGCCAAGCCGCCCAGCTTCGACCGTAGTCGTACCAGCCGAGCCTGACGGGGCGACTCGCAATGAGGTACTCGAACGCCACCGGAACCCTGGCAATGACGCTTTGAGCAAGTTCGTTTTGAGTCTGCCGCAACCTGCCGCTGAGCAACTCATTCCACGCCGCTTTGGAGCGGGATTCCGTCGAACTTATAGGGGTTCCAAAACGTGCGAAAATCTGCGGGCGACTCTCGTTCCAAAAACCGTACTCAAACGCTACCGGCACAAACATCACCCCTGGGATTCTTGACGCCAAGTGCGAAAGTCCTGGCATGAGAGGCTGGGAATGATCACGGACGTCGGAAAAATGCCCTTCCGGCGTAATCCAAATCGTCACTTTTCCGGATTCCAAAATGGCCTTCGTGACGCTTAAAAAATGCGATGCACCGTCGAAACTTTGCATGCGAACTCCGTAGAAACCAAGCTTTGACATGATCCGGTAGTTTTCCAAAGCATCGGCATCGATCGGAGCGTAGAAAGTTCGATTCGAAAAATAGGCTTGCTGCAACAACATCCCAGCGATCGGATCCCACCAGCTCGCATGATTGGCAAAGGCAACGATCGGCGTCCCATCGTCGATTCGGACCGCTTTGAGCAGTTCGTCTTGAACGCCGAAGGAAATGAATTGTTTGGCTACCATCTTTTTGGAGTACCAACCGAAGCCATCGACTAGCCACTTCTTAGAAACCGGCAGTTGGACAAGTTCGCGTTGGCTCATGGCAACTGCTCGGTCGCCGCTGAAAAATAGCGATGAATGAACACTCGTGGGTCCTCGGCTTTGGAATACTCGACCAACGCATAAAGCTTTTTTTGATCCCGCAACAGCTTGGCGGCTCGATGTTGGCTGTCGGCCAAGGAAGCCGGCAATGGCCCGTCGATAGTGACATCCGATAGATCGTTCTCGTCCTGAATGACGCCGTAACGCTGGAGCATTGCGAGAACCGTCTCAAGTCTTCGGTCACGTTTCTGGCGATCGCACAATCGCTCTCGCAACCATTCCATTCCGAACGCTCGAACCGAATCGACGTCGTGAAGTAGTAGGTCATAGGTACGTTCGTAGAAGTCTGCGTCTGGATTGCTCCATCGCATGAATTCGACTTGGGTATTGAGATCGCGTTGGTCGTACATAAGAATGCACTCGGAAGGCAAACCGTCGCGCCCCGATCGACCGATCTCTTGGTAATACGATTCCATCGAGCCGGGAATCTCTGCATGAAGAACGTATCGAATGTCCTCCTTGTCGATCCCCATTCCAAAGGCATTGGTTGCCAAAACGAGTGGACATCGGTTCCGCATGAATCCTTCTTGAACTCGACGTCGATCGTTCCTCGCTAGATCTCCATGGTAGCACACATGATCGATACCAAGCTTGTGCAGTCGATCACTCGTTTCCTCAAGCGTGCGAATCAACGTGAAGTAAACAATTCCACTGCTGTTACCCCAACGCTGCACGGTCTCTTGCACAATCTCTACTTTTTCGTCGAGGCCCCAAACTTCGCGCACTTGCAATGACAAATTAGGACGCTGAATCCCTTCATGAAACAGTTGGCATTCTTCGAGCGAAGCGCCAAAAGAAGCGATGCCAAGCTGTCGCAAAATATCCAATTGCACATCCGGCGTTGCGGTCGCCGTCAACGCAATCGTCGTTGGATTACCAAGCTCGCGTCGAAACTCACCGACTCGCGTGTAGTCGGGGCGAAAATCGTGCCCCCACTCACTGATGCAATGAGCTTCGTCCACGGCGAGTAGTTTGACGTCCCGTTCTCGCAGGATAGCCACGAACTCTTCCTTGCGAAACCGTTCCGGGGTCACGTACAGTAACGTATAAAGCCCGTCTGCAATCTGTTGGTACCGACGATTGCGCTCGTCCCGGTCGAGCGAGGAGTTGACAAACGTAGCCTCAATCCCTTTGGCCTGCAACGCATCCACTTGATCTTTCATTAATGCGATCAGCGGCGACAGCACAAGAGTGAGAGGCGGACGAATCGAGTGTCGTTCTCGTGACGATTTGCCAGCAAAGTCTTGCGCATAGATAAGCGCGGGAATCTGAAAGCACAACGATTTACCGCCGCCTGTCGGCATGATCACCAAGCTGTTGCCACCAGCCAACGTGCGATCGATGATCTTCTGTTGAGTCGATCGAAAGTTTTCGTAGCCGAATCGCCGCCTGAGGATTTCAAGTGACTCGGCAGTTGTACTCGATATCGACAACGCTTACGCCTCAATCTTGGAGCCGAGCAATTTGGCGAATTGAGCGATCCATGCTGGATGAGCAGGCCAAGCAGGGGCTGAAACCAAATTGCCATCGGTATGTGCAGAATCCATACCGGCCGAGGGCTCGACATAGGTACCCCCGGTGCTTGAAACTTCATAGCGGACCGCCGGGTAACAACTGCATTGCTTGCCCGCGAGTACGCCTGCAGCGGCCAAAATCTGAGCCCCGTGGCAAATGGCCGCGATCGGCTTGTTGGTCTTTGCAAAGTGTCGGACTATGTCAAGCAGACGTTCGTTGAGTCGCAAGTACTCCGGGGCTCTGCCCCCTGGGATCACAAGCGCATCGTAGGTAGCTGGATCCGTCGTTGCAAAATCGGCGTTGATGCGAAAACGATGGCCAGGCTTCTCACTATACGTTTGATGCCCTTCGAAATCATGGATCGCAGTCAGGATCGAATCTCCGGGCTCCTTGTCTGGACATACTGCGTCGCAATGATGCCCGATCATCAAAAGCATTTGAAACGGAACCATGATTTCGTAGTCTTCAACGAAGTCTCCAACGAGAAACAGGATTCGCTTGGCTGCCATGGTAAGGAATGTTTTGCTAGAGAATGGAAATGGTCAAAATCCCCAACGATTGGACGCGAAGGACTTGGGAAAAGTCACCGGCGTCTCTTTTTTAACCGGTTTTGAAATGAAGTACAGTGCCGTTCTTCCATGCGCTACGTCCGTCGGTCCCATTTTGGAATATACTGGGGCTTATCGGCTTGTTTTCAACCTTGCCGCCACCGATACTCCTTTCCGTCCTCAAGGACCGCTAAATGCCTCGCCTATCATGGTTCCGTGTTCTTCTTGCAATCGGTTTGACGTCCGCCGCTTGCTCCAACGTTGGAAAAACCCAGGAGCAAGCCCCCTATTCCATCGGCTGGGCTTGGTCGGCAAAAGAAGTCGAGACGGCTGGAGATGCGTTTTGGCCGCAATTCCGCGGTCCGACTGGTGACGGACACGCCAGCCCGAGTGCCAGCCCACCCATTCAATGGAGCGAGTCGGAAAACGTGCGTTGGCGGACGGAAATCCCCGGAAAAGCTTGGTCCTCGCCTGTCGCGTGGGGCGATACGATTTGGGTCACGACTGCGAGTGAGAACGGGCTGAGCATGTCGGCCATCGCACTCGACCGCAAATCGGGTGCAATTCGTTGGAACAAGGAAGTCTTTGCCAATACCGAAACACAAAAGGATTTCCATGCCTTCAATTCTTACGGTTCACCCACACCCGTACTCGACGGCCGAACCCTTTACGTTTCGTTTGGAGCGTATGGGACCGCGGCGCTCCATCGCGATAGTGGCGAAATCGTTTGGCAACGACGTGATTTGAAATGCAATCACTATCGGGGAGCCGGTTCGTCGCCGATCCTCTTTCGCAATTTACTCATCTATCACATGGACGGATACGACAAGCAATTTGTCGTGGCCTTGGACAAAAAGACAGGCGACACGGTTTGGCAAGTCGATCGCAACGTCGACTACGGGACCGAAGATGGCGATGTTAAGAAAGCCTTTGGAACCCCTCAAATCATTGAAGTAGCGAGTCCAGGTTCGGACAAGAAACAAATCCAAATGATCAGCACCACTTCCAAGGCGGTGCTTGCCTATGACCCGACTGACGGCAAGGAGCTTTGGCGGGTTCGATACTCAGAGTTTTCTTCGGCCACACGACCGATATTCGATGGCAAGCATATTTTCACCAACACAGGTTTCAGCAAGGGGAAGTTGATCGCAATAGGAGCGGGCGGCAATGGGGACATCACTCAAACGCATGTGGCTTGGGAAGCGGCCAAAGCCATCGGAAGCAAACCCTCACCGATTTTGGTTGGGAGCGACCTCATTTGTACGGTGGATGACCGCGGCGTCTTGAGCGGCATGAATCGAGCCACGGGCGAGCTTGTATGGCAAGAACGGCTCGGTGGTGACTTTAGCGCTTCACCTATCTTGGCTGGCAACCGCATTTACTGCCTCGACGAAAAGGGAAAGGGACATGTCTATTCCACCGATGGAAAACCACTGGCAGTGAACACGCTCGAGGCCGGTTGCCTTGCCTCGCCTGCAGTTGTCGGCGACGACCTAATTGTGCGAACGCGAACTTCGGTATACTGTATTGGCAGCAAGAAATGACCCAGTGTAGCACGGCACTCCGTGCCGAGTGTAGCACGGCACTCCGTGCCGTGATTCTCTACAAATCGTACTTGTTAAACTAGTCTCAACGACGTTATTACCTTTGACATTGCCTACGCACTTTGGATTGCAATGCCCACCACGGACGAACTACTTGCACAAACCTGGCAAGTGCATCAACAAGGAAACGTTGTTCATGCAGAACAAGTCTATCGTTCGGTATTGCAACGTGAGCCAAACCATGTAAACGCTTGGTGCTACCTCGGAATTGCATGTCATGATTTGCGAAAATACGGGCAGTCGGTAGAAGCGTACGAGCACGCATTGGCTATGCAACCCAATTTTCCAATTGCTCTGAATAACATGGGCAATTCGCTCCGGTATCTTGGGCGAGTTCAGGAAGCGGACGACGCTTTTCAAAAAGCCATCGAACTGTCGCCGGATTATTTCAACGCCTACCGAAATCGTGGAACATTGCACGCTTGGACCGGCCGAGTGGACCTTGCGTTCAAGTACTACCATCAGGCCATGCAACTCAATCCCGCCGACGCGGAGCTTCACCGAAACCTTGGCGTCATTCATCTCTACCAAGGGAATTTCAAAGAGGGCTGGCGAGAGTACGCCTACCGTTGGCAATGCGCCGAAGCGATCCGGCATCCGTATCAACAACCGAAATGGCGAGGCGAACCGCTCGACGGCAAGACGGTCCTGCTCTACTGCGAGCAGGGACTTGGTGACACGATCCATTTTGTTCGATTCGCCAAGGAATTAAAAGACCGTGGCGCGAAGACGATTGTTCATATCCAGCCTTCGCTGCTGGCGTTGCTTCAAGGCTGCAAGGGCATCGACGTCCTTATTCCCAATTCGTTGAAAATCGATCAGCCGTTCGACTTCCACTGTTCGCTTTTGGACGTGGCTCAAGTCTTACAAATCGACGACACCAATATTCCAAGCAACGTCCCATATGTCCATGTTCCACAGCACTTGATCGACTATTGGCGAGGAGTTCTCGGTCGAGAACTACCGCCTGCAAAACTCCGTGTTGGTCTCGTTTGGCAGGGGAATCCAGACCATCAAGCGGACATGTTTCGCTCAATACCGCTAAGTGCTCTGACGCCGTTAGCAGACATCCTTGGTATCCAATTGATCAGCTTGCAGCGAGGTGCAGGAACGGAACAGCTCAAAAATTGGAAGGGGAGCAAAATCATTTATTGCCTCCCGGAAAACATGGATCAAACCAGTGGGGCTTTCATGGACACGTCCGCGATCCTTCAGTACTTGGATTTGATCGTTACCAGCGATACATCGATGGCGCATTTGGCCGGCGCCCTTGCCAGACCGACTTGTGTGATGTTGGGTTACACCCCCGATTGGCGTTGGCTTGAAAATCGACCGGACAGCCCGTGGTATCCGACTTGCAAACTATTCCGGCAACCAAGGGTAGGTGACTGGGCGTCGGTCGTTCGAGAAGTCGGTCAGCACATTGCGACTAGGATTTGACCGAGCGCAAGCGTAGGTTACGATCGTGCCGATTGTGCTGTTCATTCGCTTGAATTCCCGTCGATTCTTCCTTTTTAGGTCAAAGCAATAGGACATTTCCCTACCCTTGGCTTTTTTGGTGTAACTATCCTTGTCCGCTTTGTTTACCTATCCCTGCAGGTCGATCTTGCACGGTGTGGGGTTTCGCCCTCCCCAAGTGGAAATCCTTCATGGCCGTTCCTGAATTATGTCCATTTCCGAATCGCAATTTCAGGCAATCATGGACGCAGCTCCACTGGGCGTCCTGCAATGTGACAGCGTCGGAACGTGTCTCTATTCGAACCAAAAGTGGTCTGAAATCGCGGGAGTCACCCAGGGACAAACCCTAGGTTTGGGCTGGATGGAACGATTGCATCCAGACGACCTATCGTTTGTTCTCTCCCATTGGAGCAGTGCCACACGGTTGGTATCGGATTTCGAAATGGAGTTTCGCGTTCTTCGGCCGTCAGGTGAAACCCGATTTCTGAAGGCGCGGGCCTGTGAGATAGACTCGTTAAACGATGCCAAAAAACGACGTGTCCATTTTCTAGAGGACATGACGGAAATTCGACTCAGCCAGGATGAACGCTGCGCGACCACGCGGATCCTGGAAAGTAGTCGAGCAATCGTTGACAACGCAGATTTTGCCATCATCACGACTTCGCCAAACGGAACCATTACCAGTTTCAATCCGGCTGCAGAACGATTGCTAGGATACTCTGCGGGTGAGTTGATCGACAAGTGCACGCCACGTACGTTCCATCTCGACCAAGAAATCTTGGCTCGAGCGCGCGAGTTTGGTGCCGAATTAGGGATCCATTTGGAGCCTGGGTTCAGTGTCTTTGTTGAAAAGTCTCTTCGGAATTTGCCGAATGAGCACGAATGGACCTACGTTCGCAAAGATGGATCTTGCGTTCCGGTCCTGCTTGGAATTACCCTACTGCGAGACGAATCGAGAGTCGTCACTGGCTATTTGGGGATCGCGATAGACATTTCTCAACGCAGGCAAGCCGAAGCGGCGTTGAAGGCAAGCGAAGAAAGGCTTGAACTGGCAGTTCGCGGCTCGTCCGACGGGCTATGGGATTGGAATCTTTTGACCGCCGACGTTCATTTCTCCCCCAGATTTCACGAACTGCTAGGGTTGACCAAGAACGATCCGATTGTTGATCGTCAGGACGTTTTTATCGGTCTTATCCATCCCGAGGATAGAACTCCTTACAAAAAAGCTGTTGACGCGCACTTGGAGAACGGCAAGCCCTTTGAGACAGTCACGCGAATTCGCACCAAGCAAGGGGAATGGCGCTGGTTCCGAATTCGAGGCGAAGCAGCAAAGGAACGAGACACTGTCCCTGTTAGGATGGCTGGTACCATTTCGGACATTACCCCACAGAAAACTGCCGAGGAGAAACTAGCACGGGCGGCCGTGACGGATCAATTGACCGGTTTGTCCAATCGCGCTCACTTTCTTGAACGGATGAACGGAGCCATCGCCAGGGCGACCTCATGCAACAGCCTCTTTGCTGTCCTGTTTTTGGATTTCGATCGATTCAAAGCCATCAATGACAGTTGGGGTCACGATGTTGGTGATGAACTACTGCGGCAGATTGCAGATCGGCTTCGCAAGGGAATTTTCGCGAGCAAGTCATCAAGCGCTCAATGGAAAACCGTCGCTCGTCTGGGCGGCGACGAATTCGTTGTGCTCGTAGAAAAACTCGATCATCCAAACGATGCGATAAATATTGTCGAAAACTTGCAATCGATTTTGAGTAAGCCGTATCAGCTTGGAAAACATCAAGCGCGTTCGTCAGCAAGCATTGGCATTGTTGTCGGCCCGTCTCATTATGATCGAGCGGAGGATATACTCCAGGATGCCGATGCGGCTATGTACGAGGCAAAGCAGGCTGGACGTGCCCGCTATGTCCTATTCGATACGGATATGCACAACAGAGCCCGCCGTCGCTATCAAATTGAACTCGATTTGAGCGATGCGATCGGAACGCCTCAACTCACGCTGCACTATCAACCCGTCGTGTCTCTATTGACGGGCGAAGTGAGCTTTGTCGAAGCAACTCTACAATGGCAGAATCCAAAACTCGGATCCATTGATCCCTCTGAGTTCATGGCAATTGCACAAGAGTCCAGTTTGATTTTGGAACTTAACGAATGGTTATTGCTGGAAAGCTGTCGGCAATGTAGCCATTGGTGCGCAACTCTTGGTCCAGCAGCCCCACCGCAAGTCAGTGTGAACTTGCCTCACAAGCAGTTCGCCGACCCAGGCTTAGTAGATCTCCTTCGCCGCATCCTGGCCGATACCGGTTTATCGCCTAATCGACTCTTGCTGGAGATTTCGCAGGACTGCTTCCAATCGGATACCGCAGAAGCCATTAAGACCATGAATTCGATCCGTGAACTTGGCGTCGATCTAGCCATCGAGGAATTCGGTTTAGGTACGGCTTCATTCATCAACTTGCATCAATTCCCAGTCAGTCTGCTGAAACTAGATCGTTCGTTGATCAAGCAAATCGACAACTCCAAGTGCGAAGCAGCCTTGCTTCATGGACTCGTAGTCATGGCTCGCAATCTCAACGTCAAGTTGGTTGCCGAAGGGATCGAACTGCGCTGTCAGCACAAAGCAATTCAAGAATTGGGTTGCGAGTTTATGCAGGGTCCGTTTTTCGCGAATCCAATGCCAGCCCCAGAACTCGAAAACTTCCTTGTGGATAATCGATGCGATCGAGCGCTTGCGGTCGGTGCTATGGCCTTTGCTGGTGGTTGGTCAGAACGCATGGCGTACATCGAACCGGCTTCGCCTATGCAATCGTAGCTGTCTTCGTGCGAATTACGGAAAGCACTGAATTCTCACGAATTAAGTTACGTTAGAGGTTAGTCCCGCCACCTTGGAAGCAGCCAGAAATCGATCCGCTTCCTCGACTGCCGCACTGAGTCCTAGGTTTGGATTTCGCATGGCATGGCCGACCCGAGCATCCATACGCTGCTTCTCCATTGCTTTGACGATTTCCGAGATGGTTTCCTTCGCTTTTTTCAAATCCCATTCCACTCCCAAGACCGCGAATTCGCCACCGCCAAGGTGCGCGACGCAATCGTTTTCACCGACCTTATTTAGGATGCAAACGGCAGCTTTTTTAGTGAGTGAATCCTCCGCAATCGAATCGCTCGGATCCTCTGTTTTTTTCAATCCGCTTATTGCAAACTTAACAATACACATGGGGCTTCCATAGCGTCGAGCACGAGTTTCTTCGATAGCAACCTTGCCGTCCCAACCTGGCCGATTTAGTAAACCTGTCAACGTATCTTTCATCGTGGCTTGATGGCTTTGTTCCAATCGCCGCGCCTCGTCGATTGCCTTCATCTCGTTGATCAGAATGGTTGCTAACATCCTTGCAATCAATTCAATCCATGGCAGATCTCGTTGGATCGATTCGTTTTGCGGGCGTGGATCAATAGCACAAAGCGTTCCAAAAAGAGTACCGTCCGCGTTCTTGATTGGAACTCCAATGTACGCTCCGATGGAAACCTGCTGACCAATTGGGGCTGCTGCGTAGCTTGGAATGTCTTGAGCGCAGTGTGCGATTCTCGGTCCCAGCCCCTGAACCATCTGTGAACAAAAGGAATCAGCCCACCGAAACACCGAACCTTCCTTGACTTTGTATCCGTGGTCCTCGACTTGCAAGACGATCCAGTCCTGGCCGTCGGTTCGCGTCATCATCCACAGATCGAAGCCGAGCCGTTCATGCAACAACGATAGAACTGCTCGGCTTGCGCTTTCAAAACAATCGAATGGAATTAGGTCTGTGCCGGTTTGCAACATGGCTGCTCTTTATAAATCGAACGGGACGAGGCGTCCGATTGTACGCTATTCTGTCCTGGCGAGACAAGTCTAAGGTCCGCACTCGTTCCGTAGCTGAATTCGTAACGTAAGAGTTATTCCTGAATCCTCACGAATTGGCTGCGTAGCAATGTCGATTCCGAAATTCAACGTAGAGCAAGTCAACTCTGCTTAGATGCGGGAACTCGATTCGTTGGGCGACAACCATTGGATGTAGGTCAATAATTCGGATGCGAGCTGGCCGTTGCCACTTTCTCTCGCCAAATCCAATTGTCTTCGTGACACGTCCATGCTACGAAGTGATTTCAAATAAAGGGACACGTCTGCACTACAACGGCGACACTCGGGCTTTGCAACCTGTTTCGCGCGACAAACAGGACAGACAAATAGATTGGGTTCGTTGGTCATGTTAGATAAAACAACAAGTCCTCGAGTTCCGCATGCAACCCTTCCAACAATTCTTCGTCATGGCTTTGCCGAGCAGTCTCAATCAACCCGATCAAGCGATCGATATCTTCGCCATCATCACTAGTCACAGAGGAACGCACCGCCATAGCGCGTTTGACGATCTGCAACTGTTGGGGTTCCGATTCCTCTGCGCCATCGATTCGAAGGATGTCGCCAGACTCAGCAGATTGAATCCATTCGCTTGAGCTCCCTTCCTCGTCCTCCTCGGTCAACTTTTCTTCGTGGTCGATCGAACTGAAACCGACGGAATCTTCGAAAAGCAATTCCATACGTTCTTCGTTCGCCTCCCTATCCGTCTCCCTCATCTGCGAAAGAGCGTTGTCGATCGTCAACATTTTGGAAATGCCTGTCACACGTTCCGTGGCGGTTACGGTCAGGGTGCCATCGAGTGTTAAGTCGAATCGGACCAAAATCTCGCCATTGGAATCTTTAGCTTCATTGAGCCCCTCTAGCAAAAAACGTCCAATCGACTGATTGCGACTCAACTGCGAACTTTCGCCTTGGAAGACATGCACCTCGACAACCTGTTGATTCGAACTGATCGTATGGAAGATATCTTCATACTTCGCTGGCAGTGGTGAGTTTCGACGAATGATGGGTGCGAATTTGAGTTCCGGGTCGTACGGCGAACCCGACAGAGCGGAAACTCCCAACGTGTGCGTTGCGACGTCGATAAGCACGGGACCGATCGAATGTCCTTCCTGCATGGCACCCTGAGTTGCGGCCCCTAGGGCAACCGCCAAATCAGGATTCACCGACCACTTGGGATCGCGCTGAAATTCCTCTCGCAATCTACGCTGCACCAACGGCGTCCGCGTGGATCCCCCTACCAGAATCAACTCGTCCAATTGACTCGTCGACAAACCGGAATCGCGAATGGCATCGTCTACGCAGGATATGGTTCGTTCCACCAACGCGGCAATCAATTCTTCGTATTCGTACCTAGTTATTTCGATGTCGAGATTGACGGGATGGCCGTCTACGGTCGCGATAAACTCTTCCGAAATGTGGACAGATCCAGACGACGAGAGTTCGCATTTGGCACGCTCACAAGCCTGAATCAATCGCCAGCGGGTGGTGCTCTGCTCCATCAAATCGAAATTGTGCTTCGTCAAAAACGCATCCGAGACGTACTTACTTAGTAACTCATCGAAGTCGTCGCCGCCCAGTTGCGTATCCCCTTTGCTGCTCAGCACTTCGATGACCCCGTCCTCGACTCGTACAATCGAAACGTCAAAGGTACCACCACCCAAGTCGTACACAATCAAATGGCGTCGCTCGCTGTTGATCGCGTGATAGACCAAGCTGGCAGCGGTTGGTTCGTTGATAATACGTTCGACCGTTAGGCCAGCCAGTTGACCAGCTTCGCGAGTCGCTTGACGCTGGTTCTCGTCAAAGAAGGCTGGCACCGTGATCACCGCTCTGGTCACCGAAGCTCCCAAAAAAGTCTCCGCACGCTGCTTCAATCGACGCAGAATAATCGCGCTGATTTCCTGCGGTGAATAATCCTGACCAGCCATCTTGATTTGCACAGCCTGACCCATCCGACGTTTTACCGACGCTACGGTCCGATCAGGAAAGGCAGACAATTGGTTTTTTGCGGCGTTGCCAACAATCAGTTTACCGTCGAGGGTCATGCCAACCACCGAGGGGAGAATCGATGTGCCATCTTCTTCGATGACTTGCACCTTTCCATTTACGTAGACAGCCACCACGCTATTGGTGGTTCCAAGATCAATGCCGACGATAGTTGATTGCTGGTTATCCATGTTTGTCTAGTATTGTTTTGGTTTGGTTTGTAATACAGGTTACCAGCCTGCTGGGGACTTGGGATGACAAGTTGGCTGCTTGTCCTGCTTGAACTCTTGATTTGTGTTATGTCAGCTCGCAATTCGAACTTCGGCACAACGCAACGTCGTGTTTCGCCACCGATACAAAGGACGTAGTTGTTGGGCCACATGGGTGCTGGGCACGGTCGGGTCAACGATCATATCCACGGCATTCATTGTCTCAGCATCGAATGCTTGATGCAATACACACACACGTTCGATTTCGCATTGCTTCATCAATCGATGAACACGAGCCAGCAGCAGCTCCAACCCACGATGGGTCGAGTCCTGAGCTGCGTCCGACGGGATTCCTAAAGTGATCGAATGCGCGAGAGTTGCACGGAGATCTTCGAGCCATTTGCCCGCAAACACCTTGGCAATCCAAGGGGCCTTCGACACCATTTCATCGAACCGAATCAACAGATGGAATTCTGTGCGAGCTGCGGCTGGTTTCTTGACGATGGACTCGATGGCGCGTTGCAGGCTCTCCTCGATGTCTGCTATCGCCTCAGCCATTCTGCGGCTTTCTGGGGCACTGGTCGCAACGACTGGCGGCGCTGCGACTGGCGGCGCTGCGACTTTTTGCTCCAGTCGTTGAACGCTATCCAGCAACGACTGCTGGAGTTCGCGTCCACCCCTTACTTGGAGTTTGAGTTCATGCCGCAAAGCCGTAAAAGCTTCGACAATATCCATTGCGCCCAAAAGCTCGATGGCAGGCTCGATCGACGCTCCAACCTGGACGTCTTGCGACACCTCATCGGTAGATTGGCTATTTAACATACTATGCAAAGTTCTTTCGTTCATCTGTAGGTTATTCTTGATTCCCCAACGCGAGTAAGCTGAGTGTGGCTAAACGAGGTCGAACTTTCTCTGCCTCGGCAATGACGTTTACAAGGTCGGGCTTGTCGCGACTCGGCGTCAACAGTGCTGTCGCAAGCATTATCGGGTCGTTGAGCATTTGGTAGGCTGCATGGATATCACGGAACTTGTCGGGTTCTCGATCCGGTGGATTTTGCCGGACAAGATTCAAATAGGCTTTTCGAATTTCGTCGGCTGTCGCGCCCTGTTTCACTTCAAGTATTTGGTGCGCATTGCTAAAGGTGACGTTCATGATCGAGACCTGCTTTGGCTTGCTTCACGTTTCTTCTTTTCCAATTCCTTTTCTCGCTGCTTTCTGGCTGCTTTTCGCTCCGCTGCCGTCATGACGGCAGCTGGCTTAGTGCCAACTACCTCGCGTTCGAGTTCTTGTTCGGATTCATCCGAAAAAACGGAACGGGTCAGTCCTTTTTTCAGCTTATTAAATTCCATCACGAATGCGATTGCGTCCATCATGGACATTCCATGCTTGGGAAACAGCTTTCCGAGCGACTTGAGGAATTCTTCCGGCGAGGGATTCTGCGAATCGGCTTTTAGGATGCTTTGGAATTCCGCCAAGCCTTGGGTTCCCAACTTCTCTATGACCTTAGTGACGATGCGAGGTAAACTGCCAACCACTTCGTCGTCGTCATCATCGTCTTCATCATCGTCTTCATCATCATCATCGATAAGTCCGCTCAAGCGGGCTCGTCTGACTCGGCAGTCTCGGCAGTTGCACCCGTTGTCGAACCATTCTTCGTCGTCGTCCTCATCGTCCTCATCATCGTCATCGTCATCATCGTCATCGTCATCGTCGTCGAATTCGTCTTCGTATTTGGAACGATACGACTTGCGTCGTTCCTCCTCCGCTTTTGCCTCGGCAATGATATGGTTCGCATCATCCGCCGCCGTGTCGAATTGATATCGATAGAACGCATCTTTTTCACTTCGAGCTGCCTCTTTGACGAGCGTAATCAAAGGCTGGTAGTCGATCATTCGATAGGCGGGGAAGCTATCCGTTTCGATCAGCCAATCCAATACGACCGCAGCCATTCGCGGTTCTTTCATCGCTAGGTTTTTGATGGATGGTGATGGCAGATAGTCGTTTCCTAACGGCCAAAACCGATGGTGCGAGCCCCACGAAAACGCGTCGATCTGGGTTGCGTTTAGGTTGTTGTTGTCGTGAGACTTGATTTGATCCGCGAACGCCCGGCCAAGCTTGCTCGCCTGCATTCGGTAGCCTTTGTGTTTCAATCCGGTCCTGACCAGATCCCAAAAGAACGAACCCACCCTGAAGAGATCTGGTAACTTGATCTTGCTTGCGTTTTCTACATACCGCTCAATGCCATTTCGAAACGGTTTTAAATCGGTGCCGGGAATATTCATCTGTTGCAATGCCGCAAACGCCATCACATCACCTACGAAATCGCTGGTTTTTTGCTCTTTTCGAGCTGCCGAAGTAAGCTGCTCGAATTTTGCTTGATCACCGCTCCGCAACGCGAGACCAGCTCTCAGAAACGGCAACCAATTGCGATTTAGCCAAGTCGGCCATACCGACTCCGCTTCGTCCAACGCCTTGTTTGCCAAAACCAAATCGGTCTTTCGCCGACTCAACCGCATCGCTTCTCGCAACCTCAATTTCCACGGCAAGGCTTTGGCTAGTGGGTCCTCCAAGCGTTGACTGCTCAGGTTCTGCACCAATGCGGCGGCCTTTTCCAGTTCGTCATTTTCTAGATAAAAGTCGATCAATTCAAGTGACGTTTCAACCTCATCCGGTATCGCTCGAACAAAGTCTTCTTGCGCAACGACTATCTGTTGTTCTAACTTCTGTTCCTCCTCCTTGGATAGTCGATTCGACTCGAGTTGCGATTCCAAAGAGCCAATCAGCTTTTGATGGGCAACTCGATAGGTGGGATACCGTTGAATGGCTTTTCGCAGCAGGCCATCTACGCGTTTAACGTCGAATCCCGAAGCCCTAAAGGAAAAAGGGAATCCGGAAACCTCCTCCAAACGTTGTTCCGCTCCCGCGCAGACGAGATAAATCTTGCAGGCCAACGCATCTCTAACTTGCTGTGGTAGATGCGTGAGCTTGGGTAGGTCTTGATCGATGTAGGCGAGCGCTGCTTTTTTTACCAGCTCCTGAGCACCTTTGAATGCGATTGAGTAAAGAAATCGCGTTCGATTCCATTTGGGATCACTGGGTATCCCTGGAACCATCTTGGCCAGACGTTCGAAAACCTCCATGTCTCCTTGACTGATAGCTAATCCAACGCAAGCTTGCCCGACGCTCGCGACGAATTCCGGATCCAGCTTTCGATAGGCATCCAAGAAATTCGACAGCATTGCGACTTGAGAAACGGAAAAGGTGGTATCCGGTTTTCGATGCTTTACTTTGGCAATGGCTGTCGCTGCTGCAACCGCATCTTTTCGAAGCCTTAGCGTCTTGGCATGCTCTACGAGAGAGGCTGAAACCGATTGAATCTCGGCATCGAGCGGTTGATCTGTCTCGGCTAGGAGTAACGTGGAAGCAATTCGAGCGGGACGGCGCCCGCGATCCAGCCTTGTCCAGTTCTGGCGTGCCGTCTCCAATTCGCCTGCGTAGAAAGAGTGCAATCCGCGAACAAACAATCGCCAATCTGCGAACGGACTACTTCTCGCAATATCCTTGAGCTTGTCGAGCGAGTCCTCGAAATTGCCATTGCAAGTCAATTCGAGCGCTTCCCCCACCTTGAGGGCCTCGTTTTGAAGCTCGTCCGACAGTTTGCAACGGTATTCTTTGTTAAAGACTGCGGCATCCTCAACACTTTCGGATACGCTGACTTTGGGTCTGATTTCGAGTGAACTCGCCGAGCGTGGAGCCGCAGGCGATGGCCCCCCCCGCTTTTCCAGCCGCTGGTTCTGACGCGTTGCCAAATCCGCTTTGCGAGTGGTGGTTCCTTTGTTTTTTCGCGAAGCCATGAGTCACTCCCTTATCTATCTGAGTTCCATCTCCGTTCTATCGAAAAGATTGTAGCAAAATTTTGGAGTGCTGGGATTCATCCCAGCTTTAAGATCGCACTGCGAAAAGACCGTCCAGCTTTAAGATCTACCAGCGAAATGCGAGGCCACTACGACGCCCCTGCTTCCGGGTTGGTATTGGATTCAGGCTCCGATTCCTCGTTCGTCCCAGTTTTTTCGCGCCAGGTTGGCTTGCGTTGCCGAGCCCTCGGATGATGGGATGCCTGCATTTCCTTAATCGACGATTCGTCGAGCGTTTTCGAAAGCGGACGGGCCGGAGTCTGCACAATCGTTGCTTCGAGCTTTTGCTCGTCGAGTCTTAAAATCTCATTGATCTCAAACTCGACCTCTTGATTTTCTTCAAGAAAACGGCCCTGGAGCCCTCCTCGCAATGCAGAGAAGTGAAAAAAAACGTCGTCACGAAAGTGATCCGTTTTAATAAAACCGAACTTGCGATCCGGTATAAGCTTGATAATGTGTCCGACTCGCATCGATTAGCCTCGCCCCTCAGGACGCAAACGCCCCACGCTGCTCTGAAAGTATTTCTTCCGCCTAGCTACGACCGCGTCTCGGTGATGACTCTCGGATAAGTCGTCCAGATTCGACTGGCAATAGCGGCAACCAATCTGTTCCAAATGAAATTTGATGTAGTCCGCTTGGTCGTCCATCATCGCGTCGAGGAGGTAGCTCCCAAGATCTTCACGGCTCGGGCAACTCAATCGATGCCGACGCCAAATGTCTCCTACGGTATGCACACCGCTGTCGCGTCGCGCAATCACCAGACCCAGCTGTTTGCGCAAAGCATCATCGCTCCGCAACGCTGTTTCAATCCGAGCCATCACGTCCGCTGGTAAGGATTCCTCGATGTAGGCCAATAGGGTTGAGTCATTCATCATTTGCATTAATCGTTTCTCAACGAACCGACTGCTAGCGTCACGTTTTGTCCGCCAAAGCCAAAACTATTGTTCAGGGCTACTTTCAACTTCGTGGGACGCGCGACATTGGGTACGTAGTCTAAGTCGCAGTCGGGATCCGGCGTTTCTTGGTTGATCGTGGGAGGTAATACTCCATCGCGGATGGCCATCAGGCAGACGATCATTTCCGTCACACCTGCGGCCGCAATCAAGTGTCCCATCATGCTCTTGGTGCTTGAAACGGGGGTTAATCGTGCTCGATCACCAAACACACCCTTGCAGGCCAATGTCTCCGTTCGATCGTTGACCGTCGTGCTGGTTCCGTGCGCGTTGACGTAACCGATCTCGTCCAGATTCAGTTTTGCGTCGGCGATGGCATTTCGCATACAGCCAATAGCACCACGCCCCTCCGGATGAATATCGGTGATTCGATACGCGTCGGCTGTGCTGCCGTACCCGAGCACTTCACCAAAAATCGGAGCGCCCCGTTTCTTTGCGTGCTCGTATTCCTCGAGAATGACGATGGCAGCTCCCTCGCCAAGCACAAAACCATCCCGGTCCTTGTCGAAAGGTCGCGATGCTTTGGTTGGGTCGCTGTTCCTCTGCGAGAGAGTGGTAAGCAAACTGAAGCCAGTCAAGCCGAACGGATGGATCATACTGTGGGCACCACCCGCAATCATGGCATCGACATCACCGCATCGAATCAACTCCGTCGCTTCGCCAACCGCTTGGCTGCTTGCTGCACAGGCGGTCAAGCAATTACTATTGGGGCCCTGAGCGTCAAACAGTGCGGCCAAATGGGCTGAAGGCATGTTTGGCTCTTGCTCCAGTTCCGCCTCGACGTCCAGGATCTCTCGTCCACGTCGCAAAAAAGCGGACAAATCAAACGCGCCGTGTTCCACCCCCGCCGCCATCATGCTGGTGAAATTCGGAAAGTCTTGGTTTCCTTCTCCCGCTCCCATGTAAACGCCTAGACGGGTGGGTGCCAAACCTGAATCAAGGATCCCAGACTGTGCAAGGGCTTGTTTGGCCGCTCCAACCGCAAAACGCGTATGCCGCCCGCGGTGTTTCCAAACCGCAGCGTCCTCGCCTGCCTGAGCAATGCTCCAATTTTTGACTTCGGCAGCAATGGTGGTCGGATAGCCCGCAGGATCAAAGACGGTGATTTGACCAACTCCGCTTTTGCTCTCTTTGAGTGCAGACCAAACCGATTGGACATCATGCCCTAACGGATTTACCATTCCAATACCGGTTATAACTACCCGACGGCGCATCAACGCAATCACTCCCAAATACGGTGTCTGCAAAAATCAAACCCACGGCGATTGCGAACCAAATCAAATCAACTTCGATTGAGTGACCGCGCGACTTTGTACCATCTTTCGCGCCGCTTGGCGTTCCGCCTCAAGCATGTGCTCAGGCGCATGTATTCTATTCCCGTTTTGATCCACAGCAACATCGAACAGCTTGAGAATACGCAACGTTCGGAGCAAATCTTCCGGCGGAAACAACCCAGTGGGGCCAAATCGGTCGTCAAGAAAGGCAAAAGAAAGCTCTAATTCAGCCCGCAACTGTCCATTTACGGTGACCCGCCCCTCGACAATGGCACCGCTGGGTTTCTTGTCCTGAACCACAGCAGATAAGAGAACTTGGTCGCCAGGAACGATCAATTCGTGAAAGACGGCCTTGGAAACCTTGGCCAAAACCGTTTTGGTTTGAAAGCCTCCAGTTTCAGAAACAAGCAAACCACCCGTTTGAGCCATCCCCTCGATAATGAGGGAATGGGGATAGTGCGGATGACCAGGTAAATAGTCATCTAATGGCTCTTCGCCAAAAGTGACGTTTTTAATCGTAGTCGCACGCGTATCGCGGACGAACTCAATAAATCGATCGATCCAAAACCAACGCATTTATTCTCTCAAACACGCTTAAGCGATCTTGGATTCGACGTAACGGCACAAGTCGCTGACGGTCAGCAAATCGCCAAAGTCCTGAACTCGAGGGTTCTTTTCGAACTTGCTCAAATCGGCCCAAGGCATTCGCTTCTTCAATTCCGCGATCCCGGTGGCGGTCACTTTTCCATCTTGCACATACGTGCTTTCCGTCAAAATGTCCTTTGGGAAAAGGTCTTCGGTGGCAACTTTGATGCCGAAACTTTTTTCTAGTTTGAAGACGATATCGAGAAAGTCGATGGATTCAGCACCCAAATCACCAACCATGGTCGCTTCTGGCGTGACTTCATCGTCATCGACCCCCAGGGCGTCAATCAAAGCGGCTTGGACCTTGGAAAAAACATCTTCGCTAACTTGCATTTTCGATTGTTCCTCGAACAAAGACTTTCGAAATTTCTTTGAAATGGTAAAAGTGGAAATCGGACAGGGAGCTTTTTGGGGCTCTTTAGATAACGTTTCCACCACAAATTGCCTAGCCCTACAGGCTTTTTTCTTTTGGTTTAGGCCGGTCGCAAGTCCAAGAGTTGGCACATTTCGTCCCACCACTCGGATTCGCTCCAGTCTAACTGACTCAACGCGTTCTTGGACTGCTCAAATTGCTCTGGGACTGATAACGATTCGTCCACAAACAGGATGGGAGTCCTTCCGATCCGCACAAGTCCGCCACGAACTCCTCCGAGCCACTCGCATCGGACCGCAATCCCCTCATTTGACGCAATTTCCAATAGCTTTTCTAGCCGATCTAGCGTTTGAAACATGTTTCCTCACTTTGGTTCCGGCTTGATTTGCTTGCGGTGAATCGTGTACTTAAGACGCTCGGGCGGTTGCGACGTAAGCACTCGTTGACCTCCCGGCACGGTAGCGTCTCACCTTTTCGACCGCCATATCAACTGAATGCCACCCATGCCGGATTATCTTTCCACCGACACGCTCAACGTCCCTGCCCCCCCGTCTCAATTTTCTCCACCTGAAGCACCGGTTGTCGAAACGACCATCGCTCAACTGCAACTGCGTCTCGCCCAAGTGGAAAGATTGGCGGCCGTCGGCGAGCTCACTAGCACGACCACCCACGAATTCAATAATCTACTCATGACCATTTTGAATTACGCCAAAATGGGACTCCGAAACAAAGACGATGCAAGTCGCGAAAAGGCGTTTACTCGCATCCTAGACGCCGCTAACCGGGGTGCCAAGATCACCAACACAGTCCTAGGCCTCGCTCGCAATCGCAGCGGTGATATGGAGCCAACCAATCTGGTTCCACTCATCGAAGATACCCTCGTCTTGCTGGAACGCGAAATGCAAAAGTATCGAGTCGCTATCGAAACGCAATTCGACGAAGTGCCCAATGTGATGGCTGCCGGCAACCAAATCCAACGCCTGATGCTCAACCTGCTTACCAATGCCCGACAAGCCATCGGCGAAATAGGCACGATCCGAATCCGCATCGTCTACGAAAAGAAAACCAATTCGGTCGTGCTGACCGTCCGCGACTCGGGCCAAGGAATCGCCCCGGAAAATTTGCCTAAAATCTTTGAGCCGTTCTTTACTACCAAGAATGGCCCCGACGACAGTGGTAAAGGGGGCACCGGCCTCGGCTTGTCCGCCTGCAAAGAAATCGTCGACCAACATCAAGCTCGCGTTCGAGTGGAAAGCACCGTCGGCAAAGGCACCGCCTTCAGCATTCGATTCCCGGCGATGAATTTGAAGTCCTAAGGACCAAGCATTGACTTGCGACCCAAGTCGTGTCATTTTCTTGCCAGCTCCCAGAGTCGTAAGGCATCCGGCTCCTCCTGGTCCAAGTCAATGGCGCTCTTGCATTTCTTTCGTCGTTGCCTTCCGTCGTTGCCTTCCGTCCGGCTTGACCGGGCGACTATGGCAAACCTGTGGACTCGAATCGTCAGCTTGCTGCTTTTAACGATTGCCTTGATCGGCGGCTACTTCGCTTGGCAATCGGGACTAAAGCGAGCAGGACTGCTGTCTCAGATCGCACGCATCGAAAAACGCATCGGGGCGTTTTCTGTTGTCGACCCTGCCTTGGTCCACGTGCAAGCCATAGCCACCCAGGAACCACTTGAATTCGCATGGCGAATTTATCTGCCTCTCAACTATAAAATGACTCTGCGTCAGAAGTTCGACCAGTCTGGATCCATTTCCTGGGGAAGCAGCATTACCGAACCATCTGAATTCATCGCTCGAGTCGTTTTGCGTGAGCACAAGGGTTCGCTGGAGTGTTACACCAGTTTCCATACTGGCAGCGGCGTATCGAGTACGCAAAGTCCCATCCACAACACCGCAATTCGCGAACATTGGAAACAATTACAAATGGAACAACTCGGGAAACCAACACTCGCCATCATCCAACCCGCCGAAGAGATGACGCTTCTTCGTATTTCGCTACCAAGTGAATTGTTCGAGTCCCTAAAATTGAAACACAAAGAATCAAGTAACTCGTCGATGACGGAAGACTTGCTGCAAATTCGATTGGTGAAGCGAGCTCCATGAACATTGACAAATCGATCGTGACTGGCCGGCCGCGACTCTTTCGGATGCAGATCGGCTTGCGTCATTTACTATTATTGACTCTTTGCGCTGGAGCTTGGGCTGCGCATTGGACTAACCAATCTCATATCGCCAAACTCAAGCCAAGGCTCGCAACCTTGCAAAAACTGGCACCCGAATTGATCGTTTCGGATACGTCCAGGCTCGCGATCGTTCAATTGGAGTCGAAGTGGGCTTCGGACATACGCTGGGATATGTATGTCCCCTCAAGCAACTACCGGCTATGTTTGGCCACGCGGGCCGTTGCCGAAAGCGGCTTTCCGGATCTGTACCAAAACATCGCCTTGCCTAAGGGGCGATACGAACTACAAATCGAGGAAGTCATTCAGACGAATGGCTTCCGAATTCGAGTCACTCAAAACGAGGAAGTATTGTTGGACATCGTGGAGGCACCATTATTTGGATCCAACGGTTCGTCAAGCTCAAGCCGAAACGGGCCAAGCCTTCAATTTGACGACTCCACTGAGATTGATCTGCTCCGAAGGAGGTTTTTGGTCCCTATCCCGGGTTCTCCCGGCAGCAGTCGCTCTACCATTGGCCCAACAAACGGCGTTTTGCTCTGGATAAAACCGAACTAGTGCTTTGTGACAGCTTAATTTTAGGGTAGTGGGTTGTTTTTAATATTACGGAGGGTTGGGGTAATTTTAAAAATAAAAAAAAGCCAAACCAAAATAATAAATATTTAA
>JANPNA010000323.1:0-6558 GCA_031427235.1 Pirellula sp.
CTATTCGATGCGGGCCGAGAAATCTCCGCTGCTCGATATTGCAGAGCACTTCTTGATGATTCCTGATTTCGTCAATTGGTTGCTCACTGGTGAAATGGTTAATGAGTACACCAATGCGAGCACGACACAAATCCTGCATGCAACGAATCGTGAATGGTCTGCGAAAATTCTAGACGCATTGAACATTCCCAAACATATTTTCAAAACACCGGTCCAGCCTGGCACACAACTGGCCGCTTTGCGATCCAGTGTCCGAGTTAGAACCGGCTTGAGCGAACGTGTTCAAGTCATCGCGCCCGCCACGCACGATACAGGTTCCGCTGTTATCGCTGTGCCAGCAGAAGATTTTGCGAGTTCGAAACCAAATTGGTGCTATATCAGCAGTGGCACTTGGTCATTGATGGGGGTCGAGTTATCGCAACCCATTTTGACGGAGGCATGCAGGCAATTGAATTTTACGAACGAGGGGGGAGCCAATGGAAGCGTGCGATTGCTGAAAAATCTGGCTGGACTCTGGCCGTTTCAACAATGTCGAGCTTCCTGGCTACGCATGGGAACGAACTACGAATGGAGCAAACTGGCTGCCATGGCAGCTAGGGCAAAGCCGTTGCAAAGTTTAATTGACCTTGAGCATCCCAAATTCGTGGCCCCAGACAATATGTTGGAAGCGATAAAGGATTTCCTAAAACATACTAAGCAAACTCCACCAGTCGACGACGGAGCGATCGCGCGAGCGACGTTGGAGAGCTTAGCCCTTCGCTACCGATTCTGCCTGGGTTGGCTTGAACAATTGCTCGGCTATCGACTTGAGACGATTCACATTGTGGGAGGAGGAGTCCAAAACGCACTTCTATGCCAAATGACAGCCGACGCATGTCAGCGACCTGTCGTTGCGGGACCAGTCGAGGCAACTGCCCTCGGAAATATCATTTCACAAATGGTCTCGCTTGGAAGATTTTCATCGATTGCTGAGGGTCGACGTTGGATGCGATCGATGAGCGATATCGTCCAATATGAACCCAAGTACAGCGGCGACTGGGACAAGGCGGCAGATCGATTGAAATCCTACATCAGCATGGCCGAGAGCTGGTAAGCCATCAACGAGACCTATGCCACTCTGAATTGGTATAGCGAGTTTTCAGCAATTGACTCGCTTCCAAGTCGACATGGCTTTTCCACGGACTTTCTAGCCATGACTGGGTTGCATTCCAAGTGCGGGCCAACTTGCGTTGCATCACCGTTCGGAACGCTTGGGGAGAAACGCCATTGGATGAGTCGAGAAGATTGGTCACAAAAGATTCATGCTCTCGATCCCTTCGATACTCCGGCTGGCGAGCTGGCATAAGCAAGTAATTGCTCAACCACTCGATCGGCATGGCGTACATAATGGTGCCATGATAAAGCATCCAGTTACGCTTGCACCGAAGTGCATTGCCAGAGAACTTCCTATTTCTAATCGTTAGGTCACAGGTTCCGTTGATCGCAATTCGCAATGGCAACTCAAAGCGGTCCGTCGTTTGTTGAACCGAATCGCGTATCCGACTCATTACCTCTTTGTGAGCGATGTCCAATGCACGCCAGGCTGGTCTAGCATCGTACGAGATCAGAACCGAGTACATGAGGCACCCCGGTCCAGCTACAATCGATGCTCCGCCGCTGGCTCGCCGCAACACCGGAACTCCATCCCGTTCACATGCGGATGTGTTGACTTCTTGCGCCCATTTGCTTGCCCGGCCAAGCACAACACAGGGTGACGCAAACTCCCAAAGCCGCAAGACTTCATTCGACGAGCTCGATTCCCCTGCGGAATTTTCGTCGGATGGCTCCTGCATTGAAAGCCGATCCGCGACTTCCACCAACGCTTCGTCAAACGCCAAATTGTGCTCTGGTGTTGGAAGCGGTTCGTTGTGAATGTACATGCTCGACTAAACCAGCGGGTGCAATAGGGACTTGGTCCCCAACATCGGGGCAATCATCTCCGAAGTCGTCAGCATGGTAACGGTAGCACTTCCCTGAGCAATCCGAATGACCGCAGCCACGCCAAGAGCAGAGCCACGAAGGCATGCATCCGCCACAAACTAATCAAAGCAATGATAAAGCAGACGCTCACAAAAAGGACAACGAACGGCCACCACGGAGATTGCATGAATGAAAACACAGGCAGGTCTGAATTCGGAAGAGGAGGGGCAGATTGGAAAGGGGCATTGTAATCACCCTCGCGGCGTTCAGCTACTGCTGCGATGTGGCGTAAGCTTCCAGCTTGCGATTCTCTAAAGTAGATTCGATGGCAAGCACCCTGGCTGCCAAATAGAACTTAATGAAAACTCCGCAAGCTGTAATCTTACGCCACACATACTCCGCAAGCTGGAAGCTTACGCCACCGCGTACCTACTTCGCGGGCGCTTTGTCCTTCTCGCAGTCCACGTCACAAGCTGCTTTGCAATCTTTCCCGCACGCCTCTAACGCAATCCGTTTAAAGACATAGGTCCCGCCGGTTGGTGAACTAGGTTCCCCATAAAAAAAGCTAAACTTTGCCGTATCGTCCTTTTGAAACTCAACGGTGGCTCCAAAGCCCTGGACGCCTTCGTCGACCGTAACCAAGTCTAGCTTGCCATCGCGTGCTTGAATCGCAACCCACTTGGAAGAACCACTATCCAACATCTGTGCCGCTTGCTCCTGGCTGCCGGTCACCGCGGACCGCAATGCCCCGAACAGCTTTTTGGTGGCGGGCGCACTTTCGCTCGCTTTGGCCTTAATTCCCTTGGGACCCTTAAAAAGTGTTCCGTCTGGAGCAAATTCTAAGTGAGCAAAGCCGCTTTGTATGTAGTTTTCCATCGAACCCGGATCTTGATCCGCCTTGCTGGCCACTTTCTCGGAAGTCATTTCCCACGTGCCATAGATGAATTTGCCAAGGGACGTGATTGCTTCTCGAGACAGCTTTTCATCTTCCGTCTCGGCAGGAGCGTCTGCGCGTGGCACCAGAACCGCAACGTGCGACCTATCTTCGTTCATCATGTAGTGCCAATTGCGCTTTGAGTCGAAACCGATGGCGACGTGTTTGCAACCACCCGCAACCTTAGCCGTCCCTACAAACCCAAGATATTCACCTGCTTGGCTAAATCGCTTGATATGACCGATACTCGATTCGGCAGTAAGAATCTCGCCGTTGCTGCAGCATCGAACATTCATCGGATTACAGCATGAACCGAATCCCTCGTCGTCATTTCGCGAACGCTTTCCCCATCCGCTTAGACGCTTTCCGTCCCGATCGTAGAAACCGACTTGAAATTTCGTGTTCTCAGCCACTAACAAATTCTCGCCATCGGTTTGAATGTCAAGTTGACCGCAGCAACCATGAACATCATCCATAATCACTTTGGGATTTTCCAGATTATGGTCCAACCTCCAAATGCCGTAACCGAATCCTGTGACCATTGGGCAGGAAACAAAGACGTCGTCGTCCGTGGCCGTTATGCCTGTGGCACTTTCCCATCGGGCCATTGAGCCGGATGAATCGAGGCCAGCCGACTGTGCTGCGTTTGTGGCCATGTCCTCGAATTGCTTCTTGGAAGTATTCAACAGCTTCAATCGACGTTCACGGCGAGTCTTAGCCTTATCGTCTTCGTCCTCAGGTACGATCTCGAGTTTGGAGATCTGCTCTTCAAGGCGGTCCAGTTGTGCCTTGGAGGACTTGGTCATTTCTTTGATTCGCTTTTCACTTTCCTTCTTTAGGGCAGCCAGCGCTTCTTCTCGATTTCCAATATTCGGAGCGTCAACTTCAATCTCCAGTTTTCCTTCGACGGTCATCCGAGCAATCTTGCCAGACCCAGCAACAAACAACTTCCCTTCCGGCGAGAAGTTCAAAGCCTGCGGAACAAACTTCAACGGAAACGAATGCAGCATCTCACCTTCGCCGCTGTAGACCATAATCAACCCCTTGTCAGCGGCCGTTCCTGCACAGCACATCCAAAGGTTATTGTCAGGACCAACACAGAAGGTCTCTAGTTTCACCGGTCTGCCATCAACCATCGGAGCGATGCTTCGAGCCTGTTTGTGCGTCGGCTCATTCTTGGCACCGAAAACTGAGGGAACTTGTGAGGCAACGCCCCAAACAAGAATCATTGCCATAAGCCATTTTGAAGAAAGGAGACTGATGCGCATTGTCCGGTCCTTTGTATTTGGGCATGGTTTGACATTCCAAGAATGTTGTAATGTTAAGACAATTGACGCCGAATAGCAAGATTAGGAAAATAAATCCTACGTCAATTGGACGCCATGGCAGTGTCTCCGATGCTTGGTATACTTTCCTTTTGATTGGGATTCGTCTACTCTTCCTTTCCAAAACGAGTGAGAAATGCCAACCGGCCCACTTACTGACCTTCAAATTGCGTCGTTTTCGAAAGATGGCTATCTGGTCATTCGCAACCTGCTGGATGCCGAAGAAACTGAGTTAACACTCACAGCCGCTAGGCAAGACGAGGCGCTCCGGATCAACGCCATGGACGTGATCGACACCAAGGGGCGCATTACGAATCTTTCTCTGTGGAATCATCCGGGCGACGATATCTATGGCGCCATCTGCCGAAGTAGACGCGTGGTGGATTCGATGGAGCAATTGTTGGGTGACGAAGTCTATCACTATCATTCCAAACTCAGCGCCAAAGAGCCCAAGGTCGGCGGCGCCTGGGAATGGCACCAAGACTACGGCTATTGGTATCAAAATGGCTGCCTTTTTCCCGACCTCGCGAGCGTATTCATTGCTCTAGATCCAGCGACCCGAGAGAACGGTTGCTTGCAATTGCTTAAGGGGTCCCATCGAATGGGACGGATCGAGCATGGTCGATTTGGTTCGCAAACAGGTGCCGATCCCGAACGGGTTGAAATGGCCATGCAGCGACTGGAACATGTCTATTGCGAGATGACCCCTGGAGATGCCGTTTTTTTTCACGGCAACACACTGCATAGTTCCGATGCGAACTTGAGCGACAAGCCTCGATGGGGCTTGATTTGTTGTTACAACACCCGCCACAACAACCCTTACAAAGACTCGCATCATCCAAATTATACGCCGCTTGTGAAACTTGATGACAGCGCAATCAAAGCCATGGGGGCGCGCGGCAGCGAGTCAGGCAAAGCGTTCCTCGAAGCGAAACGGGACCGTACACAAGGGGTTGAACAAAATTGAAAATAACCTGATGCAGCCTTTCCCAATCGAATATTTGCCTCGAATGCCTCGCAATAAATCGCTAGGCATCGGCTGCATTGGCTCGGGCTTTATCATGGCGGACTGCCATCTTGTGGCATATCGCAAGGCAGGTTTCAATCCGGTTGCCATCGCCGCCCGCAACATGGAGCGAACCAAGCAAGTCGCCGAACGACATGCGATTGCACACGCTTATGAGGACTATCGCGAGCTGCTCGATGATCCGCGAGTCCAAGTGATTGATATAGCCGTTCCACCCGATATCCAATTGGAAGTCATTCGTGAGATCACAACGCGTCGCACCAGCGTTCGCGGGATTTTGGCTCAGAAGCCGCTCGGAGTCGATTATGCGCAAGCCATGCAAATGGTTGGTATGTGCGAACAAGCGGGAATTACACTGGCCGTCAATCAAAACATGCGCTACGACCAATCGGTTCGTGGGTTAAAGAGCTTGTTGAACCAAAATGCGTTTGGCGAACCTGTTTTAGCGACCATCGATATGCGAGCCATTCCGCATTGGATGCCTTGGCAAGAGCGACAAGGTTGGGTAACCATGCGGATCATGAGCATTCACCATCTCGACACGTTTCGCTACTGGTTTGGCGATCCCGTGCGTATCTTTGCCAGTATCCGGCCTGATCCTAGAACCGAGAAACGCTTCGAGCATCAAGACGGCATCTGTCTAACTATTCTTGAATACGAGAACGGATTTCGGGCGTCTGCATGGGACGACGTGTGGGCAGGTCCGGCTCTAGAGGGGGCCGCCTCGGACTCCTACATTCGATGGCGAGTGGAAGGAACCGAAGGCATGGCTCGCGGCACCATCGGTTGGCCTGAATATCCAAAGCCAACGCCAAGCACGCTTGACTACACAACCGTGGCCCAGGGGCCGCATTGGATTCAACCACGATGGCCCGAAGTCTGGTTTCCCGATGCGTTTGTCGGCACGATGGCTCAATTGTTATGTGCACTGGAGGACGGAACTGAGCCCGAAGTTAGTGGCCGAGACAACCTCCGAACCATGGCTTTGGTGGATGCTGCCTACTTGTCCGCCAGAGAACACCGCGCGGTAGCTCTAGATGAAATTACGGCTCGCTTTCCTGCACTAAGCACATGTGCACAAGTATTTCCCGGTGATTAGCCGTTTGGGCGTTGGCCCCGGTTTCCTAAGTGGTTGACAATCGTCGAAAACCGCGGCTAACACAGTGCCGCTAATTGGGCGTCGATCTTAAGGCGGGCCGATTTAAATCGTAGCGGAAGCTGTCAAAGCTTTCGTGAATGCTGGACGCCAACGAAATGCTTGACGCATTCCGCTACTAGGGAACGCTAGCGAAAGTGTTTCGCGGCCCAGCTTA
>JANPNA010000324.1:0-4073 GCA_031427235.1 Pirellula sp.
CGGGGGATGTTTACCACAACTCTAGAACAAAAGGTCAACACCCTCGGCGTAAAGCCGACGGCACGCCAATGCCCCCGAGTTCACTCGGGGGATGTTTACCACAACTCTAGAACAAAAGGTCAACACCCTCGGCGTGAAGCCGACGGCATGCCAATGCCCCCGAGTTTACTCGGGGGATGCTTACCATCCCTCTAGATTAGATGGTTAGAACCCTCGGCGTGAAGCCAGAGGCATGTTTCGACAGGCCCAGTTCTCGCGATAGAACTACGGGTTGCCTGTCACTTCGAAACCCATGTCGGCGATCATTTCATAGTCTTCTTGTGGCGGTTGACCTTGGGTCGTTAAGTAATCGCCAACGAAGATGCTATTCGCGACGTAGAGTCCTAACGGTTGTAAAGTTCGCAAATGTCTCTCCCTCCCACCTGCAATCCGCAACTCACTTTTCGGGTTGACGAATCGAAACATGCAAAGTGCTCGCAAACAGTCGCGTGGGTTCAAATACTCTTTTCGCTCTAGCGGTGTTCCGTCGATGGAATGCAAAAAGTTCAGCGGAATCGATTCCACGGACAATTCGTTTAGTTCAAAGGCCATCTGAACAATGTCTTCCTGTTTTTCACCCATGCCGATGATTCCGCCACTGCAAAGCTCCATTCCAGCCTTACGAACATTCTTGAGCGTTTCCACGCGATCGTCGAACGTATGAGTGGTGCAGATTTCGGGATAGTACTCTCGACTGGTGTTGAGGTTGTGGTTGACCTTGTCAACGCCTGCCGCCTTGAGTCGTTTCGCTTGATGCTCGTCTAACAAACCAAGACAAGCACAAATATTGAGGCCATATTGTTCTTTGATTTGCGGAACAATCGTCTCGACAGCTTTCATCTCCCGTTCGTTGGGTGCTCGACCACTGATGACGATGCAATACGTCTTGCTCTTGCGTTCGGCCGCAATTCTTGCACCGTCAAGCAATTTGTCTCGACTCAGAATATTGTATTTTGGAATAGGCGCGTCCGAGATTTTGGATTGGCTGCAGTAGTTGCAGTCCTCTGGACACAAGCCACTCTTGGCATTCATCAAGAAGTACAACTGGACAGTCTTGCCAAAATAGAGATGGCGAATTTGGAACGCAGCAGCGATGAGATCGAGCAATTCGTCATCCTGGGATCTTAAGATAGAAAGCGCTTGCTCGCGTGTTGCGGGTTGTCCGGCCAGGACAGTGCGCGCAAGCGATTGCCAAATTGAATCCGAGTTGGCTTCTGTGGTTAGATCGAGGGCAGGTGAGGGTGAAAGCATGTTCAAATTGGGGTTTGGTAATTGATTGGAAAGTAGCGGGTGCGAAAAAGCGTTGTGGTTGGATAGTGCGACATGCGCTTAAGCAACCCGGTATGCGGCTTGCAATGCGAGTGAGGATTGTACATCGAAAACCTATTCTGCCATAGGGTTTACGTCCGACGGAATAATCGCTAGGGGCGGTACCGTTTCGTATTCTCTCAATTTGCATGCATTTCGCGGACGATAGGAACCGAACGCGTTACCTTTCGGAGGATGCATCTCTAGCATTCGCCAAAATTCTATTATCCACTCCGTGCAAAGAGACTTCATGGCTCATTCAAGCCCATACCTAGACGATGTGGAGGATTCACAGGACGAAGACCTCAAACTGATTTCTCGTCGCAAAAGTCCCAAGGATGGAGCCCAACCCCAATCTCCGTTGGAAACTTACCTCCGCGAGATAAACGAAATGAAATTGTTGACCGCCGAAGATGAGCAGATGCTCGCTAGGCAAATCGCACAAGGCGATGCTCAAGCCCGTGACCGAATGGTACGGGCCAACCTACGTTTGGTTGTCAATATCGCCAGAAGTTATGTCGGCAAAGGGCTTGCGCTGCAAGACCTTATTGAGGAAGGCAACCTCGGTTTGCTCCGCGCCGTTGAGGGATTTGATCCCGATATGGGCACGCGGTTCAGTACCTACGCCAGCTATTGGATCAAGCAATCGATCAAACGCGCCTTGATCAATTCATCCAAGACGATTCGAATTCCTGCCTACATGGTCGAATTGCTCAGCAAATGGCGGCGCGCAACGGCCCGATTAAACGACGAGCTTGGTCGCATGCCAACTCAAGAAGAAATCGGTCGTATCCTTGGGCTGCCGAAAAAGAAGCTACCGATTATCAAAAAGGCAATTCAGGTCTACAACGCTACTCCCCAAAGCGACCAATCCGACTCAGGTTGGTCGCTGGGCGAGATGGTCATGGATGAGCGAGTTAAGAGTCCTGACGAAGCGATGATCGATCATGACGTCCTCAAGACTGCGATCGAATTGGTGGGCAAGTTGGATGCTCGTGAAGCGACCGTTCTGAAAATGCGTTTCGGTCTTGACGACACGCCCCCGCATACGCTTAAAGAAATCGGTGCCGAGTTGGGCTTGACTCGTGAACGAGTACGGCAAATCGAAACCGAGGCACTTGCTCGATTGCAGCATGCGCTGAAAGATCCGAAAGAGCGTATGGGACTGGCATAATATCGCACGCTAAGGCGAGCGGCGATGTGAACACTACCAATCATAACCCGATACGTAAGTGAGGGACCTGCGCAATTGTCCCTCCCAGTTTGCTTGCGTCCGCCAACACGTCGCTGAGTTTGGGTGGACGCACGGGAAACAGGAGAACGGTAAGAGCTGGCAAGTTAATCAGCGTCAAAAAGGTGGCTAGTGAAAGGCCTCCCACGATGGCAATGGCCATCGGCCCCCAGAATTCGCTCCTGGTTAGTGGGATCAAGTGGATTATCGGCATTTCTCGCCAGTTTCGCGGATTTCGGATATATTTTGGTTGGAGCAGTTCGTTCTTCACGGAAATCGCATCTTTCGCGGAGCGAAAGGCGACATTGCGTCACCCGAAGGTTTTTTTCCCTTTTTTGCGAAACAGTTGCGAACACATGAGAATAGTTGGCTTCCTGAAGCTCGTTGGCGTCATTGCGATTGCCTGGACATTCGATCTATCGCCCTTTGGGCTGGCGCAAGAAAAGGTGCCGAACGCGATTCCTGCTCCGACTGCCACAGCGGTCCAGGCGGACAAAAACGGCGATCGCGCGACGTTCTTGCGTATTAAGAAATCCGACAAGGGGGAGCCCGAATCGCTTCAGGTTGCGATCGCGCGCTATTCTTTCAATGAGGGGGAATTCAAGGGCGCGTACGTCGATCTTATTGGAGCAGTGCACGTCGGCTCAAAAGAGTACTACCGGGAATTGAACAAGAGGTTTAAGACCTACGATGCCATGTTGTATGAATTGGTAGCGGATCCCTCTGCCAATAAGCCCAATAAGCGAGCCGAACGTGGTGGCATCAATCCGGTGGGTGCATTGCAAACAGGCATGAAGGACTTTTTGGATCTTAAGTTTCAACTCGACGAAGTGGACTACAGTCCTGCAAATTTCGTTCATGCCGACATAAGCGGTGGGGATTTCGTCGAGGACATGAAACAGCGCGGCGACAGCTTCTTAGGATTGTTTGCCCGAATGATGGGTGCCGGCTTGGCAGCCCAAAACAGCAAAAAGGGGGAGGCACAACAGTCGGAGATGCTGCTCGCCATTTTGGCCAAAGATACGATGAAACTACGTCGTGTGATGGCCGATCAATTTGAATCGATGGATAGCCAAATGGCTGGCATGGCGCACAAGGATGGAAAGAGTACCTTGCTGACGGAACGGAACACGAAGGCATTTCAAGTTATGGAAAAGGAAATGAGGAGCGGCAAGAAGCAGTTGGCCATTTTTTACGGGGCTGGGCATTTGCTCGACATGCACGAACGCCTTTTGCGCGACTACAAAGCAACTCAGACGAAACTGGAATGGCTTGACGCTTGGCCTCTCAAGTAGCCCAGCCGAGCCTTCCGTTCGGGCCCGCCCCGACGGAGGCAGCAATTGGCGGCTACAGGCATGATCAGTCGGTTCGAGCTCTCCACCGCGTGTACTCGGTGGGAGCAACGTTTGGATGCGAGAAACGCTGCTTCCACCGGTATGAAACCGGTATGAAACCGGTGGAGAGCCTAGCCTCTCACGGGATGCAAGTAGCTGCC
>JANPNA010000325.1:0-3540 GCA_031427235.1 Pirellula sp.
AGGGCGATTCGCCAGTCCGCATCCAATTGACGAACGGCTTGTGCTGTCTTAGTTTGAAAGTTCTTAATGAACTGAGCCTCATCCAAAACCAACGTGTGCCAGGATCTAGCCGTGAAACGATCGACATCGCGTTGTAGCAACTGATAACTCGTAATAATCAAATCACCGGGGCCAGCGGAGTCCACCAGCGTTTGTCGGTCATGCTCGCGGTACAGTTTGGCTTTGAGCGACGGAGCGAATTTTTCTGTTTCTCGCTGCCAATTCACCCCAACGCTGGTCGGAGCAATGATCAAGGCGGCCCCTTTATTGGCTCGGTCCAGCAGTACCCCCAGGGCTTGAACGGTTTTACCGAGACCCATATCGTCCGCCAAGCAACCACCGATCCCCCAATGAGCTAATTTGGCGAGCCAAGCGTAACCGGTCTTTTGGTAATCGCGAAGTTCGGCGTTCAAATTCGATGGGACAACCGGTTTCAAGACTCTCGCTCCGGCAAGTCGATCCAGCGCATCGCGCCAGGACATATCGGACTCGTAGCTGATGTCGCTTCCGAGGGCTTCTTCGACGACAGCCGTTGCGGCTCTTGAAACACGGATGGCTCCCGAATCACTTTGCGAAACGTCTTGGATACTATTAAGCCGCTGACGCAGTTGCTCCGAAATCATGGCGAACTGGCCGTCTCCGAGCGGAACAAACCTGCGGCCACCTCTCAAGGCGGTTAGCAGTTCCGCCAATGGAATTTCGAGCCCCTCGAGTCTCGCAACCCCTTCGACGCCGAACCAATCGCGTTGGCTCGTCAATCGCACTTGCAAACGCTGAGGTGTAATTTCACCAATGATCTTCATCGGCTGGCTCTTGGGCCAGCAGACCGTCGGAGCGTTTTCGCCCAACGACTGGATGCGTTGGAGCAAGTCGAGCGCCAGATCCGGATTCTCAGCGATCCACGTGTACGGACTCTCGTAAAGCAATTGACCAAGTTCCAACGCGCCTGCAATCTCGTCGGCCCGAATCGATTCTTCTTCCAGTGCGCGCAGGAGTTGAAATCGACCGGCGGGTGTCGCAACGCGCAAGCGATCCGGTTCCATACCAGGTACAGGTTGTTCGGCTACAACATCGCAAGTCACTCTCAATCCGACGAGCAAGCTTTCCTTGCCAAACGGCGACAGATGGATTTCGATATTGGGTTCTAACGGTTGCTCGGGACCGGCTAGGCGTTCCGGCAGATTGATTTGGATCCACTTTGGGTCGGCGGCGGCTGCGACCAAATCGGCGAATTGTTCGGCCGTCTCTTGGTCAAGCACCGCTTCGCGACGTTCGGCCGCGTGCAAATCTTCGATCAATCGTTTCATTCGATTGTCGATGCTGCTGACCCAAATGCTGCGCTGATCCCGATCCAATCGCAGCATCATGGTTTCGTGATTGTTGATCGTTCCCATGAAGTAATCAGGGTTGTCACGCAGGGAGACAATTTGAACTTCGCCCTGATAGATGCTCGGCTTGTAGATGTCCTCGACTTCGTCGATGCGAACTTCGATCGGGCATTCTTTGATTCGGATGGGGGTTTGAAGTTCGTCGTCCAAAGTCAAATGCGGGTGGTCTTGAAGTAGCTTTAAGCATTCGCGAACGATGCGAGGGGTCTGACCACGATAGGACTCTTCGGCGGATTGCAGCAACAAGATCAGCATTCGGTCAGATGGATGCACCAGAGCCGCTTCCTCGACGGTATCGAGTCCATCTTTGAGATGACGTCCTTTGTTCCAGCCACCTTTTTTGCGCATCGTTTGAAGGTAGGCGTTTACTTTGACGGTGCTATTGGAAAAGGACAATCGCCATTGGATCCGCATGAGGCGGTCGCGTTCCATCTCATCGGCGGGTGTGTCTGGGGCAACGGGAGCATCTTTTAGATAGCCAAGCGATTCAATGAGTTTTCGACCGGCATGGCGTCCATCGGTGACACAGCTTTGCATCCATTGGATGGCATCTTCGGCCGATTTTCCACTCAATTGCCGGCGTATGTAATGCAAGCAATGAATTTGGTGAACGCAAGGCTTTACGGTTTCTACGCAACTGCATTGGGCGTTGAGCTGGCGGATAACCCGCCCCCCGTTCGGATCCATGAGGTTCCCGAGTTGCTTCGTATCCAATTCAAACAGAATGCTAGTGTTGAATTGCCCGCGGACGGGTGCGACCCCTTGCAATTCGAAATCCCATTGAAGGCTACTTTCGCCTTTCTTGAGTCGCGGCTGGTCTTGGGCTGTGTAATAGCGAGCCATTAATAGCTGTTGCGGTCGTATTTTCTTTTCTAAAAGAGCAATTGCTTCGAGTATATGGACAATCAATCCGGTCGCCTTGGGAGGGTCCAGTTGTGCCAGGTTCGTCATGCCGTTTTGTTCCGTCCAGGGTAGTAGATCCGCAAAAGCCAAGCCCACTAGTTTCGTCGAACAGGCCGTTCCTTGGCAAGGCGAAATCATCGCTTATAGCAATGAAATAACAGGCGAAAACTACGTCACATTCACGACAATTGGGCTTAACATAATCATCAAGTTCTGCTATGAGTCACAGGGGCCTAACAGGCCGTCTCACATTGTAGAACGGTTGTCCTCAACCGTTCCGGTCCCTCAAAAAACTCGAAACAGTTGAGGACAATGGTTCTACGTTGATCCAGCACTGCATCTCCCAACCCACGTATGATTGCGTCACAATGCATAGTTAAGATTACATCGCGTCGTTTACAAAGTTCAAGGCGGACCAATCCATGCACACAAAACATTTGCGACGGAATTTTTTAGAAAAGCTTGCCCGTCTGCTTCCGGTAGGACTGGCAATGAACGCGTTGGCTCGTGGTACTTCCAATGAATCATTGCCACCCGTTCGCGCAATCACGCGAGGCCCCAAGTTCCATTGGCGAGGTTACTACGACAAACTACTGTTCGATACGACGAACCGCCTCGTGCTCGCAAATGAAGTGGATTTCAATGGCCGTTCACCCTTGCCCGAAGACTCTATCAACATTGGATTCATTGACACCGAGGACAAGGATAGATGGGCTGAACTAGGTAGCACTTCCGCATGGAATTGGCAACAGGGTTGCATGCTGCAATGGGTCCCTGGCACGGAAGGCGAAGTTGCCTGGAACGACCGTCAAGAAGGTCAGTTCGTCTCCCATGTCCTCGATATCAATTCAGGACGCAAGAGCACGTTGCCCAATCCATTCTATTGCCTTAGCCCAGACGGCAAGGTTGGCTTTGCTCCAGATTTTCGGCGATTGAATGATACGCGTCCCGGCTTACGAAGATAAGAGTGAGAAAGTAGAGGTGATTGGACTCGATGTCATGACGACCAATGGCCACAATACTTATGTGCCGGGCACCAATAACCAGTGGGTGCTCAATGACACGTACCCCGATGCGAACATGCTTCAGCATCCCTATCTTTATCACATTCCAAGCGACCGCCGCGTACCGCTTGGGCACTTCCTCGCGCCGTTAACGCATCGAGGTGAATGGCGATGCGACAATCACCCGTGTGCTAGCCGAGATGGGA
>JANPNA010000326.1:0-41442 GCA_031427235.1 Pirellula sp.
CCAGCACGACGACGGTGATCATCAATTCGATGATCGTCATGCCGCGCGCGTACGCCCTCCGGCCGAGCCTTGCTCCCGCTTCCGTCGCGACGATGTCCATGGACGATCCTGCCTTACTGTGTTAAAGATCCGAATCCTGCCGGTTCCTTCCGAATCCTGCCGGATCTTTAACAAGATCCACTACCCTAAAACCAAGCTGTCACAAAGCATTACGTCAGGTAAGGTTGCTAGCGGAGGAGGGCTTCCTGGCTGGCCTTGACTATCGCCACGTGAGGCGAATTGTCGTGACTAATCGCCATTCCAAGCCAGCCATCTCGCAAAACTAGCTGCGACACTGCCAGACCGGCAGCGCGTGGATCGCGGAGCAATTCTTCCGAAACCATCGGGATCGCCGCGCGATTCGAAAAGACCTTCGAAAAAATGGCACGCAGTGGAAATCGCTCTCGACTACCGAGTTTGTACCCGTCAACGCTGATGACTCCATCTCGACTCAACTCGGCTTGCAAAACGTCCACAGCAGGCAGATACGACGTTCGGATGATGAAATTTTTCAAATGAATCCGACCTGGCTGTTCTAGCGATGCGACTCTTAACGTGAGCCACATTCGACCGTCCTCGAATTCGAGTGTAATCGGGCGTGTCTCGGCAAATCGTGCCGTTACATCCGACGGTGCATCTTCCGGAAGAGCTCGATGGGGTTGCTGGAGTAGATCCGAGATCTTGTCCGACAATTCTTGCATCGTCCAATCCCGATCTCCATCGACAATGCGGCTGACCATATTGTTGAAGGCAGACTGATGGACTTGAATCGATAACAGGCTGTCAGCCGGTGCAATCGGACGCGACGTGTAAGCGGACAACTGTTCCGAACTGGCCAACCGATAGCGAACAATTAGCCTTGTATCAGTGGTCTGCATGTCAACAACCAACGGATGCAAATCCAAGGATTGAAGCGGGCCAATCAATCGCTTATTAAATTGCCCTTCGGCCGAGCGGACTTTCTCCTGAAGTTGCACGTCAAACTCATCATCGGTTTGCTTTGCAATCGTCTTTTGCATGATGCGTTTCGCAATGGGACGGGCTTGAACAAACTCCCTGTGGGCGAATTGACGTACCATGTCTCCCAAAATAGGCAGCGAATCCCAATCCGTAGAAAAACTCCGCAGGGAATCGCTAGATGCGACCGTGGCTGGTCGGCCATTGATGTTTAAGCCGAAAGGCGTTATCGACAACTCACGGACTGCGTTGACATTCGCGATGGAAGAATTGTAGAACGTTGCACCATGTCGACTTGATTTGGTCTTGCTGCTGATGTCTCCCTCCAAGGTGAGAGCAATCTTTAATGCGCTTGGGTCTTTGATAAAATCAACGTTCAGTTTGGTAAGTATTTGACTTGCGCCTCGGGTGTCTGCTCCAAGAATACTCTGCCTGACTGGTTTTTCGATCAAGGCTTGTTTCGGCATCAGCCTGTTGATGAACTCCTCGGAAACTGCCATTCGAAGGTTCGCATTTCTGTAGTGCAAATCTATGGCTTGCGAGACAGCCGCTTGCTCCAGATGCTCAGAAAAACGAAGCGATTGCATCGAATCGGCTAGCGACTTGCTGCAACGATGTACTGGATCCGACTCAAGCGTTTCGATGTCTTCGAGCAACTTGCGATAATCAACCGGACCGATGGATAAGGGATGAACTTGGTCTGCCAATTTGTGTACTTCCGCCGAAGCCAAAAAGGCACGTTGCGTTTCGGAAACTCTTGGATCCGTAACTCGACCAAGGAATTGACGAACCATGTCGACTTGGTTTTGCCGTCCGGTTATCTCACCGGATGCGAGCTGGTTTATCGCGTCGAGCATGAGGTATCGGCTCCAACTCGTTGCGTCACCGGTTCGGGCGATTGCCAATTTAACATTCACCAGGCACTCGTTCAGATGCCCGGTATCCACTTCATGTTTGCGAGCCGCAACGAAGTGAGTCCTACCCTTGATGATGCAACCATTGACCGCATTCCAGACTGCAAAGCGACGCTCTATGGAGTACGATTGCCTCGCAATTTCGCTTGCTAGGACAGCATCTTTTTCAAGGCTCAATGCTGCAATCTTGACCCCTTCGTTTGCCAACGTGTGCAACGTTTCCAATACGTCAGCCGAAGCTTCGTCGGTCAGTGGCAGTTGTGTCAATCGATCGTATGCAGTGGATATTTGGTCGACCCAATCCTGCACTTGCGTCGCCGACTTGTTGGAAGAAGACGTCTTTAGTTTTTCTATCTCGTTCAAAAAACTTGCAGAACTTGGCCAAGCGTTTGGGTTGGCGGCTGGCAAGCGATCGGGTGAGAACAAAGTCCTATCGAATGGCTCCTTGGCATAGTTGTTGCGGCTCGATGATACGGTTGTCGCTGTGACTTGAGTTTCACTTGCTGCCGATTCAGCCAGGACCGATGGGCTTCTCTGATTGCGATTCGGATCGAGAAATGGATCCGAACCAATGGTCGAAGCGATTGGGGCCGCCAGTCGAGTTCCAGCCGGTGGCTCCAATAATGCAAGGGAGTTCTGCGAAGCGATTCGGTAGTCAATCCATGATGCCGACTCAATCGGTGAGCTAAGTGATTCGATTTCCAACGGAATCGCTTCCGTCGCGATTTTTGGAAAAACCTTCGGTTTGGTGGAGACGCTGAGCGTGGCTGTTCTCGGTGCATGATAGTAACCTGGCTGCTTTAGGCGAGACAGGCTTTCGCTTGCAAAGAAAATCAGCATCAGGCAAATCGCGACCAAAATCGCATAAATCCAGCCTCGAAAGCCACGTACGGACTCGTTTGCCATCCCTTGCACCTTTTCAAAACGCCTAAGCGTCAGAAGAGACCTCGAAAAGTATTCACAACCCAAAAGAGTCGCCGCCATGCCGACCCCTAGAAGGATTATTCTTCGGCCATTTCAACACTGGAGATGGATACGGCTATACCCCAATTCACCAATTCTTTAGCTGCAACCATGCTTGGCGTGCCACGTAGGCAAAATGTATCGATCCAGGCAGCGGTGTACCGTAGCATGCCGTTTTGACAACGAGTATGATAGCAATCCCTTTCCTGTACTATTTTCGATGCAATCGAATTCCAACACCTTGGAAACTCCCTCAGTCAACTATCATGCTTCTCCGGCTAACTCTGATCGCCTTGGCTTTTGCTACCATTTCCTCAACGGCGATGTTCCAACTTGCTATGGCCAAAGATCCCCATCCCATGCAAATAGATGACCTGTTCCGCTTATCTCGCGTTGCAGACCCACAGTTGAGCCCGAACGGCAAGCAGATTGTTTATCAAGTGACAAAGGTCACCGACGCTGCCTTGAATGCCAAAAACACCCAACTCTGGCTAGTTGATGTCAACAAAACGCCTCGCCAAATCACCCAGTCAGGCAAAGCGGACACGCACGCTCGTTGGTCGCCGGACGGTACGAAACTCCTTTTTGAGTCCAATCGAAGTGGAGTCACGCAACTCTATGTCTTGGACCTGACTGCAGGTGGGGAACCCACAAAGCTCACGAATATCGCAACCGGTGCCAACGGCGGAATCTGGTCCCCCGACGGAAAACGAATCGCGTTCTACTCCGCCGTCAATCCCAAGTGGAGCAATCTGCCGTTCACAGAATCGGACGCCAAAAACAAAGAGGAAGAAGAGGCTGCCGCCGCAAACCCCGTCAAAGCAAAAACGTTCACCCGTTTGTTCTACAGGCACTGGGATTCCCATGTCGAAGACAAACGAAACCATCTCTTTGTCATCCATGCCGATGGTAACGATTGCAAGGACATTACACCTGGTGATCGAGATGCCTATCCAACGAGTACGACATTCAGCGTTGGCGATGACTTTACCTTCTCTCCCGATAGTCAGTTTGTGTTGTTTACGGCCGTTCCGTTGGTGGGAGAATCCTGGACAACCAATCACGACATTTGCCGTGTTGCCATCGACAACAAGAGTCTAGAGTGGCCTAGTCTGACCGCCGCCAATCTAGCGGCAGACAGTTGTCCAAAATTCAGTCCCGATGGAAAGCACGTTGCCTACCGAACTCAAATCAAACCAGGCTACGAAGCAGACAAGTGGAATCTGATCCTACAACCGTGTAATCTAGACGGAACCTTTTCGGGTAAATCAATCGTCTTGACCGGCGATCTAGATCGATCGGTAAACGACTTTCTGTGGGTAAGTCCATCCGAACTGATTTTCAGCACCGACGAATTCGCTTCGAGCGCCTTATACAGCGTATCCGCCGCATCTAAGCCCACGCTGATCAAACTCGGAATGCCAGACAATCGGATCGGACAGATCACTGGCTTTTCCGCTCGACGCGACCAAGTCGTGTTGGCCCGAGCCACCATGAACGAACCTGCCGAATTGTATTTAACATCCACCAAAGCCTTCAACAAAGTCGAACCTCAAACCCATCACAATCGCTCGGTATTGGATGAGTTGCAGCGCACCCGACCGGAGAGTCTCAGTGTCGACGTTGAGGGAAAAGTCAAAATGCAGATGTGGATTCTCAAGCCACCGGGATTCGATCCTAAGAAGAAATGGCCTGTGGTCTATCTGATTCACGGCGGACCTCAAGGGGCTTGGGAGGATGGCTGGAGTTTCCGATGGAACCCGCAATTGTGGGCAGCCCAAGGCTACGTGGTGGCCATGCCAAACCCGCGAGGATCGACCAGTTTTGGTCAACAGTTCTGCGATGAAATCAGCGGCGACTGGGGCGGAAAGTGCTATCGCGACTTAGTCGCAGGTCTCAAGGTCGTGCAGTCGCTTGAGTATGTTGACTCCAAGCGAATCGCCTCTGCCGGTGCCAGCTTCGGCGGCTACATGCAAGATTGGTTTGCCGTCAATGAAATCGCCAAGGAGTTCCGATGCCTGATCAGCCATTGCAGCGTTTACAACTTTGAGAGCATGTGGGGAACGACCGACGAGCTTTGGTTCGACGAATTCGAGCACGGTGGACTGCCATGGGAGATGCCCGGCAAATACAGGGAATTCAGCCCACATTCGCTGGCCGGAAACTTGAGTAAGTACAAAACACCGATGCTTGTCATTCATAACGATCTCGACTTCCGCTGTCCGATTGGCCAAGGCCACGAGTTGTTTCAAGGCTTGCAACGTCAAGGCGTTCCGAGTCGCTTCGTAAATTTCCCTGACGAAGGGCACTGGGTGAACAAACCGGCCAATAGTATCCATTGGCACAAAGAGATTTTTGCTTGGCTTGCGACCTATTGCAAAAGCGGTGGCGAGTAAAGGTCCGCATCCCAATGAGCCTACCCAAAATTTCGTTGACTTGGAAAATACTGATTGGATTGGTTATCGGAATTTTCGTAGGTTGGCTTCTTCCTGAATGGGGACTCAACGCGAGGCCGCTTTCGAATCTGTTTTTGAACCTCATCAAATCGGTTATCGCTCCACTCATTTTTGCAACCTTGGTGGTTGGGATTTCTGGAACAGGAGACATCAAACAGGTTGGTCGAATCGGTGGCAAGTCCCTTCTTTACTTCGAAGTCGTGACGACCCTAGCTTTGTTCATTGGCCTGGCAGCCGTCAATATTGTTCAACCTGGCAAAGGGGTCTCACTATTAGGGGTAGCAAAAACCGAGGACAAAGCTGTTCTTGCGAAATTGGCCAAGGCTCTTTCCGAGGAGGCAACGGAAGCAGTTAGGAAAGCGGAAGAGTTTAGCGCCCAAAACAATTCAAACGAAGCAGCCAAACAAACAGCCTTGGCATCCCAAAAGGCAGCCGAGGCCGCCAACGCTGCCGCCAAAGGGCTAACCGCTCCCGAGCCCCCGGCCAAGCCTCAGACGTTTGGCGATATCATCGCTCACTTGTCTCCAACTTCGATCATCAAGGCCATGGCCGAAGGGGACGTTTTGCAAATCGTTGTCTTTTCGGTGATCTTTGCGTTAGCCGTTACCAGCATCGGCAAGGAAAAGAGTGCGCCTATCGTGAGGTGGTGTGAATCCTTGGCGGACGTTATGTTCCGGTTTACCGAATTCATCATGAAGTTTGCGCCTGTCGGTGTAGGTGCCGCAATGGCCTATGCCGTTAGTCACAGCGGTCTGGACGTTCTAAAGAACTTGGCAATGCTGGTCGGAACTCTATATGGAGCGTTGATCTTTTTTGTCGTGGTTGTGCTATTGCCGATCGCATTGCTCTTTAAGGTCCCATTGAAGGACTTCTTTGATGCTGTTAAGACGCCTGCTACCATTGCCTTTGCAACGACGTCGAGTGAATCGGCTCTACCCAAAGCGATGGAGAATCTAGTTCGTCTCGGTTGCCCACAGAGAATCGTTGGCTTTGTCTTGCCTACCGGCTACAGCTTCAACCTCGATGGAACCACGCTCTATCTTGGCATTGCGTCTGTTTTTGTGGCTCAAGCGGCGGGGATTGAACTCAACTGGACCCAGCAAATCATGATGATGCTGACCCTGATGTTGACTTCAAAAGGAGTCGCTGGAGTTCCGCGTGCGTCACTGGTCATCCTGCTTGGAACCCTCGCCTCGTTCAACTTGCCTGTGGAAGGTGTCATCTTAATCCTTGGTGTGGATGAGTTGATGGACATGGCTCGCACTACAGTCAACGTGATCGGAAATTGCCTTGCGACGGTCGTTATTACGAAATGGGAGGGCGCGTTCCGGAATCACGAGTGGGAGGCCGAAATGGCTGAGCTCGAAGCGGTTACCGGACAAAAAGCAATCGTGTCGTGATGCGACATGATCGGAGCTGCTGCAAACTGCACAATCGGTTTTACCAGCAATTGCGTAAAATTCTCAAGGCTCCTCATTCATTACCTGACTAGGAAACTTTGCCGACGTCGCATTTAAGGGCTATATACCTGGGTTCATCACTTCAAAGGATCCAATGGTATGGTTGTCATAATCGGTTGTTTAGTTGTAACAGGATCGGTGATTGGCGGCTTTCTGTGGGCCGGCGGGGACATTTTCGCACTCAATCAACCATCTGAATTTGTTACTATCGGTGGTGCTTCACTCGGCGCATTGATCGTCATGTCACCGTTTCCGGTCCTCAAGGGAATCGTGTCGGGGATCATTCAAGCGCTCAAGGGAGCTCCCTACAGCAAAAAGGCATACGAGGAAACGTTTTCTGCGCTTTACGAGCTGTTTCGAATCGCGCGTCGAGACGGGTTGCTTGCCCTCGAAGGGCATATTGCAGATCCTCATAAAAGCGCTGTCTTTGCAAAGTATCCCAAACTTGCTGCGGATCACCATGCAACGGAATTCATCAAAGGTGCCTTTGGGCCAGTTATCGATGGTTCCGTACGACCTGAGGATGTCGGTAATTTGATGGAGATCGAGATAGGGGCTATGGAATCGGAACACCACCATCCCGTCGACGCCCTTTCGAAAACCGCCGACGGCCTTCCTGGGTTCGGAATCGTTGCCGCCGTTCTTGGGATTGTGGTAACGATGGGACATATCGATGGACCGCCGGCAGAAATTGGACACCACGTAGGTGCCGCACTTGTCGGAACGTTCCTTGGAATTCTTGCATCATACGGCTTCTTGGGCCCACTTGCTGCCAAGATGGCCAGCATCGGTCACTCGGAAAGCGCTTACTTCCGAACGATCGCGTGCGTGCTCCAAAGCTTCTTCAATGGCATGCAACCGAAGATGGCCATCGAAACCGGACGACGCGGACTTGAAAGCGATGTCCGCCCTTCCGTGGAAGAAATCGAAAAGCTTTTTAAGACCGTTGATTCAGGTGGAGCATAAACCATGGCAAGCGGTGGCGGTGGTGCATGGAAAGTTGCATATGCAGACTTCGTAACGGCGATGATGGCGTTTTTCATGGTGATGTGGCTAACATCCCAAAAGCCCGAGGTCGTCCAAGCGGTTGCAGAGCATTTTCGAAATCCAGGCGGAAAACGAATGACTGGCAGCGATGCTCAGTCGATGATCCCGTCGAGCAGTCATGGCAACGGCAACCGACGCGTCACCAAAGTCCGTGGCACCAAGAAATCCGAGGGTGAAAACAAGTTCCGAAAGATGACGGACGAAGGGGAGAAAAGCAATGTTGGCTCCATGGTCCTCTTCCCATTGAACTCAGTCGAACTCAATGACGAGGGAAAACAAACGCTGTTGGATTTAATCCCAGAATTAGAAGGCAAGCAACATCGTATCGAGGTTCGTGGCCACTCCGCCAGCAGCGGCAACACGCCCCAGTCCGCTTTCGACGCTTGGAATATATCCTACAGACGATCCATGGCCGTCACGCAATACTTGGTCGATCAAGGAATCGACTCGCGACGACTTCGCCCAAGCGCCGCTGGCAATTCGGATCCGCGGTTCGTAGCCGAGGAAGTAGACCAATCGAGCGACTCACGGGTCGAAGTGTTCGTCTTGACCGAAGTCTTCGAGGAGCCCGCTGCCAAGACCGAACGACTTACGTCCGGGAAAGTACTGGATGCGCAAGCGTCTGAACTCGCAGCACAAGAAAAAGCAGCCGAAGCTGCAGTGCCTGCCAAGGGTGGCCACTAGCCCGGATTATTCACTAGCCGTTTGGCGCTAGCCACGGTTGTCCGCTACTTCGGTGAATAATCCGGGCTAGGTACCTGCCAAAGCAAAAATTCGAACGTCCGCGCTGATCGCCACCATTCGATTGAATGCAAAACGTAGCGGCGTTCGCCGAGAAGTGTCAAAAGTTCACGTCGACGACAAAAACGTGGTGCCGGTTATGCGTTCGTAGGCATCGATGTATCGTGCTCGTGTTTGCTGCACAATCGATTCGGGCAACGGAGGGGGAGGACTGTTTTTGTCCCAGTTGGTTCCCATCAAGTATTCTCGAACAAACTGCTTGTCAAAGGACTCTTGGGAACGGCCAGGTGTCCAGCTTTCGGCTGGCCAAAATCGAGAACTGTCCGGCGTTAGCACTTCATCGATCAAGATCACGCGGTTTTCCCACCAGCCCCATTCCAGCTTGGTGTCAGCAATGAGGATACCCCGCTTCTTCGCAAGCTCAACACCGCGGGAATAAACGGAAAGAGTTTTGTCGCGCAGCTCATTCGCAAGCGGGCTTCCAATCGCATTGCTCATGGTTTCGAACGAGACATTCTCATCATGGCCCGTTTCGGCTTTTGTGGCTGGTGTAAACAGGGGCGTGGGTAAGGCGTCGCACTGCCGTAGATTCTTTGGCAGGTCAATTCCGCAAACTTGGCCGGTCGCTTGATAGTCTTTCCAACCGCTCCCCTCGAGGTAGCCACGAACCACGCATTCAAAAGGAATGACAGACGCTTTGCGCACGACCATGCACCGACCGACCAAATCACCATTGGGATCATGCTGTTGAACTTCCTCGGGAACAGAATCCCCTATGAGATGGTTTTCAACACCAAGTTCAGCGAACCAATAAAGACTAAGTCGGGTCAGCACCGATCCTTTATCAGGAATCCCATTGGGCATCACCCAATCAAAGGCGCTGATTCGATCTGTGCTAACGATAAACAACCGGTCCCCAAGATCATAAATGTCTCGGACCTTTCCCTGTCGACGCGGGAAAGGCAAATGGGTCTCTAGCAGTGGGGGGCGGGTCATTTCACCTCGTCAGCGGTCATTTTGTAAATTGCGTAGTGTACGCCACCTTGATCTTGAAACGACTCTGTATCGATTTCAAATTTGCCTTTCACGGTCACAACGCGTGTTGCGAAGTTCGTGCTCTTGCCCGGGGCCATTTCGACCCACACACAATCGTAGATAGCGGCTCCAGGACCAAAACAACATTCCTGGTTGTCGCGGACCAAAACAAACTGCTTGATGCCCGACTGCTGGAATACCGAGGTCGGCAGAATAAAGCCACGCAGGGTAAACGTCTTTTTGTCGAGCTCCCTCAAATTCTTGGTGATCATTTCGGATTTGAATTCGGCCCCCTTTTCGATATCGAACTTGAGGTCATCGAACGTCATTTCGCCACGTTTGCGAGCCGCCTCCCGAGCTTTTCGTTCGTCTGCTTTCTGCCTTTCGGTCTTTGGCTCGGTTTTGTCCGGCAAGACGGTTCTTCTCGGGTCAGGTCTACTGGTCAAAGGTTTTGCTGAATCCTCAGCGTTTTCCGTCTGCGCAGGCCTTGGATCGGTATCGGATTTAGGTCCGGCTGGACCCGCGACGTTTGCTAACTGCTGGGAAAAAACCACTTGAGAACCCATTCCACCAAACAAAACGGTAAATGAGAGAAGTGCCGTTGTTTCCCAACGAAACCCTTGCATTCGATTTTGCATATTCGTCGCCTAATTGGTTGGAGCGGACCCGCGTCCGCAGATTCTAGTTTCCGCGTTACTCACATCCTACCGCTTTCCCCTGTACCATTCCAGAGAGTTAGGACGATATAAGCGTTTCTGGGCGTCCAAAAAATTTCGGGCCTAACTTTAGGCCGCGAGATTGCTAAAATAGCAACTAATGCTTTGTTGCAACGAAGAATTAGGGTTGGCCGTAGTAGTGGATCTTGTTAAAGATCCGAATCCCGCCGGATTTTTAACTCCTGCCGGATGTTTAACAAGATCCACTACCCTGAAATTAAGCTGTCACAAAGAACTAGGTTGTTAACAACCCCCCCAAAAAAAGACGTTCGATATCAGAAACGTTCCCGTTTCCCCTTCAAAGGCTTACTTTCTAATGCGCTTTATCATCGCCCTCGGTTCCCTTTTGACTTTTGTCGGCTGCAATTCAGAACCGAATAAAATCGCTTCTCCATCCGACAAATCTGTGGCAATAACGTCCGATTCCGATTCGGCCGAAACAGCGGAATTCAAAATGGTGTCGGTTAAGGTCACAGGCATGATGTGCCCCCATGGCTGCTATCCTGAGGTCAAGTCGCTGATCACCAAGAAGAATGACATTGAGTCCATCGAACTAACTCCACAGGAAAAAAAGGATGTCATCGACAATCCTGTGATTCTGGTCAAGTATCGTGGCGTTCTCAACAAAGAAGAAACCACGAAAGCCATTATCGAAGCTGGCTTTGAAAAGGTCGAATACACAGAACAATAGTGATCTGAGCCTCCGGTTCCCGATATCAATCGTTTAAAGAACAACGGGAGGGCGAGGCTCCTGCCGAGCTGGCACCGCAATGGTTCGGCCGGAGCCTCACCCCACCCGAGTAATGAATCGGTTGGACAAAGTCGAGGTAAACAGGTCTATCGTTACGGATCACACCCTCATCGCCCAGCCCCTTCTCCCTCAAGGAGGGAGAAGGGGAGCTTGCGTTCTCTGTTGTGACTCCACAACTCCAGCCTCCAGCCTCCAGCCTCCAGCCTCCAGCCTCCAGCCTCCTCATGTCCACCGACACGCCACGTCCGTTCACGCATCTCCATTGCCACAGTCACTACAGCTTGCTCGATGGAGCGAGCCCGATCGATAAATTGCTCAAACGGGCCAAGTCGCACGGCATGACATCGTTGGCCATTACCGACCACGGCAATTTGCACGGCTCGCTCGAGTTTTATCGCAAAGCGAAAGAACTTGGCATCAATCCCATTCTCGGCTACGAAGCCTACGTTGCGCCCGGCAGTCGTTTCGAACGCGACGCCGCATCCGCCAAAGAAGCGTCCTTCCACTTGACGCTTCTGGCTAAGAACAAGACCGGCTTCAAAAACCTCATTCGACTGGCATCTGCCGCAAGCTTAGAGGGTTTCTATTTCAAACCGAGAATCGACAAGCAGATTCTAGAGGCGCACAGCGAAGGGATCATTTGCTTGAGTGGCTGCGTGTCCAGCGAATTCTCACGCGCGATCCTCAAGGGCTACGACACCGACTCTGCCATCCAGGAAGCCATCGAAGTCACTCAGTGGTTCGATCGCGTGTTCGGCGATCGATTCTTTATCGAGATCATGAACAACAAACTCGAAATCCAACGCCAACAGATGGCAGGCGCAATCGAGGTTGCCAATCGCGTGGGTATTCCGTTGGTTGCAACCAGCGACGCCCACTACGTCGACCGCGAGGACTCCGAGGTCCAGGACGTACTGCTGTGCATCAGCACCGGCAAGTTCCGAACCGATGGCAATCGAATGAAGATGGAGGGAAACGAGTTTTACCTGCGGTCACAGAAAGAAATGTATGAACATTTCCCTGGTCATGCCGATGCCGTTGCACGATCGCAAGAGATCGCCGACTCGGTCGATATCAGTTTGGACCTTGGTACTAGAAATTTTCCGTCTTACGCGATCCCCGAGCCGAAACTTTCGCCCGATGATTACCTGCGTAAGCTATGCATGGAGGGGCTGCACGATCGTTATTCTAAAAACGAGGAGATGTGCAAAGACGGCGAGTTGGCGCAAGTGGTACTGGACCGACTCGATCGCGAGTTGGGAGTTATCTCCAAGCTTGGATTCTCGAACTATTTTCTAATCGTTTGGGACTTCGTTCGCTATGCCCGCGAAATCAATGTGCCTGCCACGGCCAGAGGTAGCGGTGTCGGTGCGCTGGTTTGTTACGCAACCTATCTGTCGCACGTATGCCCCATCAAATATGACTTGCTCTTTGAACGATTCCTGGATGAGAGCCGACTCGAAGCCCCAGATATCGACATCGACTTCTGCCAAGAACGCCGCGGCGAGATCATTCGTTACGTCAAGGAAAAATACGGCGAAGCCAACGTTGCTCAAATCGGCACCTTCGGCACGCTCAAGGCCCGTGGAGCGATCAAAGACGTTGGACGAACCTTAGGCATGCCGCTTAGTCGTGTGTCGGAAATCAGTGAGTTGGTTCCTGACGACCCGAAGGTCACCATTAAAAGCGCACTTGAGGATAGCGAAGACCTCAAAAAGCTCTACGACAACGATCCTGACGTACGTGAGGTTATCGATTTCGCGAGCAAGCTGGAGGGAATGGCTCGCAACATTGGAACGCATGCCGCTGCCGTTGTGATCGCCGACAAACCGCTCACGGAGTACGTTCCGCTGATGCGGGTCTCCGGCAAAGACGACATCATCACGCAGTGGTCGATGGGGGACGTGGAAGCGGCTGGTCTCCTCAAAATGGACTTCCTCGGCCTTCGCAATTTGACCATCTTGTCGAAATCGATGGATATCATCGAACAGACCACTGGCCAGCGCATCGATCCGCTCGACTTCCCACTCGACGATGTGGCGACATTCGACTTGCTCAAGCGCGGCGAGACAAAAGGGGTCTTTCAGTTGGAGAGCGGTGGCATTCGCGACTTGTTGCAGCGAATGAAGCCGGACCATTTCAGCGATATTATCGCAACCAATGCACTCTACCGACCCGGCCCTCTCGAGGGCGGTATGGTCGATGAATATGTCGCAGTCAAGAACAAGAAAAAGCAAGCGGAATACATCCATCCCGTGCTCGAAGAGATTCTTGCCGAGACCAACGGGGTCATGGTTTATCAAGAACAGGTCATGCGGATCCTGAACGGCCTGGGTGGAATTGAGCTGGCCAAGGCGTACACTTGCATCAAGGCGATCAGCAAGAAGAAGGAGTCGCTCATTGCCGCGAATGCAGAAAAGTTCTTCGGCGGCTGCCAAGAAAAGGGTCTCACCAAGAAAGAAGCCGAAGACTTCTGGAACATGATCCTCAAGTTTGCCGGCTACGGCTTTAACAAGAGCCACTCAACGGCCTACGCTCTCATTGCCTATCAGACCGCGTATCTGAAGGCTCATTACAAAGTCGAGTTCATGGCGGCTTTGCTTACCGGCGATATTCCTGGCCGTAACTTCAAACGCAAAGACGCTTTGGTCGAGCATTTGGAGGATTGCCAGCGGATGAACATTACGGTCGAGTACCCGAACGTGAATTCTTGCCGATCCGAGTTTAGCGTGCGCGACAACAAGATCTTCTTTGGGCTATCTGCGATTAAAGGCTGCGGCGGCTCGGCGGCTGAGGCCATCGCTACGGAGAGAGACAAAAACGGCCCGTTCAAGGACATCTTCAACTTCTGCGAACGCGTCGACGTGACGCAATGCGGAAGAGCGGCAATAGAAACGCTTATTAAGGCCGGGGCGATGGATTGTTTCAAAGCCAAGCGCTCGCAGATGATGGCCGTTGTCGAAAAAGCCTTGCAAGGTGGTGCCTCTAAACTCAAGGATCGGCGCAGCGGTCAAATGAGTTTGTTCGACGATTTCGAAGAGGTGGTCGAGGACATCAAGATCACCTTGCCAGACGTGCCGGAATACCCCGACAAAGAGAAGCTCGTCATGGAGAAAGAGGTGCTCGGATTTTACCTCTCGGCACATCCGCTATCCGAGTACGACAAGATCCTGAAAGCGTTTTGTTCTCACACTTCGGCCACGGTCAAGACCGCTAAAAATCGGGATGAGGTGTTGATGGGTGGTATGATCTCGTCGATCAAAATCGCACAGACGCGCAATCCGAAACCTGGCAAATCCTCGAAGTATGCGAATTTTGATTTGGAGGATATGGATGGATATGTTCGCAGCATATGCTGGCCGGACGGGTTCGAGAAATACGGCGAGTTGATCCAGCCGGACGCGGTGGTCTTGGTGCGTGGCACGGTTGACAAGAAAGGGGAGGAGGACGAAGTCAGTTTCATCGTCAATGAGCTCATGCCGATCGAGGAAGCGGACACAAAGTTTACCACGGGCATTCACATTCTTTATGACGAGAGCAAGCACAAGCCGGAGATGATCAAAAAGATCCGCGAGATTCTCAAAGGTTATCCTGGCCCTCGCGATGTGCTCGTCGCGATTCGTCTGCAATCGGGCGAAACGGTGCACGTCAAGTCGGATAAGCAGAAGGTGGCGATTGCGCCTGAGCTCCGATCCAGACTAGACGATTTGTTGGGACCAGACAGCCACCGGTTATTAATGACCAAGCCGAAATTAAAGAGCGGCGGAGCAAATGATCAGAGGCGACGAACGTAGGTCGTCGTCGTAGGTCCGTCGCTCTGCGGCGGACGGTCAGCGATAAAAAACTCGCACTCGATCCCACCAATGAATTATCGCTTCGAGCAGCAGTCTTAGGTTCTCAACTTCCGCCTGCCTTATATCCTGTGCAGGATGGGTGACTCTTGGCCTCCAGGACTCAAGCCAGCGGAGCGACTCGACCACGGCACACACACAATCCAATTCACTCTACAATACTTCACTGTCCGCTGAGCCCAGCGAGGAATCCGATTCCACAGCCACATTAGCATTGAAGCACCCAATGTCTTTTTCCCAGTTTGAAACTCCAAATCCCTACAGCCATGATCCACGGCAACTCCAACCCAACTTGCCTAATGCCGCAAATGATTCGTCAACTCAGTTTACGGTTCTAGGAATCTTGTTCATCATCCTGGCACTAATGAGTGTCGGCTTTTCCATCTTGGTTGTTTTTAGTGGGATAGCGCAGTACACCAGCGGAGAAGCGGTACCGCCACCGAACGCCAACGCTTCCGAGCGGGTTGGGTTCTATTTTGGCTATTTCGGCGTTCTCGTCGCGTCAGCTGTCTCCGGATTGCTTCAAGCGTTAATCGGTTGGGCGGGCATCAGTATGTTACGCCGCAAGGGAATCGGAACGGCCAAAGTGGGTGCGGTCGTCATGTGCATCCCATGCCTCACGTCATGCGGTCTACTCGGAATTCCGATCGGTATCTGGGGCATCGTGGCATTGAACGGCCATTCGGCGAAGCAGTATTTCCAGTAGGTTTGATGCATTGGTGGTTCCATTTTGCTCCTAGTGCTTCCTCAAGTCTTAATTTTGGGGATGGCCACAGTGTAGAACGGCACTCCGTGCCGTTCTTCTCGGCACGGGGTGCCGCGCTATTCTTTGACCGGACAAATTCTGACGAACTTACTGTTTTGCCGGTCTTAGCAGAATCAATGCGTTCGCCATTCCATCGCCGGACAGAAGCGGTTGCTTTTTCCCATTCTCAAGCCGCTTCTCCTTGGGCATTGGTTTTCCCACGCGTGCCGAAGACGCAAACGGATAAGATACTCCAGGTGCTTTGGGCAGTGCAAAGCGTTGGGCCACGCCACCAATACTCTCTGCCACTTTGATTTGGCTCAGTTGCTTGACGAGTTCCGTCGCGGAACGATCGGTGGAAATGTTTTGCGCAAACTCTGGAAAATCTTGATATTGAAGGATGATGTCCTTAATCGCAGAACCGAGTCGACGCTCCGAGGACCGAAGGAAAACGACCCCCATCCTTTCCGTGTTTGCAACGCTGTTGCCACCGGTCAATTTGGATTTCTCCAACATTGCCAACTGTTCGTCGTTGATGGCCAAGTCATCGGTGTTAACGATCTGATGCTGCTCCAGTATTCTTTCCAAAGCACGATTCTCAACTGCAGATTGGGTGACTGTTACGTCCAAAACGTACAAGAAGAATTCCAGGTTCGATTTGTTCGTCTTCGGCTTCAGATCCGATTCGACATTCGGTGAAACGGTTTTGGAATCCGCAATTTGACGTTCAGTTATGGCAGATTGCTTTGCGTCCGTTGGCAAAACGTCCACGACGGTCTCTCGATCAACTGGTCTGTTGTCCATTTTTTCTACAACGTCTTTCGCGATATCCCGAACGAGCTGGTCGTCGGCAACGGCCAAGTCATTGCTAGTCGTATCGGTCGAGTCAGAACTTTGCTGTCCCAGTACCGAATCGGAATCCGAGATCAAGTTGCTATCATGGCGTGTAGGCATGGAAAACACGAGAAGAACGACACATGTCGCGATCGATACGGAACCGACGTAAATCCATCGAAGCCATCGATGATGATTCCCAGATTTGGCAACTTGGTAAGCTTTTTCGCTCGAAACAGTCGCTGGATTCTCGGAAACCCCGGTTTTAGGAGCAACTTGCTCATTTTCTCTAACCCGCGCTCTGGCGGCCTGCGTGACAAAAGATGCAAAATTCGGCCCTAGAGTGGCCACCGTTCTGCCACTCAAAAGAGCACGCCTAAGGAAACTCAACTCGTCGAAGCGTGCTTGAAGGGTTGGGTCATTCGCCATTTCGCGTTCCAGGAATATCGACTCCTCAAAAGTCAACATGCCATCCAGCATGCCGCTCAGGAGATCGTCGATATCTTGCTTTGGGACGCTCATGATAACTTTCGGGAAACGAAGGAAGCAACCTAACTACGATGGCGATTTTAATGAGAAAGTTCCCAGAAAAGTCCCTTCGGGTGCCATTGTAGCTGGACTTCCAGGCAAAAATTGTCAGCTGCACTGCTTGAAAATTGTCTAGACAACACTCGTTCAAACAACTATGCTTCTGGAATGAGTACGCGAAAGGACAGTTCGCAGGTTAAGTTTGATTCGCTTGAGCAAGAGGTGTTCCTCAACCTTTGGCGAACCTTCGACCGCCTGCGCTCGATGGAAGACGAGGTGTTCGGGCCCAGGGGAATTACCTCTCAGCAGTATAACGTCTTGCGGCTACTGGCAGCCCACCATCCGGACGCGGTCCCGACCCTGACGATCGCCGATCGCATGATTTCTAAGGCACCTGACATCACTCGAATGTTGGACAAATTGGAAGCGGCTTCGCTGATTCAGCGGACGCGTCCGCAAGAGAATCGACGGCTGGTGTTGATCAGCATCACTTCTAGCGGGCTTGGTTTGCTCGCAGAGATTGCTGAGCCATTGCAGCAGTGCCATACAAAACAGTTGGGCCATCTGGACAAGCAGGATCTCGAACAATTGGGATCTCTATTGCAACGCGCTCGCAAACCTCATGAGCAGACCAAGAACCCTTGCTCATAACACTTTCGGAACGATTTCTGACGAAGCCATGAATCCTGTCAACAATGTCAATTTAGCGGTCCAGTTTTTTTTTCAGATCGGCGTCATTTTGATCGCCTGTCGAATCGTTGGCGTGATCGCGAAACAACTTGGGCAACCGCAAGTGGTAGCTGAAATGATAACAGGCGTGTTGCTTGGTCCATCCTTGTTTGGTTTGTTCTGGCCCGAGTGGCAGCAAGCGCTCTTTCCATGGGACAGCAAGCAGGTGAAACGGGATACGCAGAGCTATCTTTTTCCCGCGTCGCAGTTGGGGCTTGCGTTGTACATGTTTGTGGTTGGATTGGAGTTTCGAGTCGACATTGTTCGCAGCCATTTTAGAAGCTCGCTGGCAGTCTCATTGGCTGGGATTCTTGCGCCTTTTGCATTAGGTGCTGGACTTGGCTGGTATTTCTTTCATTCCACCGAATTATTTCCAAAGGAGACGAAACTCTCGGAAGCCATGCTGTTTTTAGGTGCGTCCATGTGCATTACTGCATTTCCGATGTTAGCCAGAATTATTCATTTTAAAAAGCTAACAGGAACGCTGATGGGAACGGTAGCCATTGGCGCTGGGGCGATCGATGACGCCATGGCTTGGTGCCTGCTGGCCCTGGTTCTAGCAAGTTTTGACTCCCACATCACCAACGCTGCTGGGAGCATCATTAGCGGACTGTTGTTTGTGTTGGTGGCGTTGTTAATTGTGCGACCGTTGCTGGCTCGATGCAAGCAATGGTGGATCGACAAGGACGGCACCCTGAGCGATACGGGTTTTGTGGTGGGGCTTGTTGTCATGGCATTTGCGGCTTGGTTTACCGATAAAATCCATTTGCATGCGGTCTTTGGTGCGTTTGTCATAGGAGCATGTATCCCCCGCGGAGCCATGGCCAGGGATTTGATTTCCAGGATTCAGCCCTTGGCCGTTGCACTCCTTCTGCCGTTGTTCTTTACTTACTCAGGCCTCAATACCAAGATCGGCTTGCTCAATACTTCCTATCTGTGGGGAATGTGCGGATTGGTCCTTCTTGCTGCCGTGGCTGGAAAATTTGGGGCCTGTTGGCTGGCCGCTCGATTGACAGGCCTACCCAATCGAGAAGCCCTTGGAATCGGTACTCTCATGAACGCCCGCGGGCTGATGGAACTGATTATTATCAACATCGGACTGCAACGCGGCGTGATTAGCGAAGCATTGTTTGCGATCTTGGTTATCATGGCGGTGGTCACGACGCTGATGGCCTCTCCCTTGTTTGACGCACTGGTGGGCTCCGGTGTTAAGGTGCCGGGGCGAAGCGGAGATGTGTAAAAGTGCACCGGGGCGACACCGCCACAAAAAGGGCGAACCGCAGCAATGGCGAGCCACCATTCGACTATCGCAAGGTTTTTATGTTACCGTTTGATAATGAGCCTCAGCCGACCAATGACCAAGTCCTCGGCTGGCATTGGCTCGTGGATTTCTATCAATGCTCCGAATTGCCAACCGAGGCCTCGGTACTGGAAGCGATATTGATCACGGCGGCGGAATTGGCAGGAGCTACGGTCGTGCAGAGTTGTTTCCATCAGTTTTCGCCCCACGGTCTATCGGGTGTCGTGGTAATTGCGGAATCGCATTTGGCTGCACACACTTGGCCGGAACATCAAGCCATGTGCATCGACCTCTTTTCTTGCAGCCAGAAAATCAACGTACAAGTTGCAATCGATTTCATTTCTGAAAAAATTGGACCTGGAAAAGTCGATCGTCGCAGTATAACGCGAGGGGATTTGCTAAAGTAACGACTCGGTGAGCCACGACTCAGTTGGCCAAACAGACAACAGACAAATCTTGAACCGCCGTCGTAGCTGAAGCTAGTTCCGCAACCGAGAAATGCCCGATCACCATCGGGCGTTGAAATGCCCCCGAGTTTTACTCGGGGGATGTTTACCAACTCTCTAGACAGATGGTCAAAACCCCTGGCGTGAAGCCAGGGGCATGAAGAAAAGCACCGAAAGGCAAACCATTCGCGCATGACGTATCAATTCCAGGCTGCCGCACTAGTGAGAATTCAGCAGGGCACTGATTTCGCTGAACAAAGCGGCATGTTGCTACTTCGTACGATCGAACACGTCTCGAATCGCTTTAAAATCGATTTACGGTTCTCGGAAACTTGTTTATCATCTTTTTGTTGATGAGTGTCGGCCTTTTCGAACCAACTTTCCAAGGAATCTTAGCAAATGTTTCGTCGCTCCGAAGGCAATCTTGAATTGCGACCGATGATGGCAAACGACGTTCCTATGGCGTTGCGGATTATCCACGACTACGACGAAGACGATGCGGCAGAGGCCCAAGAAACGTACCAACGGGGAATCGACGGCCAGTATTGCTTATGCGAAAACCGCGCCGTGATCGGTGTCGTCGGCGCCAAGCACATTCCAGACACCGATGGTTCGTTTGGGCTCTCGTGGACTTACCTGCAACGCGATCACCGCCGTTCGGGAAAAGGGACTCGCATGCTCAACTGGATGATCGAAATCATGAAGGAGCAGGATGCTCGCAAAGCGTTCGTGCATGCCAGTGACTATATCGATCCGCAACAAGGCGACATCTATCGCGATGCTCGGGACACTTACATGCAAGTTGGGTTTACCCAAGAGATTCGGCAGCCTGACTACTATGCACCCGGCGAGTCGATGCTTGTTTATGGCATGCGACTATCTCCTCGCGAAGTCGGCGATACGGTGCTCAATCTCGACGACATCAAACTGACGGACGTGGACGAAATCCCAGAGACTTTCGATGCTTATTGGTTAGCTTGGGAGTTGGTTACACAAGGCCAAGGGACTAAGCCGCAGGACTTTCAACGTATCTTTGAAGAAGTGCGAGGCTGGGGCGGCAGAACCATTTACATGGCCTTTCCGTCGGATGTCGCCAACGCCTCGACGCTGGTCACCGCTGCAAGATTCAAAACTTCCGGTCGACTGATTGACTACTACGAAGATGGGATCGACGAAGTCCACTACCGTTACGATGTCTAACGATGAATCGGCAGGCAGCCTGGTTCGACATTGCCCACATTTCCTGGTGCGTCGAGCCAGCAGATAGAGAAAGCCAAGTAAAGTGTAGCACGGCACGTAAAGTGTAGCACGGCACTCCGTGCCGTGAGTCTCGCCACGGAGTGACGAGCTACACTGAATCTCGCCACGCTGTGACGCGCTACACTGTGTCGAACCACGCTGTGACGAGCTACACTGTTTCTAACCCTTTTTAACATCACACCCATCGACAATGCCCACCATGTTTAAAATCCGATCACTTTTGTTTTGTTTCTTCTGCGTTGCATTCACTTATCCCGATAGCAGTTTCGCCGATGAAAACTGGCCTTGTTGGCGGGGACCGCGTGGAGACGGTACCAGCCACGAAACTAGCTTGCCCACACGTTGGAATTCGAATGAAAACGTTCGCTGGAAAGTAGAACTGCCAGGGGAAGGACACGCTTCGCCAATTGTGTGGGAGAACCGAATTTTCATCGTCAGTTGCATACCCGAAACGAAAGCTCGGGTCCTAATCGCATTGGATCGCGAGAGCGGTCAGACGATTTGGCAAAGGACCGTAATCGAGTCGCCGCTGGAGACCAAACATGGACTCAATAGCTACGCGTCTAGCACGCCTGCTACCGACGGAGAATTGGTTTATGTTACTTTTTTGAAGTCGAGCGACAGAATGGTTACGGCAACCAACGTTTCGCAGCCGCGAGATGTAACACTGGGTGACATGGTGGTTGCAGCTTACGATTTCGAGGGCAACCAGCGCTGGATGGTCCAGCCTGGCGAGTTTGTGAGCGTGCATGGCTTTTGCAGTTGTCCGATCCTCTTTGAAGATCTCATCATCATCAATGGAGATCACGACGGCGATTCCTATATTGTTGCGTTGGAGAAGAAGACGGGTCGTCAAGGTTGGAAAATCCCACGGGTAAACAAGACGCGAAGCTACGTCACGCCTATCGTCAGGCTCTTTGGCGGCAAGACGCAAATGATCCTTTCCGGGGACAAATCTGTCACCAGTTACAATCCGCGAACCGGAGCATCGATTTGGCACATGGATGGCCCGACGGAACAGTTCGTGGCATCGCCGGTTGACGATGGCAGTCGTGTTTTCTTGACCGCCGGGTTTCCGGACAAGCATATCCTGGCGATTGACCCAACGGGAACTGGCAATGTAACCGAATCCCATATTGTGTGGCGTTCAAAACGCAATTGTGCTTATGTTCCATCGCCGATTGTCGTTGGAAAATTCTTTCTATTGACGAGCGATGAAGGGGTCGCGAGTTGCTATGACACGGTAAGCGGTGAGCAGTTGTGGGTGGCTCGCTTAGAAGGGCACTACAGCACTTCGCCAGTCACAGCCGCCGGCCTTGTCTACTTTACGTCCGACGCGGGTATAACGAAAATCGTTCGTCCAGGTCCCAAATTCGATTTGGTGGCAACGAATGCACTGCTGGAGGAATGCTTTGCGTCTGCAGCAGTGAGTCAAGGCAGCTTGTTCTTTCGGACATCCAAGCATTTGATTTGTATTGAGTGATGCGCCTATTGTCGTCTCAACTGGAACAGTTTGAACATGGGGTCTGAGATTTTGGAAGCGCTTGCCTCAGACAATTCTTCGGACAAGATTTGGTCGAGCTGTCCCTGGAATATTTTTTCGGCCCTTCCTCCGTCGAAATAGGCAGCGCCATCCTGAGTGCTGCGCATGGAGGAAATCATTTGCGAAAACAAGGTTTGGCCAACGAAATCCTGGAAGGCTTTTCGCAAGTCCTCTCCCTCGGGTTTTGGCTTCGTCTCGGAAAGACTGTTTGTTTTGTCGCTATCGATCTGGTTCGAATCGATCTTGAACTCCGTTGGCAAGTCCAATTGGCCCAACGTCTGGCTTGCTTTGGATCGCAATAGATCACTTGGGCCAAAGGAGGAAGGAAGCGGTCTGAGGTTTGGGATTTCCATGATTGGGATTTACTCTTCTTGAAACATGGTTCGCCTAGACGCTGGATGTCCGCCTCGGAAATGCGGACCTACGCTTACTCAATGATGAGTTCGCCGTATAGGTTGCCATGATCCTTGAGTGCCTTGATGATCGAGATTTGGTCGGCCGTTGGAACGGCCAAGAGGTTTAACGCGTCGGTCAGGTTTTTGAGTGTCGGACGTGGGGTCTTTCCATCTTGTGAGCTCACCGAGACAAAGCTTCCTGTGGCCGCACCTCGCGTCGAAATGGTCAAGTTCTTGTGGGAGATTGCGACAGGAGCGATCGTGACATCTTCGCCGATGATCAAGACTCCTTCGCGTTCGTCGATGAAGACCCTTTTCTTATTGTGCAGGTTGAGAAGTTTCAAGTCGAGCACCAACGAGACAAACTGTACCGGATGGTCTTTGTAGGCGTTTGGAATGGTGACCTCGATGGTTGCCTGATCCATCGCTTTGGCAGCTTTGTTGTTGCCGGCCTTTGCGTATTGCCCGGAGGGATTCGCAATCGAAGTGCCTTCTACGCTGCTTTGATAATCGTTGATACTATCTTCGATGTTTTGGGAGGTTGAAATCGATCGATGATCCGGGTCGACAATGAGAGAGATCTTGTTGCCTGAAATAAATTCGTTGGTCACCGTCAACTCCATTTTGCATCCATCCATGACCTTGCCGGAGGTCGGAATCTTAGGGCTATCGATGACGATCGGACCGCTAGCCAAAGCAAAAACGACTTGGCGGTCGGCCCGCGGGCCCAGCAAATGGGTCAGCATTAGGTTACCACCCTCGAGGCTCTTGGCGCTAATCGCACTTATTTTGCAGCTCAATTTGTCCCCTTGTTGTGCACCGCTGGGCGGAATGGTGACTTCGACAAAGACTAAGGCAACGTTTTTGGCGTTGGACATTTCTTTTTCGATGAGCCGACCTTGGATATCGCTTGAGACCTGTCCTCCCATGAGTTGCATCGAACGGGTGAGTGCCCGGACCATGGGTTTGATATCGCCGCCATCGCCAGTCCCTTTGAGCCCGACCACTAGCCCCAAGCCTTGGAGGGTATTCTCTTCTTGGCCTTTGAGTCGGCAGATATCCTTGATCCTGAGATCGTTTTGCGCCTGAGTCGCATTTGGTAAAAACGCTGAAACTAATAGGGCAAATGAAAGGAGGAAGACCGTTTTTATTCTGATATTGAATACTTCCACTGTAATACCCAGTTCTGCTAGTTATTTGGCGTCTACCCGAAACGCCGTCTGCGAGTCTGGTGAGACTTCGGTCATCAGTGATTACTGGTCTTCTGATTTCTTCGCCATAGCGCCTACGAAATTAGGGGAGATTGGGCAAACTGGAGGGTCGCAATTCTGGTGGGTTGGAAAAAATCTGCGGAGCACCCGCTTGCGTAGTGGCATACGTTCTAGCTACGCTGTGAAACAGCAAACGCTTGCATTCTTTAGATTTAATCACGACCAAGGCTGCGGAGAGACACATGGCGACAGGTTCAGATGGTTCGGGCGGATTTATTCGACTGAAGTTGTTCCTGATGATGGTTTTGCAGTTCTTCATTTGGGGAGCGTGGTTGCCACTGATTTTCGGATACATTGACAAAGACGGCTTAGGATTTTCCACAGGTCAACAGTCGATGATTCTGAACGCTTTTCCGGTAGCCGCAATTGTTGGGATGTTTTTTAGCAATCAATTTGCAGATCGCAATTTTGCGGCGGAAAAATTTCTGGCATTCAGTCATTTGATTGGCGGATTGGCCATTCTAGGATGCGGCTTTGTTACAAGCTTCGAGGCGTTCTTTGTTTTGATGTTGGTCCATTGCTTGCTGTACGTTCCAACAATCTCAATTACGAATTCAATCGCCTTTGCCAACATGAAGGATGCTCAAAACGAATTTGGCATTGTTCGAATGGGGGGCACGATTGGTTGGATTCTGGCTGCTTGGCCATTTACCTTTATTTTTGTCGACTGGGAAGCCGTTCGAGCGACCAATCCTGCAGGGATCGTAGACTGGGTCGGAGGAGCTCTTGCGAATGGATTAAAAGACGAGGCCTTGAAGAACGCTACGAGATGGACCTTTATCGTTGCTGGGATCGCATCCTTAGTACTTTCCGCCTATAGCTTACTGTTACCACATACACCTGCGAAAAAGTCGGCAGAAGGAGCGCAGAGTTTGGCATGGCTTGAAGCGATGAAACTTTTAGCTCATCCGTTTGTTCTCGTATTATGGATAGTGACTTTTGCAGATTCATTTGTCCACAATTGCTATTTCAATTGGACGGGTCGATTTCTCGGCGCGGCAAAGGAAGCCGGCGGGGTTGGAATTCCCAGCAACTGGATCATGCCGGTAATGAGCGTCGGGCAATTGGCTGAAATCTTGACCATGTTCGTCCTGGGAATAACACTCAAAACGTTAGGTTGGCGAACCACCATGATTGTTGGAATTCTCGGTCATGCCGCACGTTTCGCTGTGTATGCGTTATTTCCAGACAATGCTGCATTAATCATTGTCGTCCAGGTTTTGCATGGGATTTGCTATGCGTTTTTCTTTGCAACCGTATATATCTTCGTTGACGAGCACTTCCCGAAAGACGCTCGAAACAGCGCTCAAGGGCTGTTCAATGTAATGATCCTCGGCGTGGGTGCACTTGTCGCAAACTTGATTTGTCCTTGGTTGTATGAAGAGGTTTTTACCAAAGATGGAGTAGTTGATTTCCGTGGGCTGTTTCTAGTTCCATGTCTAATCGCAACCCTAGCCGCCATCGCGCTGGCAATTTTCTTCCATCCGCCGAAAGTTGGAAGCAATCGTTCTGCGTCGCTGTCAAAACACTAGACAACATCCATTGGAAATGAACATCTCCGGCCTTACAATTCTTGGTACCGACACGGACGTTGGAAAGACCTTTGTCGCTTGCCGCATCCTGGAGTCCTTGATGCGGGCAGGGGTGGCCGTCGGTGCCTACAAACCGGTTGCAAGCGGTGCTCCGACCCTGGAGCAAAGCGATGGTTTTCAACTTTGGCAAGCGAGCGGTCAACGCGGCTTACTCGCCGAAGTAACTCCGCAATGTTTCCTGGCTCCTCTGGCTCCTCCTATTGCCGCCGAATTGGAGGGAAAGGAGGTTTCTGACGAGTTGATCATCGTTGGCGCCAGGCATTGGGCCAAGGGTTGCCAATTTTTGGTGGTGGAGGGGGCAGGCGGTCTCATGTCCCCTATGAGCTGGACCATGACCAACGCTGCCCTTGCTTTGGAGTTGCAGTTCCCAGTTGTCCTGGTTTCCGAGAATCGACTTGGCGTAGTGAATCAAGTTTTAACTACCTTGACAGCCGCTTGGTCCATGGGACTCCATGTGTGCTGCATTGTTCTGAATGAGATCCGGAATACAGAGGAACGCGCCGTCCAATCCAACGAACGTTTACTAGGACGATTCCTGGAAACGTATCCGAACGCTCCCAAGATTACGCGGCTTCTGCGTGACGGAGAGGATTTTATGCCAGCCGTTCGGTGGCAGGATTTGGTCGCTGCAAGATGTAGCAACCGGGGCTAGCGCCCAAACGGCTTATTAGCGGCAAATACTTGTGCACATGTGCTTAGAAACCGAGGTTTTCGATGTCGAGGTTTTTGATTCTCCTTTTTTGCTTTCTTGAGCCAAGTGACCCGATCGTCATCGCACATCGCGGAGCCAGTGGGTACGCAGTCGAGCATACAGAGGCGGCCAAAACGCTGGCCCACGCCCAAGATGCTGACTTCATCGAACAAGATATCGTGCTCAGCAAAGATGGCGAGTTCGTGGTAACTCACGACATTACCATGGAAGAAACTACGGACGTCGAAAAGCGTTTCCCGCACCGGGCCAGGAAGGATGGGCGGTATTATTTTGCCGACTTTAGCTGGATGGAAATTCAACAGCTTATGCCACATTCAAGAACGGACAGTAATTTTCCGCACGATGCTTAGCGAGTCGCACTTTCGCGGAGCGAAAGGCGACAATGCGTCTCGCTCGTCGACCGCGTGTGATCGTCAAATAACGATGGGCTTGCCGAGACTGCGTCGAACAATGACCCACTGACCGCAATGCATGAGCCAGTGGCTTCCCTGAAGTACAAACACGGCACCCACGGTGGGAGCATAATCGACCCCGGTTTTCGCCTCCATTTCTTGCTCAGAAGTTTTGGCAAGAACCGCCAGTGTACCGGCTCGTTGCGCTTTGTAAGTGCTCATCAGTTCGTCTTTGGATGCGAAAGCGCTCGGATCATCAATGCTCGCCGTCTCTTTCGTGTACTTTTCAGCGAAACCACTCGGAAGGGCAGGCATTGTCCCAGGCCGAATTTGCTCGATCATTCCGTGTTCCGAGGCAATCAAGTGTCCAACTTGCCAATTGAGATGATTGCATTGGGCATGTGGACGTATCATTAATTCGCTTTCCGACATGTCAGCCAGATAAGACATGCAAACCATATCTGCCATGTCGATGGATTGCTTGATGGATTCTTGAGAGTTCATAGATCACCTTCATCATTTCGAAGAGTTACGGTACGTCGGTTGAAAGGTATTACTACTATGGTGTTTTTTTCGCGTTTTGCAAGTCGGGGGCATTTGCATGCCGTCGGCTTCATGCCGAGGGTTCTGACCTTCTGTTCTAGAGCAATGGTAACCATCCCCCGAGTTGAACTCGGGGGCATTGGCATGCCGTCGGCTTCATGCCGAGGGTTCTGACCCTCTGTTCTAGAGCTATGGTAACCATCCCCCGAGCTGAACTCGGGGGCATTGGACTAGCGATTGCCAAGGGCTTTGTAGTACGCTTGAATGGCTTCACTGAACTCGGGGTCAAAATCGTCGCGACGCCCCTCGACGGCATCCTCTGCGCGTTGTTCCCGCAGTTTACCCCAATCCTTGTATTGTCCGCGCGCAACACCAGGCAAAACAAACTCACCACCGTTATCGAAATTCGGACCCTGGCCAAGTTGGTTTCCTCGCGTCGTCTTTCCCTTCGAATCTTTGCCGGAGTCCTTTGCAGTTTGGCTTGCAGATCGACGGCTTATTCGCTCTTGCCCCATCGCTCCCGCCAGTTTCTCTGCGGACGATTTCACTGAATCCTTAAAGTCGCTGCGTGTACCATTTCTGTCTTCTTCGCCGGTGTTATTCTTCGAACTGGAACTTTGGGATTCGGATGGCTCACTCCCCTTGGATGGAAGACCATCGTTCGAATTGCTATCGCCTTTAGCTGGATTATTGTTGGAGATCGGCGGCGAGTTTAGTTGTCTATCTAACACATCTAACATGCGCGCCATATCGCGTGACTCAGCCTGTTTTGCATCGCGTTTTGCAGGCGGATCCTTGTCCGTACTCGCATTGGTGATTGGACTCGCTTTTTGGCTTCCCTTCATTTCTCCAATTTGCTGTTCGATTTGCTCGGCTTGAGCCGCTAGGTCTTGAGCAGCGAGATTCAGTTTTTCCTGCGACGAAGATGCGTCCGGTCGATTGAATGGCCCTCGGACCTCTTCGTTCTTGACCGAATCGTACTGCTGATGTTCGGAACGCTTGGCGCTCTCGGAAGCCCGGTTCAATTCTTCCTTGGCTTGGATCAACGAACCGCGAGCCACTTCATCAACGCTCTCTGCCTGACCCGCCAAGTCTTTTGCCGCTCTCTCGTTGCCAAGACGCTCTTCATGGCGCCCGCTTCGAGCCAATTGGTTAGCTACATCTAAGACTTTTTCCTGAACCTGGAGTTGCTCCCGCACTTCGTTCAAGAGAGTCGAGGCCAGTGTTTGAGGTTGCGGTAATTGCTTGGCCAATTCCGCGATCGATTTGACTTGTTCTTGAAGTTGGCCCAACTGCTCTTTGGCTCTTTCCAGTTGTTCGACTGCCAATGCCGCTTGTGGATTTGGGCGGTCGAGATCGGCGCGCTCTGCTCGTTCAAACGATTCCATTTGCACCTTTGCGTGATTTACAAAAGACTCAGCTTGTGCAGCCAATTTTTCCTCCGTTTGCTTTTTCACGAATGCCTGTTCTACCTTGCCTGTCGCTTGACGCAGGCTCTCCAGCAAAGACTCGTTGTCGGGATCTTTTTGAAAATTAGTTACCGCGGATTGTCGTTGTTTGTTAGCGTTGTCAAGTTCTGCTTGAATCTGCTGCAATCGTCGCTTGGCCTGGTCGCTTTGCCTCTGCGTGTGCGCTGCATATTCCTTTGCCTGATGAAGAATTTCATTGCGATTTTGATTCTGAATGTTCTGCGTTTCGCTCTTGGCATTTTGCCGCCGACGCTCGTCTTTTTCGTTGGCTCGCTCAATGGTGGGCTGAACGGCTTGGCTAGCAGACTGAACTTGCTTAAGAGTCTGGTCTAGGCTGGCTGCCAACTCTTCCGAGGCCGATTCGATTTCGCGGCGCGACGTATCCTCGCTGAGCCCTTTAACGGATTGGGACGCTTGACGTAGTTCTGCAACTGCTCTCGCGATGGCCGACGATTGATCCTTGTCGCCAGCCCTTTGAGCGGCCCTGGCTGCATTGTCTAGCAACCTCGCTGCAAATCGATCGGTCTGTTCCGAGGCGGCTTTCAATTGGTCTAGTCTCAGTCGTTTTTCTCCTGTCAATCTTGCATCCGCCCTTTCCAATTGCTTCGCAAGAGACTCCTCGGTTCTCGAAGCGTTTTGCAACTCCTTGGCGAGTGATTGAGCATTTGCTTTGGAAATCTCAGAAAGTTCTTGCTGCATGGGTGGGTTGCGTTTCAACTCGCTCTCCAATTGCTTCAGCAGCGACTCTGGATCGCTATTTGCCAGAGCAGTGAGCTGTTCGGCTCGCAAGTAGTCTTGGGCATCATCGCGTTGTGGAATCGACTCAGGCAAGCGTGAAAGTTCCGTCAGGGCTTCCTCTGCCATTTTCGATAATTCCAAACTGGATTGAGCCAGCTCTCGACTGGTCTCGGAATCTTCCGAGTGTTCCGCCAACATCGCAAAATGAGCAGAAATTTTTTCGAGCGCCGTGACGGCTTTCGATTCCCGTCGAATCGCTTCGTTTACCATCTCAAGCTTGTCTGAAGCTTGTTCCCCTTCAGCTTCCAGCACAACATCGATCGCTTCGTTCATCATCGGCACAACCGCATCGAGCAATTTCAAAGACCTATCACTATCACGGGCGGCGTCCAGTTCGGCCTGGTCCAATAAGTCTTGTTTGTTTGCAAGCTCGATCAGTGCGTCCTGCAATTGCGAAATCCTGCTTTCGCTCGCTTCGCGTTCGCGTTGGATTTGATCTTGAGACGGTATGGAGTGGTTTCTGCTTGCGTCCTTGTCCTGTTTCATCTCAGGCTTAATCGCATTCATGTTTTCGGTTAGCCGCTGCAGTTTTTGAGTTGCATTGGCAGCCTGTTTGGCAAGACTGGAAACCGATGGCGAAAACTTAGCCAAAGTTGCGCGAGCAGCGTCCAATATCGGCTTGGCATCGCGATCGGCTGCGGACCAAAGCAATAGCAGCAACCGAAGCTCGTCGGCACTCGAAACAAGGTTTGTGTTGTTCGCATCTCGGCGTGAACTGAGTTTGCTATTAATTTTTTGAGCGGGCTCCGACCACCGCAAAGCGTTGTATTTTTCTGCGACCACGTGCGGTATGCCAGCTTCTCGCATCCATTGGTGAGCAATCTCCAACCGAACGTTGACGCTGTCCCATTGTTTGGGATTGATCAACTGCCCTTCCAGCGATTTCCATTCGTATTGTTCGATCGGCAGGAGTGACTGGACGACCATCCGAGCTTCTACGGTTTCGTGGGCTGACTCCAGAATACGATACGCTTTGGCGATCGATTGGGTATCGGTGAACAACGAATTCGCATTCATAGGTTCGGATACCCATCGTTCGAGGAGACTCGTCCAGGCTCGGTACGCCATGCCCATGTCGCTTGCGAACAAAGGGTCCGTGAACGAACGTCGTTGATGGATATCCCGACGGTCCAACATCTGACCAAGTGCCGAGAGGATCGGCCCGGTCACTTCACGAATCAGGGACTCGTTTCTGGTCAGCGATTCGTCCGTGGCGAGCGATTTCTCTTTGTTCACTTCGGTTCGCCGATTGTGCCTTTCCGAAAAACGTTCGAAATTGGACCAAAGCGAGCCACTTCGGTTCACTAACTCCTTCCTACTATTGATGGCATCCCAGGTAAGATTTCCTTGCAAGTTATAAGCCCATCGCACGTTTTTCAGCTCAATAGTGGAACGATCGATGCGACTTCGCAATTCGATGCTCGCTTGGTCGCTTGGCTCCTGCTTTACCAACTCCCCTATTTCCGTGCGGGTTTGATCTATCCAGCGATATAGCTCCGAAATTCGGTTGCGAAAGTCCTGGTTTAGATTTGGTTCCACATCCGTTGCAAGCTTAACGATTGCATCCGTGTATTGCTCTGCCATCTGTTGCGACCGTGCAAGCGTCGTAAAGTCGGCTGGCGGCGTTCGATCTAAAACGCTTTGCTGATGATCTCGCAGATTGGTGAGATCGTGTGTTAGCGAAGCTTGAAGTTCGAGGCCGAGGAACTGTCGATAGATATCCGTGCACCGCTTGGAATTGTCGCAAGCCGAGTCGTAGGCTTGAAGCAAACGGTTGATTCTTTGCTCGTACTCCTTCTGAGTCCAAGCGACGGATTGAGGGTCCCGAACCGTGTCCAAGGAAGGCACGGAAGCATCGACACCAAAGGACATCGATGCCAGCCACTCTTTCTCGATCCTTGCAATCAAACGGACCACCAACTCGACTTCGGCCTGATCCACGCATCGGCCAAGCTCTTTCATAATCGCTTCGGCTGATTGTTGAACTGCTTGAGCCGCCTTGACACTAGCCAAAACAGTAGTTCGAAGCTCGCTGATCGATTTAGCGCGCTCGTCCAGCGGAAGTTTTATGTCTTTCAGCTTGTCCAATTGAGGTCGCAACTGATCCCTGGATCGATTCAACGCAACAGAAAGTGCGTCGAGCAGCGGAACAAGCTCCATACGTCGAATCAAGCTCGAATGCCTATCTCGATCGAATCCTGGTGAGGCAAGACTGAAGAGGATTGTCGGTGAGTGCGACGTGTTCCCTTTTCGATCGATGGCCGTAACTCGGGTTGCGACAGAATCGCCGCTACTGGCAACCAAGCCGAGCAAATCCCAAGTCCAATCCGGTTGAGCGATAAAAACTTTCTTTGACGATTGTCCTTCCGAAACAATCGGCGGAGAATTCGCGATGGTTGTCCGATTCAGGTTTGGTTCAACTGCTATCCATGGACCGCGATTGATGGAGGCTTCGTGCAAAAGGTGTTCGATAGGCAAGTTGTCGGATACCGTCGCCGAAAGGTTTACGATTTCATCGGGCGCGACAATAAACGCTTGATTCGGTTTTGGTAGCTCGGCCCAAATGGTCTTGCCAGTCGCTTTCCATGAAATCATCGGAGGAGAATCCTCGAAGGTATCTAGCCTGTATCGGGGACTATAGGTGTTTTCGATGCCGTTTCCTTTGTACTTGAAATTGGACGTCAATCGCACTTGATAGGTGGCATCCTCCTCAACGACCCATTCGGCAGTAAAACGCTGAATCGCATTGGACGCCAGCGGTATCGCGCCAATCGATTGCGCCTGTTGCAAGGCGATTGTTTCTTTTCTGCCCGAGGCGGGAAATTCCATCACAATGAGGGAATTGGACAGAGCTTGATTGACATCAATGTCCAGCTTGACGCGACTTCCTTTGAGCACACGAAGGTCACCGCGCGGAGTGGATGCCAATTCTTTTGCATCGAGTGTGTAGGCGGGTGGTTTGATCTCGCTATGGAAGGCAAGAACTTTAGGGCGGGCAATTGGATGGATCGTTCTAAAAAGAGTTTCCGCATCTCCCGCGATGACTCGAAATCGTGTTGGCAGATCGGAAATAGGAGCGGAAATCGAAAACAACCGCGAGGAATCGCCGACGAAATTCATCTTCAGCGACCTTCGACTATTTTGTCCTCGCTTTGAATCGCCGATTCTGACTTGGGTACCGTCTGACTCTATCAGTTCCAACGTTGCGTCCGTCGGTGATCCGCCTGTGATTTGAACGACAAATGGAATGATTTGATCGGACGGAACGGAAAGAGAATTTGGGCTCGGGTCAAGAATCGTAATTTGAATATTAGAAGGGCGTTCGAAAGCGACAAACGGGATCATGGCACGTGCCAACCTCTCCGATAGCTTGGCATCCGGTATGCAGCAAGCCGCCACCACGCCGCCGAGCACCGCAATCAATGCGACAAGGATTTTTGAAAGTGCTCTCCATGGCAAGAGTGTATCGATCTCCAAACTACGTAGCTCGTGTGCAACGTTGTGTTCCAAGGCAGCAACAAAGAGTGGCGAGCCCGATCGAGTAGTTCCATCTGGTCGCCGCAATTCCACCGTGGCCAAAAGGCTCTCCCGAAAATGGGGACTCGATTGCTCAACCGACCAAGCTACGTTTTCTAGGCTGGGCCAAAAGAAGACTTGACTGAGCCCAATTCGCCAAGCCGAAACGAATGCGATTGCATACGAGGAACAGGTCAACAACCACCGTCCCATTTCGGGCAGTTGGATCAACCAATCGATTGCTACTATTAGGCCAACGCCGCACAGCAACACGATGATCGCGATTGCGGATCCTCGAATCGCTTGCAATCGAGATTGCCGATTGTTAAAACTCGCAAGGAATCGGGCGACTGTTTCGCTCGGCGTCGGTAGCGAAACAGCAGATGGAGAGGTGGTTGGAAGATACTGACTCATCAGATTAGTCCTACACGTTTCCTAAAATACCACTCGATCGCTAATAGTCCGACAATTGTCGCAAACCACGGATAGCTTTGCCACAATAGCGTTTGGGATTCGACCATTTTACCGCTTCGAAACGGCTTTAGTTTTTCAGAAATGGTTGCGGCTTCCTCCAACATCGCAAACTCGCCGCCCGTCATGGCTGCAGCAACCCGCAATGCGGCCGTATTGCATGCCAGTGAATGCATTTCGATATCGACAGGGGGCTGAACCACGAATTGCGTTTGAAGTGTTAAGGCATCGTTTGGGATCCCAACCACCTCCAGTTGCGCTCGGTAGTTTCCCTCGGGCATTGGTCCGAAAGTCGACTTGTAAAAACCGCGAGCGTTCGGTTCTGCATTCAGTGGAATCGAGGCGTGACGCTCGCCATCGCGTTCCAAGACCACGTTAACCGCAGCATTCTCAAGGGGTTTTGAGTCATCCTGCTTGATCCGTGCCCTAACCGTAATCAAGTCAATGGTGGAATAAATCCGAGAGCCCGAGTCCAGCGACGCAAAGGCATCGTTGACTGCAAACGGGGCTCGCATTCCCCAGGTGGCTATCTGAGTCCAAAAACGCTGATGATAAAGGTCGGCCACGTTGTATCGCCAACGCCAGGTTTCCTCGGTTGCGAAATAGATGACCCGGCCTTGACCAAACAGCTTCGTGGCGATTAACGCTTGCGGTGCGTCGTTCGGGTTTTTACCAATTACTTCCACCATGGCTTCTGCACCCGCTTCCAATACCACTTTGCGAACCGACTTCGGTACTGGCAATTGCGACCAAGTTTGGTCATTCGGTAACTCGTTGGCAGAAATTTGAAAAGCCGGTTGGTTCAATGCTGCTGGGGATATCCGCAAGGATTGGGCCTCGGTCTCTTTGGACGAATCGATCGCACGAACGGGCAACAATGCCGACAGCACCGGTTCCATGGCCGAAGCAACTCTTTCGCGTGGGCTATCGATAAGGATGAGTCCACCTCCGCTTACTCCCACAAAGTCGGAAATCCAGGTCTGTTGTTCCTGGTTGAATTCACGGACCGTATCGAGGCTCGCTAGGATCAAGTCGAATTCGAACAACTTAACTCTTGATTGCGGGAAAAACTCTTGGGCAAATGCACTCCGCCCAATCGACACAGAGGACTCCCACGCCACATCTCGTTCCAATGCGTTTTTGATGTAACGCATTTCCCAGCCACCTCGCCGATCGAGTAGCAAGACGCGATTCTTGCGCTCGACGCCCCATAACGAGGAGGCATAGACGTTATTATCAAGACTAACTTCCGTTGCCTCGCACTCAATTGAAAAGTCGAGATCGATCGGCAGAGAAGTATATGTCATCCCGTTTAGTAATCGTTCTTTGGATCGGTCCACAAGCTGCTCGGCTGGAATGTCGAACTCAATACTTCGCGACGCTTGATCCGCAGACTGCAAGAGCTTTGAAAAGACGGTTTTCTCAAGATGTTTGACCTCCACGCGGTATGGCGTCCCCAACTTCATACGTTCCTTGATCAGGATCGTGCCACGAAGTCGGTCGGGGCGATAGACCCGCTGTGAATGATCGACTTGAAGGATCCCGAGATCTTCCGGCTCCACTTGGCTTCCAATCCCGATCGCAAACAGTGGGACTTTTTCCATTGCGTACCGAGTCGCTGCATCGGAAAGACTCATGCCAGAATTGCTCTGCCCATCGGTAATCAATACGACCGCCGCCAAAGATTCAGCATGTGACGTCATTGACTTGTGGGCAGCACTATCGACCAGCGCGGGTGTCGAGGAAACGATTGGGCCCATTGCCCCTACAAGAAAATCGCCGAGCGGTGAATTGATGCCATGGGGGACAATGGATTCAGATTTGGGAAGAGGGCTATTTTCCTGCGAATCCCATAGCGGAGGTTCATCGATTGAGTTGCCTGAGGTCACCCATTCAACTCGGTGATGTTTCTTTAACTCATTGAGCCAACCAGCTTGGCCTGATTTTGGTTTGGATTCACCACCTAGAAGCCACTCCAGCGCTCGACTCAATCTTGATTGGTTTCCTGTCGCATCGTCGACCGTCGCCATGCTTTTGGACACATCGAGCAAAATCCGAATCCGACTCAGTTCGCCTTGGATATGTTGGTGATAGAGAGTTGGCCCTGCGAGCATGAACAAGATCAGGAAGAATGCGAAAGCGCGAAGCGTTGGCAGTAGCCACCGCATCGGATTGCCAAGGTGGCGAGTTTCACGCCAATACCAACGTGCAATCCAAAATGCGCCTGCGAGACTGAATAACAGTATGAGCCACCATGGCCATGTTCCGGAAAATCGAATCGCTGTCATGACATCGACCCTCGAACGGACTGCCGAGCGACGGGAACCGGTTTCGACTTCAATCTCGGTGAAAGACTTTGCTCCAGTCCCATTTCGGCCAGGAAGCAAAGAACAAGTACGGTCCAAATCCAAGTCCACACTTCACGCCCGTGCCAGTTCAAACGGAACGTGCTGAGCAACTCGCGAGCGCTAACCGAACTGGTTGCGTCGCAACTGGCGGTTAGCTTAGCCATCTCACCAGGAGTTAAGTAGGTTAAGTTCGATTCTTGCGAGGAACGCCAATCCTTGCTCCTGGCACAAACGACCATTGGTTCCAGCGACAGATTCCTCCGGTTCTCATTGGACGACACGTTGGGCCTGTTATCCACGAGCGTTGCAAAATAAGGCCCAAGAAGACGTGTGTCATTAAATTGCATTTTTCCGTCAGACGCCAAAGGCTCCGTGACTACTTGACCGTCTGGCTTGGTTACCCGAACTTGTCTTGTCGTGCCCTCTGGATCCCACTTGGGCGCATGGATGGTTCTCGTCCAAAGTTCGCTCGCGACGACAGTTGTGTCTGGAGGTTCAGCATTGCAAACGAAGGCTGCGAGCTTCTGAATCAGAGGGACGTAAATCGAGCGTGTCGGCAAATTGGAATCGCCATCGTCGCACGCGGTATTGATCCATAGGCATTTTCCTTTGCCAATTCTCGCTTCCAAGATCCAAGCTTGGTCGTCTTCGAAACGCACAGCCACCGAAGCGTCGGAAGGTTGTATAAGCGTTGTTGGATCCAGATCCAAGGGAGTACGATATTCAAAGCGAACGCTAGCCAAGGAGTTCAGGCTCGCAGCCGACAATTCTCGAAGGGGGAGGAATTCGATCTTCTGCGTCTTGATTCGCCCCCCGTCTCGCAACGCAACGTCGCCTGATGAAAACTGCGAATCCGGACCTTCAGTTGGTACAGACGGTACCTTCATCCGTGTCGCATAGTTGGCGATTCGTAGCCCGTTGTTCGACAACGTTGGCCAAGTTTGGTATTGCTCGGTACGGACTTTGTCCCCCAAGAATACTATTAAACCGTTCCCTTGTTCAACATAGTCATGCAACCATTTCTGCTGGACATCGTTTACCTCTCGGACGTTGCAGAGGCAAACCGTTCGATAAATCTTGAGAATCGATTCACTCAGTTCTTCTGGCGTAATGGTTTTGGAGAGAAACACATCGCCTTTTTCTCCGGTCAACAAGGAAAAGGGGGAAAATGCCAAACGTAAAAAATCGGTTTCACTTTGCATGGTTTCGTTTCGGCGATCACCATCGACCAGCAGGATTGGAATCGGATCTTGAACGATCGCACTTGTCGAAAAATGGTTGTCTGCGATAAGCTGATCGTCTCGAAGAATCTGAACTCGGATGACATGATCTCCAGTCTGTTGAGGGGACCAGCGAGAACGGATTTGCGTTGTCGATGTGGCTGCAAGGAAAACTTCTTGACGGTCTATTTCAACATCGTCTGCGAACACTGCGACAACGACGCCGTCGCTTTGTGTTGCGCCGTGATTTCCCAATGTTGTCCGAATGGATGCCGGTCGCTCCACGGTCAGGATGCTGGGGGTCACGTCAACCGCGTGGACTGACAGATTGAGAGGTTGCGACAGTGTTGTCGATTCCGTCATCGGGCTAACGCTCAAGAAAGAGACCTCGGGCCGAATTGGACCATAGTCGCTCCTCTCGGGCGGGGTGCTTAAGATACTGGTCCATTCGTGTTTCTGAAAATCCGATATCAGAACCAAGTGCCTTCTCGGATGTTGGCTAGATGCAAGCCATTGGAGCGAAGTTTGGATGGATTCTTCCCAATTGAATTCTCCTGCTGGTATGGAACGTTTACCGACCTCAACGAGGCTCGACGCTAGCTCGTCTGGGACTTGGCCGGTCAACGCTTCAGGCTTGGTCCCGCCCAAGAGGACGATGCAATTGCTGCCAGCGGGAAGTTCTCGCAGGATCTCGGCGGCGGATTGGCATGCAACGGAAAAGCGTGTTTTACCAGCGGCTTTCGCATCCGGTTGGTCGGTAGCGAACATCGACATCGAATCGTCGAGCACAATTGCCATGGACATCGCGGACTGACCATCCTCCGACAGAAAGGATTGTAAGAGCGGTCGAGCCATAGCCAAGGCCAAAAGGATCGGCAAAGCACAACGAAGTAACAAGAGCAAGAGTTGTTGCCACTGCATCCGTCGCGAATTGTGGTTGCGAGACGACTTCAACAAATGCATGGCCCCCCAGTCAACAGTTCGGTATCGACTGCGGTGGAGCAAATGAATGATCAAGGGAATGGTAAAGGCAGCAGCACCGAAGGCAAGCAAGCCATTCAATAGCGTCATGCTCGGTTCCTTCGCATGGCGATGTAGTTTGAGAGCACTGCGCTATAGGATTCGGAAGTGCAGACGGAGACCAGATCCACACGGTTTTTCAGGCAACCTTGTTGCAATTCACGGCGGAACGATTGGAGGTTTTCCAAGTACGCCGCGCGCAGGCTAGTTGGGTCGATCAGAACTTGGTGGCTTTCCAATTCCAACGACCGGAACATGGTGCGAGTCTGAAATGGAAAATCGATTTCATCATCGTCCCAGATTTGAAAAAGGACAATCTCTTGGTAGTTACTCCTCAGCAACGCCAACGACTTGACAATGGCGGTTGGGTCGCCGAAGCAGTCGGAAATGAGAAATACGAGACCTCGGCGCTTGCAATGATTGAGAAGACTTTGCAAAACAATGCTCAAATCGGTCTCGTTACCAGGTTTCGAGGCAGACATCGCTTCGAAGAGCGTCTGCAAATGGTTGGGCCGACTTCGCGGCGGGATATAGGTTCGAATTTTGGAATCAAACATTGCCAGTCCAACGGCATCCTGTTGATTGACGAGCATGTAGGCTAAGCAGGCCGCCAAACGAACGGCAAACTCATGTTTGGAGATTCCATTGCAACGGGAGCCCTCGTATCGCATCGAGCCGCTTTGGTCGATGGCAATCGTGCAACGCAGATTCGTTTCGTCCTCATACTGCCGGATATAAAGTCGATCGGTCTTGCCGAACAGCTTCCAATCGATCGATCGCGTTTCGTCACCCGGTACGTAAGGGCGATGCTCCTTGAATTCGATACTGGAGCCGATGTGGTGCGATCGATGCAATCCACCGCTTACCCCCTCGACAACCCCCTTTGCCAATAATTGCAACTGAGATACTCGAGAGAGATCCGGAGCAGACAACCAACGCATCAAAGGTGCTTTCACGTTGACACGATCTATGCGGAGGCGGTTTTGAGAGAATTGGCTTTCCGTCGCGGAAGCTCTTTTAATAGACGTGTAATGATAGTATCGGCGTCGATGCCTTCCGCTTGGGCGCTGAAGGTAGGTACAATGCGATGGCGTAGAACAGGTGCGGCCAACGTTTCGACATCCTCCGTCGTGACATGCAATCGACCGTAAAGAAGTGCTCGAGCCTTGCTCGCCATGACAATCTGCTGGCATGCTCTGGGGCCAGGGCCCCACTGCACTTGCTGAGGTACCCACTTCAATGCATCGGACTCTTTGGGTCTTAAGGCTCGAACGACATCGAGTACGAATTGCTTTACATGCTCTGGAAGCGGCACCAACCGAACGATATGTTGGAATCGAATAATCTCTGGACCAGTTACCACCGGGATGATTTGGCCGACGCCGGACCCGGTCGTGCGTTCGATGATCTCCCCTTCTTGTTCACGCGTAGGGTAATCGACGATGGTTTGGAACAAGAACCGATCGCGTTGTGCTTCGGGGAGTGCGTAGGTTCCTTCTTGTTCGATAGGGTTTTGGGTTGCAAGAACAAAAAAAGGCTCGGACAGCTTGTACGTTTTGCCCCCGACGGTCACCGAGTGCTCCTGCATTGCTTCGAGAAGTGCGGCTTGTGTTTTAGGGGGGGTGCGATTGATCTCGTCGGCAAGAAGAATTTGCGTGAAAACCGGTCCCTTGGCAAACGACAACTGCCGACTACCCGTTTCCGATTGCTGGATAATGTCGGTACCAGTGATGTCGGCTGGCATCAGGTCGGGCGTAAACTGAATGCGATGAAATTTCAAGTCCATGGCTTGTGCCAGTGAACGGACCATGAGCGTCTTGGCAAGTCCAGGCACTCCTTCGAGCAGGCAATGACCGCCAGCCAGGATGGCGATGAGCAACTGCTCGACGGTCTTGTCTTGACCAACGATCACTTGGCCGATCTGATAACGAATTTTTTGAAAGGTCTCTTGAAGCTTTTTGGCTTGCTGTAACTCGTCTTGGATAGGTGGCGAAACAGGCTGATTCATGAAACCGAACTTGATTTGGAGGCGGGCTAGTTCATTGGCAAGGGTTTGCGGACTAACTATTGTACTCATGTTGGCATGGTAGCCTTGTACGGAACCGCAACCAAGTGAGAAATTTCCAAGAAAGGATGGCAACCGAGAAATGCCCCATCGCGCATGGTCGGTGAAATGCCCCCGAGTTTTACTCGGGGGATATTTACCATCCCTCTAAGAAGAATAAGGCGAGCGGCGGATATGCATTTACCGCGAGAGCCAAAGCCACGCTCGGCAGGAGCCTCGCTCTCCCACACGAAGACTTGGCAGGTAGATTTCAATCTGCCGCTCGCCTTAAGACCATCTCCAACGGAGAAGAGACCGTCTCGGACAACAGCACGGCATCATAGATCCGATGCGTGTTTTCCGATGGACTTGGGCTGGCAATTTGATCGCTGTCAGCGTGGCTGGCTGATTCACGCGGATCGCACCGTACCGGTTCACAACACCTAGAAACTCCGCGGCGTCGGTCGAAATCATCTCAAGTATCTCAACACAAGCTATCGATGGGTGTTCTGCCCGCACGCGTTGTGCGTCGCGCCATAGGTTCAAGTCGGGATTGGACGCACGGGAATCATTGGACTCGAAGGGACACAGCTCATTGTAGAGGGGTAGCCAGCCACATCTCTGCGATGGTGCGTTCTCAAAAGATCTTGGTTGTTCACAAACAGGGCGAGAGAATCGAATATCTAACAATTTGGCCCAAACGATCCTCAAATTCACCAGATCGGCGGGCGTCGATCTTAAGGCGGGCCGATTTAAATCGTAGCGGAAGCTGTCAAAGCTTTCGTGAATGCTGGACGCCAACGAAATGCTTGACGCATTCCGCTACTAGGGAACGCTAGCCCAACTTCCCCAATAACTTTCAACGGAACAAAGAAAAAAGAAAAAATGCAAGGGGACACACCATTTTTTCGGGTGGGTAGTTGTTTTTCGGTTTCCGATGTGATTCAATTTCGGTACGAAATTACGATTTTGATCATTCTTTCACGGAGGTTACTGCCATGGCCAGACTGGCGCGTGCGGAAGTGTTCGATCCTAGCGAAGTTGCTGTTCTACATCTGTGCGCTAGGGTAGTTCGTCGTTGCTTTCTTTTTGGCGTCGATCCGGTTACCGGGAAAAACCACGATCACCGAAAGATTTGGATCGAAGATCAGCTTAAACTTCTTTCGGCAAACTTCGGGATTGACCTCCTCGCGTTCGCTATTCTTTCCAACCATTTTCACTTGATCCTCAGGTCGCGGCCCGATGTTGTTGAAACTTGGGATGACAGCGAAGTGGCACGCCGCTGGCTCATGCTCTGCCCCAAACGCAAGAAACCGGACAAGTCGCCAGAAGAACC
>JANPNA010000327.1:0-14606 GCA_031427235.1 Pirellula sp.
GGCTGGATCTTTAACAAGATCCACTACCCTAAAATTAAGCGGTCACAAAGCACTAGCATTTTACAAAACACTTTTTAGTTTACTTACAAGTATCCGGTCCGAATGACTTACCCACGATTTCTAGTCCCCGAGCTTCCTAACCAAGGCACCGTCGAATTGCCCACCAACGAGGCTCATCACGCAAGCCGTGTGCTGCGATGCTCGAAAGATGATGCCGTTGTTTTATTTGATGGTCTTGGCAACGAAGCTACAGCAACCATCCAATCGATCGACAAGCGTTCTGTCAGGGCTGAGATCCATTCCTATGCGTTCGCTCCACGCGATCATTCAGGACGCTTGCATTTTGCCATTGCCATGCCAAAAGGGGATCGACAACGCAATACGATCGAGAAGCTCGTTGAGTTAGGTGTTGATTCGTTGAGTCCGCTCGAAACAACGCGATCGGTAGCGGTGGTAAATGAAGCCAACGCCGAGCGGTTAGACCGCTACGTCGTGGAAGCTTGTAAGCAGTCTGGCCGCAATCGACTCATGAGCATTCGGCCGAAGCTGAGCATGAACGATATCGAGGCATACGCACATTCGATAGTCGCTAACCGCGACTCGGATTCTATCGCGATTTGGATCCTGCATCCCAAGATTGAAGGGCAAATGGCGAACACCATCCATGGAGCGAATTTACTGGCGAAAAGCCATGAAAAATTGCTTTTTCTCGTTGGCCCCGAAGGCGGGTTTACAGACCAAGAGGTGGTGGAAGCCGTTGGCCAAGGAGCTCGCATTCTGTCGCTTGGTGAACGCATTCAACGGGTCGAAACCGCTGCTGCCACCGCGGCGGTGCTTGGCCACTGTTGGTTAGCGGAATAGCTTGAATGCCTCATGGGAACAAACGAAAGACAACGGTTATCTTTTCCCGGACATACGCGAAGCTACATACTCATCCAGATCGATCTTACCATCTTTATTCGTGTCCATATCGGAAAATTTGCTTGCGTCAGGCAGCTCATTAGGCGAAAGAAATCCGTTGCCATCCTTGTCGTAGGTCTTGATCTTTTTCTCAGCCCAGGATCGCATATCGGGAGTAGCCGAACTAGTCGACTTCGTTGATGTCGAGGCCGGTGAACCAGCGGTTGGTGTACCGGCCGATGCAGATGGACTACTTACAGGCGCACTCACTAAACTTGTTGCTCCGCCAGGTATGTACCCTTTCTTGACAGCGACCAGACTTTCTTTGCTGGTGATGTATCCATCTTGATTGGCGTCAAACCTTTGAAAGTCTTCGATGGAATCCTGCGTCCATTTTTTGGAAAACTCGGCCATCTCGACCTGGTTGTCGGAATTGGAATCATTGCGAGTAAACCACTCGGGCAAACCTGCAGGCGCTTCCGTAATGCGATAGCTAGCACGATTTGCGAATGGGCTCGACTTGTCCTTTTTGTCATCGCCGTTGTCGCGATTGTCCCGCTCGCGACCCTCTCGCGATCGTTTGATGATTGGATCCTCTCTTCGTGTTGACGATTCGGGTTGGCTGGGGGTTGCTAGCCGGCGGCGAGCGTAGCGCACAGCAAGTTCTTGTTTCGAAAGCTTTCCGTCGCGATTCTTGTCGTACTGCATTGGGGAATCCGACCACCTACCTTCCTTTAGCTCATTCTCATCGAGATACCCGTCTTTGTTCGTGTCGTAACGCTGCATCCGTTCATCGGCATCCTTTAAATCACGTTCCTCTGCTTGCACGGTAAACTTTTCGCCGCTCGCCCCGAAGCCTGGAACTGGAATCTTTTCAACCTTGACCGTGGCGAAGCCTGGAACCAGCGCATTCTTTTCCAAAATAGGATTCTCCTCGTCCGAGCTTCCAAAGCCTCCAAAACTCGGACCACCGCTTCGCATTTGCTGGAAGGACTCGGTTAGCACGGACATTGGGATCGGCTTCGTAATGTCAATTTTCGGATTGCTTCGAGCCATACGGTCCAACATGAACCTAGCTGGTCCTTGTGCTTCGTCCGGGTCCAACATCCCGTTGCCATTGGTATCCATGCGGGTCAAAAAGGACGATGGATCAAAGCCGCCAGAGCCCCCACGGTCTCCGCCGCCGCCGAAACCACCACGATCGCCACCGCCGCCACCGCGATCACCGCCTCGACTTCCAAACGACATTCCACTTGGCGGGCCGCCAGGCCCACCGAATCCGCCACCTGGAGCGCCGAACCCGCCACCCGGTCCACTACCAAATCCACCAAATCCGCCCCCAGGTGGTTGAGCAACCACGGAGAGCGACATCAGAGCGATCACAAGCAGTATCGCGGGGATAGGGATTGAGTATTTCATTTTGTTTCAAACTTTCGACTTCGGCTATCTAAAGCCAATTTTCATCGCGGAAACGATCGCAACACGATCGGCCACAATCCCTCGATTTTAGCTAAGTGAACAGTGGTTTAGTAGTGAAAACACACAACAGACCTTTTTGTTTCCATAATCCACTAAAATATTGGGCACTTGGATCAAATCGTTACGCTTGGTAGCATCTTCCGCTATGAATCTTTCACCTATGATGAAGCAGTACGAAGAGGCCAAAGCGACCAGCGGAGATGCAATTTTGCTCTTCCGGATGGGGGATTTCTACGAGTTATTCCACGAAGACGCCAAAACCGTGGCTCGTGTACTTGGCTTGACCCTGACAAGTAGGGACAAAGGCGAAAATCCTATCCCGATGGCCGGTTTCCCCTACCACCAACTCGAGGGCTATCTCGCAAAACTCGTTCGCCAAGGCTTTCGCGTGGCTGTTTGCGAACAAGTGGAGGACCCTGCAACCGCCAAGGGGCTCGTTCGCCGCGAAGTCCAGAGGATTGTCACCGCCGGAACGCTAACTGACGACGCTCTTTTGGATCCCCGTTCCGGAAACCTCCTTTTAGCTATCTTTCATCCTTCTCCAGGCAAAGCAGGACAGGATCGCAATGCGTGGCTTGGGATCGCTTGGGTGGAATTATCCACCGGACGCTTCGAAGCTGGAGCGTATCCAGCAAACGCTGTAATGGACCAAATCGCTAGGCTAGAGCCTGCAGAAGTCATGATTCGGGAAGATGACTCGACCCTTGCCAAAAGTGAACTTGAACGTTGGCCCATCACCCGCCGCCCAACTTGGCAGTTTGGCATCGAAGAGGCTCTGCGTGTCCTCCATGAACATTTTGAAGTGCTCGATTTGTCCGGAATGGGCTGGGACACCCACCACGATTCCAAGGACCCAGCCAGTACCTACCTACACGACTGCTTGGCCATCAGCGCCGCGGGTGCCGCCATGGCTTACCTTCGAGAAACTCAAAAGACCGGTCTCGATCATATCCAACAACTGCAACCCGCTCGCTTGATCCGCTCGCTGGAAATCGATTCAGCAACTCGGCGTTCCCTTGAATTAACTCAAACGATTCGAACCGCCTCGCGTGTCGGATCGTTGCTCGAAGTTTTAGATCGCACCGTCACCTCCATGGGCGCCCGTCGACTTTCGCAATGGCTCTCCTCTCCCTTAATTTCGAGAGAGCAAATTGAATTGCGCCTCGATGCGGTCGATGAACTGGTCCGCGACACGCGATTGCGCGCATCGGTCCGGGAGATGCTCGATGAAGTCTACGACTTGGAACGACTACTTGCTCGTGTTGCTACAGGGCGATCGAGCCCGCGAGACCTGAAACAAGTCGGTCGCTCTCTTATCCAAATTCCTAAGATCAAAGCATTGCTTGAAGAACGATCCTCGACTCGTTTGGCCCAACTTCAAAAACGAATCGACCTTTGCCCCACCTTGCGCGAGCAGCTTGATGTAGCATTGCAAGACGATTGTCCATTGCTGGCTCGCGATGGCGGTTTCATTCGCCCCGGCTACGATCAACGTCTCGATGACCTACGGCAGTTGGCGGCCGGTGGAAAAGAGTGGATCGCTCGCTACCAAGCCGATCAGATCACAACGACCGGTATCCCAAGTTTGAAAGTTGGATTCACCTCCGTCTTCGGTTACTACTTAGAAATAACCAATACGCACCGCGATCGCGTCCCTATCAACTACATTCGCAAACAGACTCTCAAAAATGCGGAACGCTACATCACACCCGAATTGAAAGACTACGAAGAGAAAGTCTTGTCGGCCGACGATCAAGCCAAGTCGCTCGAATACGAACTTTTCATGGAGTTGCGGGAAGCGATTCATGCCAATACCCAAGCTTTGCAGTCGAACGCGAATGTTCTTGCGGAACTCGATGTATTGGCTTCGCTGGCCGAATTAGCGGTCAAACAACAGTACGTCCGTCCAACCATGACAGACGAGCCAATTTTAGAAATATACGAAGGGCGGCACCCTGTTTTAGACGCGACCTTGGCCAAGGGGACGTTTGTACCCAACGATGCCATGATCGGTGCGGAGCACGGGAGCGTATTGCTGATCACCGGACCAAACATGGCCGGAAAGAGCACTTACATTCGACAATCGGCCTTGCTCTTGGTGCTTGCGCAAATTGGAAGCTTCGTCCCAGCCCGCAAAGCCACTATTGGCGTAGCAGATCGCTTGTTCGCTAGAGTCGGTGCAAGTGATGAACTGGCCCGCGGTCAAAGTACCTTCATGGTCGAAATGGTCGAGACCGCCCGCATTCTCAATACCGCCACCGACCGATCCCTGGTCATTCTCGACGAGATCGGTCGAGGCACGAGCACCTACGATGGCTTGTCGCTGGCTTGGGCGATCGTCGAGCATTTGCATAATCACAATCGCTCGAGAACGATGTTCGCTACACACTATCACGAACTGATCGATTTGCAAAAATCGTTGCCGGGAGTTCGCAATTGGAACGTGGCGGTCAAAGAGTGGGATGAAAACGTCATCTTCTTGCATCGAATCGTTCAAGGAGGCGCGGACAAGAGTTACGGGATCCACGTTGCGCGTCTGGCGGGGGTACCTCGCGATGTCAATGAGCGAGCCAAAGAGATCCTGAGCCAACTCGAAGCGAGCCATTTGAATCAATACGGCCAGTCGAACATTGCACCTGCCAAAAAGAAATCAGGGCATATCCAAATGACCTTGTTTCAATGGCAAGAAAACGCGGTGGTCGAGAAACTGAAATCGCTCGACATCACGACCATGACCCCGATGGAAGCCATCCAACAATTGGAGCAACTTCAAAAGCAAGCGATTAACACGTAGTTCCGTCGCTCAGCCGACGGACGTCCTCGCTCGTTCCAACCTAGCGAGCATCGTGTATCCTATTGGTGAAAACAATTACACCACGCTTTTTGGAGACAATCATGAAGTGGTTTGGATTCCTCAGTCGAATCGTTTTGTTACTGGTTTGCCTTTACGGAAGCTATCTAGTATCGGTTGAACATCGAATCACCATCGCATGTCAAAAGGAAACGGCCAACTTAGAGACGCAAATCGAAAAAGAAGCAGGCGTCCATTCGACAAGCATCGTCCTACAAAAGATACGATCCGATATCGATTTTTGCACTTGTTACTATCGAGGTGATAAATACGACTGACTTTGTTAGCCAAGGTCGAGGCACCCAGGTCTCATGGATGATATGGGTGCCATTTGGAATGGAGGTCCGACTAAGATATGCAACAAAAAACTTGACCGACGAGTGCCCGAGTGGGTTCTCAGAAGTCAAGCTTGGCCATGGTCGGCATACTGTTGTATTGACGCATGATTTGCCGCGAGCCACCACGGATTTGGTCGTAGATACGGATTTGGTCGTAGATAAAGTGAGTGTATTTCGTGGCGAACACACCCGAGAATGGAACATTTCTGTTCCATGGAAGCATCGATTGGCCGGCCGCTCGCAGCCGGCGAAGAGTGAAGTGCTACTGCATGCCGTCGGCAGTGTTCGGTTGGCTGTCGAAGAGGAATATGATATTAGAAAACACTCTTTCGGACTGAAGATTTGGCTTGTGCCGTTGCCACAGTGAGAGTGCCCCCATTGTCGCCTTTCGCTCCGCGAAAGTGCGCCCTGCAAACGCACTTTTGCGGAGCAAAAGGCGACAATAGACTCAGCTTAGCAACGATGCGATAATCCGTCCCGCGCTCAAGCTCAGCGGCCTGCCAATCGGCGTTTGCAATTCTTTCGAAAAATCCACTCCGAAGGCCTGCAGTAACGTTGCATGAAGATCTTCGATTCGCACCGCGTCTTCCACGCCGGTGAGCGGGTCTTTGCCCGTCTCCATCAATTCATCCGTAGTCTCGCCGTGGACGTGACCAGACCGGAAGGGGCCACCGGCCAGGAGAGTACTAAAACCAGTCGGCCAATGATCGCGTCCGTCGGCAACGTTGATTTTCGGTGTCCTTCCGAATTCGCCACCGCACACGACAATCGTCTTGTCCAACAAACCCCGCTCCTCAAGCTGTTTGATGAGCGAATGCAACGCCCCGTCCAGAATCTTGCAGCGTCTGCTCTGCAAGCTGTAGTTTTCAACATGCGAATCCCAACCCGAAAGCTCCACTTCCACGCAGCGCACACCTTGTTCGATGAGCCGGATCGCGGCCAGGCATCCTCGACCAAAGGAGTTGTCGCCGAAGGAATCGATGACGCTCGAAGACTCGAGGGCAATGTCGAAGGCCTTGATCTGCTCGCTCGCCATCATGGTCGTTGCACGGACCGTTGAGGATTCATGCAATGTTTTATTCTTGTCCAGCTCTCGCAACCGACCTCGCCGAAACTCGGATTCCACCACGTTTCGCAAATCATCCAACCGCGTTTCAAAAACCTTCTTGTCCGTATAGCTTCTTAAATTGGGTAACGGATCTTTCGGGTCTCCCGTTTGGAAGGCATCGAAAACGCTCCCCATGTATCCGCCTCGCGACGGCCATTGCCCGCTCAAAATCGAGACGTGTCTCGGGATCTCCAGATTGTCTTGCGTTTGGTGGCAGATCACAGAACCGATCGAAGGGTGAATCAACGTAGGATCGGGGCGCCAGCCTGTCTTCATATTGTAGGTTGCACGTTCATGGTCCCCTTCCTTGGACACCATCGAACGCACTAAGGTTGCGTGATGCATGATCTCTGCCGTCTGCGGCAACGTGCTTGCGATCTGAAGACCCGGCACCGATGTTTCGATGGCTTTGGTCTCACCACCTATTTTCGAACCAGGATGGGGATCAAAGGTTTCGAGTTGGCTCGGACCTCCTTGCATCCAAAGGATGATTAAACTCTTGGCCCCCAACTTTTCTCCATGCTTGGATTCGCTTGCGATCGACAGCCGCTCTGCGATTCTGGTGAGCATCCCCTGGCTCAAAAGTCCGCCAGTGGCCATGGCACCACCGCGTAGAAAACGCCGGCGATGAAAATTCCACCAGGACTCACAGCCAGCCTCAATGCCCGCGGTATGCGTTGCGGTTAGTGATTCCATTGAAACTCCGTGCTATTGAGGAGAGTCCAGAAAATACTGCTCATGGCTTGGGACCTAGCGTTTCGTTTGGTGTCGTGAAGTCGCTCGCAAAATGCGTTTAGCTCTGCCCCTGTTGGCAATCGATTGAGCGTCGCCAGGTACGCCGTTTCCACTGCAACTTGGTCATCGCTGGCGAGCTGTGCGATGCGCGTGGCCGCATTCATTATTGGATTGTTTTTGATGTGCTCGCTCACGTACGATCCGTTCATGACCAATAACCGTTGGGGAATCGTTACCGACTGTTGAGTGAATTCATCATCCCCTTGGTCACCGTAGGCTTTCGTAAAGTCATTCACACCGCCAAACAATTCCAGTTTGGAGATGATGGAGCTGCTCTCGTCGATCGCATGAATACGGCAGGCTTGATGGATCGAGGCCGCCACTTGCTCAGGACGGAGTTGCGTCAACGGAAACACGGCCCAATGATTCTCATGTTCCTTCTCGACCGACTCGCTCTCCATGTCTATTTCCATGCGGGAATCTCGTTGAAAAACTTCGGTGCAAACAATGGTTTTGATCAGTCGTTTGAGATCGTAACCGTGATGAACGAAATCCTCTGCCAAGATTTCCAAGCCTGGCGGGAAAGGGCCGGATAAAGGAATACTGTCAAGTGGTTCAATCAAGGCCCTACCGAACAGAATAGCCCACATTCTGTTGACCGTCGCACGAGCAAAGGCCTTGTTTTTGGGATGCGTAACCCAGACGGCAAGTCGATGCCTAGGTTCGCCCATCTCAGGCATCAACTCTCGAAGATACGGTACCGTCGGTGCAACCTTGCTCTCGCGATCGTCGTTGAGATACGTGATTCGATAATCTAGCTTGGAATTGCGTAGTCCAACGAACGGGTTGTCGAGTCTCGCCCCAGAAAAAAAGGCCGCAAGCTGATGAAAATCCGCTTGAACACCTCCTCGACTAGAGACTTCGTCCGTCGAAGACTTTTCCGATTCCAATGGACTTTTACTCAACGTGTCCGAAAAATTAACTTTACCCAAGTAGTCTTGGTGGCACTGCAAGCAATCGATACGTTGAGCAAGAAACGCTCGCGAAGTTCGGCCTGCCAGTCGGATCGCGTCCGGCTTTTTGTTATCGGCGTCGTCCATCGTTGCGGTCAAAAAATTGACTTGGGGCGCGTCGGTCCAGGAGCCTTTTGCCTCCAAGAGATCCCGTACAATTACGTCGTAAGGTGTGCCTTTTTCGAAATGATCCGCCAACCAATCGACGTACTTGCGTCTTCGAAACACAAGGAACGGACCTTGATTCGTACCTACCGTTGCGCGCGTCCAACGTTCCGCCAAATAGTCTGAAGTTCGCCGGTCCTTGAGCAAATACTCCGTCCACCATGTTGGACGTCGATCCTCCGGTACTTGTTCTACAACACGAATCTCTTCAAGCGACAATCCGTTTCCGATCAATGCCAAACTGATGCGGCGAGTGATCGTCCGCCAGTCTGCGGCATTGGCTGTTGCCAACCCGTGACTTGCAATGTCAGCGTTCATGGCATCGTCGACTTGCTGAGCGACCGACTGGATGGTCGATTCAACGCTGGACGAAATCGATTCCGGTGTTCGAAGCAATTTTGGGCGAGGGGAGGTAGCCCAACCAATACCCCCTAAAAGCGAAATACCAATCAAGACAAGCAAGAGCCTTTTGTGCCAACGCGGAATGTCGTTTTTGCGCAATTGCGTTTCTTCCGATGCGGCCTTGGACGCTAGCACCGGTGACAGCACCGGCGGCGTATTCGCATTCAAAAGTGGTGGTACTTGGTTTTGGCTCACGTTGAACTAACTTTCGAACCTAGCGATGATTCTCTCGTTTTACCGCAATTCCGTTCATGTTTATATCAGCCGGAACGCGGTTAAACGCGGTTAAACGAAAACCCGGTTGGATACAAGTGAAGGAAAAGATCTATTCGTAGGTATCTGTCAAGGCTTGGACTAAATCTTTGCGAATCGACTCTTTTCCAACGGATTTTTCAAACCAGTCTTTCACCTTCTTTGCAAAAAGGTCATTGCGAGCTGGCGACAGGGAAAAGTAAACGGCCCGAGCGGCGATGTCGGTCGGCTCCTGCTCGCTTAGAGTCAAATCCGCCAAAGCGATCGCAATACCAGGCGGCAAACGATCCCAGGCGAATCGTTGGTTTTTTCCCTGCATTCGAACAATGAGTTCGTCGTCCTTGATTTCCACAATATTGATTAGAGTCTTACCGACCGAAAGAGTCTCTGCGCCTCGCATCTTGGATTTCGCTTCGTGTATCGACTTGATGAAGATCTCATAAAGCTGACCCAGTTGATCGAGCCTCGCATGCTTTGACGTCATTTCATCGTTGGTTGAAAGCGGGAGGGCAGCCTCAATCTGCTTATGAAAAGTTGCAAAATCCGCTTTCGTGATGGCTTCCTTGGCTTTCACCATGGCCGCAATCCAATCTGCTTTCGAGGCACCGGCAGTTGCTGGAACCATCGGCTTTTCTTCGCTTGGTTTTACGATCGCCGGCTTCATCGCTTCGGGTTCGAGCGGGGGTGATTGCATTGGTTCTTTCGGTGTCGAATCCGGCTTCATTGAATCCGTTGTATTGGTAACACTGGTAACACTGGTAGCCTTGGACGCGTTGCCGAAGGGGTCGTCCTCGGTGAACGCAACTACCGAGTCGACGGACGAGTCATCCCTGGAAAGTGTTGGTAAGACAAAGGCCGGATCACTGCTGGTGGCTTTGGGGCCATTCTTCCCACCAATCGATTTGGGAATTGCTTCCTTTGATTTCGCCAGTGCTTTTGTTGGAGTCGAGTCATCGACATCCGATTCCAGTCGTTTTGCGAATTCTTGTCGATTCCAAACGAATCGAATGCCCGCGTAGCCCAAAAAGGCCATCGCGACCATCACAAAGCCAGCTACCGATAACGCTTGTTTCCATTTTCGATTTCGCTTGAGTCGTTCAATCCTTGAAGTTGCTGATTCAGCCTGCTCGGTGCGAGCCGCTTCCCGCAGATACGTTCGAACGCTCTCGATTCGATCTTCGACAACAACTGGTGCCATGGATGGTTGGGAAAGAGTCGGGATCTGACGCCGCAGTTCATTCCACCGGTCATTGACGCTACCAAACGCATGGACGGAGGGACTCATGCCCGCTCCTACCAAACAAGCACTCGGATCGAAGGGGGCAAATGGGTCCGCTTGCGGAAAAAAAGACCTTTTCATGGTCGAGTTTTGGCCGCTTAACTGTTCATCGTATTCCCGTTTTTTGGACTCATCTAGCAGGACAGCTTGAGCCTGTCTGATCAACTTTGCGACCTGCTGAGCCGATTCGGGATCGGACTTTGGTTCCGAGCCATTCCAAGCTGCCACGGCCGTGCGTAGCGCCTGTTTGATTTCGCTGGAGCTGGCATTTTTGTCGAGTCCAAGCAGAGAGTAATGATTGAGCTGGCCCTCACGTATTCGAATACCAAGGTGCTGTTTGATTGCCGACAGTAAGTCGCTCATAACGGTTTCGATGGTTCTCTAAGCGAACGGGCTGTCTGGTTCGGATTTTGTCTCGACAGAGCTGCGCACGATGACAAATTTGGTTAGGAACAGGTGCAACAGTCCAACCCACATGGCTAACATGAGCGGCGATGAATAGCAGAACAACAAAAAAAACAGATGGGTTGAACGATCTGGTTTGTCGGGCTTGGCCGTTTGAGCGATACCAAAAAAATCATTCACCGTATTCGAGATGGCAGGCACACGCGAGGCAAACATAATCAGTAATGAGAATGCCGCAAAGCCAATCAATGAGAGCAACAACATCCACAAGCTGACGGTCGGACGGACCGGCTCGGTTTCGGCGAATGGATTGGATTCGCTAGCTTGGGTGAACATGGAGTACCGCGCAACTGCACTGGATCATGGGAATTCAAACGGATGAACCATTTGAATTATAAACCCTCGGAGCATCCACGTGAGTGCCATCGGCAAGCATTTCGCTCAAAAGTCGGTCAAATGGGATGCCGACCAAACATCGTGACATCGTGTGACAATTCCCTGAGTAGACGTTCTGGCATGGTGAGTCGCTAGCAATGTTTCCTAAGGGTTGAGCGGGAGCTTGTCTCCCCTCAACCTTGTTTTGGCGTCCTACCAGGAGCAAAAAAAGGGGACGGGGGTAATATTGATGTTTGGCAGTCCTGTAACGGGGGTTTGCTTCTTCTTTCGGGGACGCCCGACTGGCCGTAGCGTTGCCCAAACGCCGTGTTTGTCGGCCATTTTTTCCGTCCATCGATCATCGCCATACGGGCGCCCACGATTGACGCAAGTGCGAAGGGCTGACAGTTCCTTTTCGCTAATCGGTTCATTGACGTGTTGATTCCAGTTGGGCAACCGTGGAATGGGCCAAGGCGAGAGGATTCTCGGAAGTGGCTCGGTTGGCTGATTCCATCGATAAAGCGATCCGTAACGCCATGCCTCGGCTTTTGTAACCAGATTTGCTCGCAGCGAATTGCGCTCGACATAGCGACAAACGAAGCGAATGCGTCGCTGTGACCCACCGCGGCAAACTCCCCATTTGACCGTTTTTCTGTGGCCGCAAAACCAAATGCCGGTGGTTTGGCATGAGCGAAAAGGAAAAGAGTTCAACCGCATATTTCTCAAGCCTCTGGCTAAGGACGCGAAGGAACGCTTCGTAGCATAAAAGTGAAAATGTCAGCTGTTTAAACAAGCGTAAAAATATAGTTTACTAGAAAAGACCTTTCTAGTTAGTGATCTGTTCTATAAATAATAGAATATGTTCGATCTTAAATTTTTTAGTCTATTTTGAAACTAGACGTTAGTGATGTGAAAAGAGTATCTTTTAAAACCCGGAAATAAATCCCTTAAATCTTTTCAAGATAGTTGAAATAGAAATAAAGGGTACAAAAAACGATTTGATTTAAGAGAGTTAGTTTTAGTGATATCGATTTCATTCTAATTTTTACCTATCTTGTCGTAAAAGTCAGAACTCATTTTTTATTTAAGAACAATTCGCTTAAAAGTTTGGGAGTAACCATAAAAGCGGGAATATCAGCTGTTTAAACAAGCGTGTACAGTTTACCAGAAAAGACCTTTCTAGTTAGTGATCTGTTTTATGAATAATAGAATATGTTCGATCTTGAATTTTGTAGTCTATTTTGAAACTAGACGTCAGTGTTGTGAATAAAGTTCCTTTTACGGAAAGTGACGACGAAGTAGAGGAAAAAACGTGTGTAGTCTTTTCAATCAAAGCGAATTTCATTCTGTGCATTTTTCGCATTGGAAACTATTCTCGTAACGAAAATTTTAAAATCAGGTGCAGAATTAGATAAAAAATTTGCTGGTTCGAAATTATCCATTATTAAAAGGCGCATGTGTTTTACATTTTAGGAAGTAAAAAAATAGACTCAATTTGTTTTCTGAAGGAAATGCCAGTTTCCTTTGTTTGAACTTAAGTCGCAGCAAGTTTTACATCTCTTCTTAGACTCAAGTCGGGGCTATTTACGCTTTTGCCTAGAAATGTGCAGTATTGTCGCTAGGTGCAGCATTTAGACGATTAAAATCCCCATTATTTCGAAATTGTCAGCTATTCAACAACGTAAATAATTATATTTATCACTTCTTGGACTTTGAGGAGAAACTTTGTTTGAATCTAGATTGTAAGTGGCATTTCATCTAGAGCGGACTCTGAAAACTTCTGGAATTACGCATTACTTTTATAGTGGCAATTAAAAGTTGGGCACAAAGTTGAACGAGAAAATTCATTAGGTTTAGACAGACACGAAATACCCATATGCTTGTTTGAAACTGTCAGTTATTCAATGACTAAGTGCTTTACGTTTTAGAGGTTAGACTGTTCGTTGAGTAGAGACGTTGTTTTTTGTTGTGATAGTTAAAAGCTGGACATAAAATCTAATAGGAACTTAATGGTTACTGCTTTGACGTCGACTAGATACTGCAAGACGGGAAACGTCGACGTTTCAGTCTTAAGCAATGTATTTCTTTAAAAATTCAGTAAAGAGCCCTCTTTTGAAGAGAAGTTAAAAGTTGTTACATCTCTCTCTCTCTGTCATGGAGGGAAAATTAGACTTATGAAATTTTTTTTAAAAAAAACAACGCTCTTAGTAGCTTTCACACTTTTCTGTTTTTTTTTATTTGCCTACTACGGCCTAGCTTTAGAAAAGCATGAAATGGCGCTGCTCGGGACTTTGTATGCCCCATTTTTCGGCTCCCTCCTAGTTATGATAGGAGGGAGAAGTGTAGCCAGAGTGTCGAACCTGGTGTCCATTGGACTCATGGGGTGCTCCCTATTAGGGGGTGTTTGGCTTTGGGGTGGAATCCCCGAGGAATTCGCATACTTGATTTCAGCGGATTCACCGCACGTAGGAGTTGTCGATATAGACATTCTGGATAGGTGGGTCAGCTTGGTTTTCAGGATCGATACGGTAGAGCTGATTAGCTTTGGGGTGATAAACACTCTTGCCGTATTGGCGAGCGTGTACCTGTCAGTTCGGGGAGACCACCCGAAATTTTGGGAGGTGGCCTTTCTTGTTCCTCTGGGGGCGTTTGCAGCGGCGCAGGTGGTGGTGGGGTATAACGTTGCCCAAATATTTTTCGGGTATCAATTACTCTCCATCATCCTGATGGTTCTTCTTGCGGACGGGTTAGGGCACCCTAGCAGGGAGACCGCTGCAGACGGGGTTGAGATTTTTCTCATATGTTTTGCCGGGCATCTACTGTACGTGTTTGAAACTCTCGATTGCCGAGAGATTTTCATACTTGCGTATAGTAGAGCTGACAACATTAATTTGTTGCCAGTGTCCCCGGTAGATATCCTCGCAGGGTGCTTACTCTTCTCGGGGGTAGAACAATTGTTTAAAATCCTTCAGGGGGTTTTAAGGATTGGTAAATCCGTTTATAAAGGCGGAGACCCCGAGCTCAAGGTGGAAGGAGCTTACTTTCTCAAGATATTGGTGATGCTTTCCATGACCCTATTTCTGGTGTGGAGGTTTCAGAAGGCTATACTATTATCTGGCTTTTTTGGGGGGTGGGTCTTTGACCTACTCATGATAGTAGAATCCGCCTGTTCGCTTTTTCTTCGTTAAATAATGTGAGTTTGATCCTGGCTCAGAGTGAACGCTTGCGGTATACTTAACACATGCGAGTTAGACGCATTTTGAGGATGCGTAGCGGACGGGTGAGTATGGTGGGAGAATTTGCC
>JANPNA010000328.1:0-15360 GCA_031427235.1 Pirellula sp.
TTTACATTGTTGCGATGATTGTCGAGCGAATTATGGGACCGCGGGTGCTAGCCGCGTTATCAGCGCAGAGATTTAGCACCGCGGCTAGCGCCCGCGGCTCCATTTTGGGACGGCAAGAAACTTGAAAATCCTCTTGAATGAACAGCAGATCGGTTTAGGCATCGATCGGTTGGCAGCCCAGCTCAAGCATCACTACCAGGACAATCCCATTACCGTGGTTGCGATCATGACCGGCAGTCTGGTCATGCTGGCCGATTTGATCCGCCGATTGGAAATGCCCGTTTGCATCAGTTTGATTCAAGCAAGTTCGTACCGCGGAGGTACGAACTCTGGCGACTTGGTCATTCAGGATCGAATGATGTTGGACATTACGGATCGAGATGTTTTGTTGATCGACGATATCTTTGACACAGGCAAGACTTTGGTACAAGTAACGCAGCGGTTGACCGCCATGAACCCAAAATCCATACGGACGGCCGTATTCCTGAATAAACTTGGACAAAGCGTTGTCACGGCGATACCTGACTACGTGGTTTTTGAAATCCCAAATGAATTCGTGGTGGGCTATGGACTAGATTACCAAGATCTGTATCGCAATCTACCGTTTGTAGGCGTGCTGGAAGATTCGGATTTGAAGAACCACTCGTCCGTATAAGTTGCGTTATTGTATATGCAAGGTCCCAAGGTTCTCGTCATAGCCCGTCGTTTCTGGCCATTTACCGATGATAGTTGCCAACGACTTATGCATCATTGCGATGCCTTGACGCGGGCTGGCGCGAAGGTGACCGTCTTAACAGCCCGTTGGCATTCCAATTGGCCTCAATACTCATTGTGCCGTGAAGTGCCAATTCATCGGTTGTTGCCTTCCCCCAGTAGCAACTGGAACGAGAGCCATTTTCAAAAGAACATTGTCCATTGGATCAGCAAGTCGGCAAAAGATTATGACTGCATCTATGTCGATCGCTCTGATAGTTTGCTTTCGGCGGTGCAGACCAAGAGTGTAAAATGGAATTTGCCCATTGTGACCCGCTTCTCACCTGAGGACGCGGGCTATGGGTTGTCGTCTGGTCAAAAGTTGACGCAGACCGCCATGGCGGATTGCTGCCGCCGTACCGCCAAAGTTGTCTGCCCCACTCCGAATTCGCATCGGATCTTAATCTCGCAAGGCATTAGCGAATCGCAGATTTTGAGAATTGGGGATATTGCTTGGGATCCGGTCGTGCGTTCCGATGAATTTCGAACCGTTGCTTCCAATGCGCTTTTTGAAACCTGCAGTGATTTCCTTATTCCAAGCCGGACGGATCTTCTGTTGCATCTGGGCATCTCGGAACCGATTCCTCTTAGGAAAGCGATCCTAGCCGTTTGCGATTTGCTAGATCTTGGAGCATTGCTGCGAATGTGGGTGGTAGGGGCCGGAGTTGAACCCAACGCCATTTACGATCTCATCAAATCGAGAGGCTGGCATCGTGAGATACTGTTGTTCGATGGTTTCGATGACTTGCAAGAATTGATTCGTGTAGCAGATGGTTGCATCGCCTCAAATCCCAAGGAAACGATACAATATACTTTGCCGATGATGGAGAGTGCGGGAGTACCGATGTTCCTCGCCGACAATCAAGACTGTCGAGCTTGGTTACCCGACAGCCATCATTTCCAGCTTTATTCCTCGGAACAGTCATTGGCCCAAAAACTTCAGGACTTTATCGCCAACCGACAACGTTGGACATCGATGGCGAACTCCCTGCGTCAAAGTTCGCGTCGCACCAAGTCCAATGAATGCGTTCAGCAATGGTTGTCCCTATTTCGCGACTCAATAATTGAAAAGAAAGCATGAAACTGCGAGTTTGCTTGATCATACCAACGCTTGACCAAGGCGGTGCAGAAAAGCAAATCTCGCTGTTGGCTCGCGGTTTGGATTGCACGGTTTTTGAAGCGATCGTCATCGTTCTGACCCGTTCTGGGCCCCGAGAACGTGAACTGCTCGAAAGCGGGATTGCCGTCCACCACATAAACAAACGAGCAAAGTTGGATCCGTTCGCTTGGTTGCGGCTGAGGAAACTGCTCAAGCAGTTGAAGCCGGATATCGTCCATACATGGCTCTTCGCAGCCAATGCCTACGGAAGAACTGCGGCTTGGTCAGCCAGAGTACCGGTGATTCTCGGTTCCGAGCGATCGGTAGACCCGTGGAAGAACGCGTTTCAATTCTGGATCGATCGTTGCCTCGCAAAACGCACCCAGGGTTTGACCGCCAACAGCCAAGGTACGATTGATTTCTACCAGCAACACGGCCTCGACTCGAAATCATTTCACCTCATTCCAAATGGCATTGAGCCGATCGAACCAAGTACGTTAACTCGTGCCCAAGCTTGCGAGCGAATGGGAGTTTCTACGGATCGGAGAATCATTCTTTCCGTTGGCAGACTCTGGGCACAAAAGGGGTACAAGGATTTGCTGTGGGCCGCAGAGCTGCTTCGCGTGATGCGAGAGGACATCTGCTACGTGATTATTGGCGACGGCCCAGACCGCGAAAGACTCGAGCTGTATCGCGACAACATCCGAGGGGCGTCGCAAATTTTCTTCCTCGGGGCTCGCACCGACGTATACGAACTCCTGCCGCATTGTGATATCCTATGGAATGGTAGCCTTTACGAAGGGCAATCCAACGTGATTTTGGAAGCGATGCAATCAGGTATCGCGGTTATTGCCACGGACATCCCAGGGAATCGCGAATTGATTGAGCATGACCGGACTGGTTTGTTATATTCACTCGGCAATGTTGACGAATTAACTCGGTACTCAAACCAGTTACTCAACGATGAGCCGCGTCGCAAAAGGATAACGACCAACGCTCTGCAGCACGTTCAACAAGAGCATTCGGTCGCGCAAATGATTTCTCGCCATGAAGACTTATTTCGAGCAAAGGTTGCCAACCCATGAATAATCTAACTTGTTACGAGCCTAGGATTGGTGTTCGTAAACTGACGTTGCAGTTGCCTGAGCATGTGACCGAGCTTCGCGTTTCTGGAGTTTCGACCGACCAGCCCATCGCGGATTTGGTGACTAAGGCTCTCGACGTGCCGATTGAATTCCCCCCTTTGCCGCTTGCACTCATTGATGACGATCACATTTGCATTGCCATCGAAGATGGTGTGCCCGAGGCGAATACGATCGCTTGTGCGGTGACTCGTTATTTGGTCCAGCACGGAACGCGACAGGAGATGATCACCATCGTTCTCGGTTCCGACAATCAAGATTGGCGAGATCGACTCGTAGCCGAATTGCTGGCAAATGAGCTGGGTGGCATCAAGGTTGTCAAACATGAGCCGACCCACCACGATTCTCATGGATACATTGCAGCCAGTGCGTCGGCGGACCCAATCTACATTCAACGGGATCTGGTCGAGGCAGAGGTCGTTTTACCGATCTATTGCATCCGTACGCCAGACTCTCCGAGCGCAAGCGACAAGTACGGAATGTCACCAAGTTTTGCCGACGCCAGCACGCAGCACCGGTGGAATTTGGCTTGGTTGGAGGACAACGCGCACCACATGCATTTGCAGGAGCAACTGAGTCACGAAATCGGATGGCTGATGGGAGTTCAATTCGCGATAGCGGTCGTGCCCGCCTGCGATGGCTCGGTTGCAGCCATCCTGGGCGGCAGTCCGGATCCAGTCTTTCGGCAAGCCTCCGAACTCATCCGCCCCGTGGGCGAGTTGCAACCAACCGAGCACTCATTAGCCGTTGCTTTTGTAGAGGGAGATTGGACACAGCAATCTTGGATGAATGTCGCGAGGGCTGCAGCCCATGCCGATATGCAACTCGACACCTATGGCAGCATCGTGGTTTGCTCCGATCTCAAGCACTTATCGTCCGGAATATTGCAACTGGGATCGGACGAATCGGAGGAGAAGCTCCAACGGCAGTTATTGAGCAGCGATTTGGAGGATGCATTCGCTGCCGCGGTCCTAAGCTCCATCAAAAGCAGACGCAGCATTTACTTGATGTCGCAACTGAAATCCAGTCAAGTGGAAAGCCTCGGCTTGGCTTATATCGATAGCCAAGCCGACATCGAGCGGCTGTGTCGCGAAGCCACTTCGGTATGTGTCATGCGTTCGTCGCAGTTTTAGCATTAGTGTAGCACGGCACTCCGTGCCGAGTTTTATGACGTAGCTCGCCGTATGGAATACCGCTGGCTTCACGCCGGGGGTAATGACCATCTATTCTAGAGAGATGGTAACAATCCTCCGAGTGAACTCGGGGGCATTGCAATGCAATCGGGTGACAACCTAAACGGGATTACGAAAAAACCCTCCGAGGTTACTCCGAGGGTTTTTTCATTAAATCTTCGACGTGATTACCGACCAACCGAGGCCAACTTCTTACGGTCGGAGGTTGACACCGATCGCTTCTTCTTCTTCCTCAGGAATGATGATTCGCGGAGTCACGGTCATCATCAGCGTGTTGGTTTCCCGACCGATCGCATTGTTCTTAAACAATCGATTCAAGTAAGGGATCTTGCTGAGGATTGGAGTTCCCCGCTCGGTTCGTCCCTCTCGAAGGCGTTTGATACCGCCGAGAAGAATGGTACCACCATCTGGCACACTGACCGTGGTTGTCACGCTCGTCGTACCAAGGGTAGGTTGCTGAACCGTTGTGCCTTCGATAATATCCGAAGCATTACTGGTAGGATTCTGAGTACCGGCAGGATTGAGGATGCTCGTTCCCGTCGCGGTGCTGCGTCGGCCTTGGAAAGTAAACTGACGATCAGCAGACTCAATTCGTGTGAATTGAGGTACCAAAGTCATTCTTACGAATCGCTTGTCTTGAGAAACAATCGATTGCACATTCATTTGAGTTCCTTCGTTCAGAACCACAATGATGGGCCGCTGTGCGACTGCAAAGTCACCGACGACCGGTTCGAACGAGATAACAAACGGACGTTGTGCAGTATCATTGATACTCGCAGTCTGTCCATCGAACATCGTCACCTTGGGTGCATTGAGCACGTTGGTACGACTGTTCCCCTGCACTGCTTGCAGGAAGAAGAACAGTTCCAAGTCGCTAAGGATAGCCAAACCAACTTGAGTCCCTGCGTCACCTGCATCCGGAGCTCCGAAAGCTGGCGTAACACCGAAATTGTTCCGAATTTGGAAGTCCAAATCCGTAGTGAATGTCGGTGCCGTGGAGCCCACACCACCGGAAAGTCCAACCGCAACGCTTGGCGCACCTTGCTGCCTCGATGGAGGCGTAACTCGGTTCAGTTTGTCGCGGATGTTGAAGTCAAAGTCGAGTCCAATACGTTCGAAGAAGGTATCCGAAAGCTGGATGAATCGAACTTCGATCGTAACCTGCAAGTTCTGAAGTGCTCGCAACGACTTCAGCAAATTAGCGATGGCTTCGTGCGTTTCCTGAGGTGCAGTCACCACCAAACTCAAGTTCTGCCGAAACTCTCGCATGGATGAGGTTCCGCCAGCATTCTCCCATTGGGTGGGAGAAATCGTACTTTCGATCAAGGAGATCAGCGACGAATAGTCGGCCATGGATCCGCCACCTAGCCCCGTCGATGGATATGGCATATTTCCTGGCATGGAACCCGCCATTGCTCCTGGCGACATGCCAGTCAATCCACCCATCGAATTCATTTGTGCTAGAACAGATGAGTTTGGATTGATACTTGCAATGCGACTTGCCTCGACACCAACGACATTGGGTTCAGCAACCGTTGCGGAAGCCATATGCGTCTGTGCTTGGTAAGCCGCTTGGAGTGCTCCGGCCATGCCCGTGTTGTAATCCGTTACAAAGTTAGGAATTGGAATGACCAAATCCTTGACATTGTAGGTGAATGGAATCAACTCTTTCTTGCTGAATCGGTTACTTTCGATCGTAAGAACTTCGTTCTTGATCGTATAGGTCAGATTCAGGTTGGACAGCAACAGGTTCAGTACACTCTTGAGCTGAATGGGGGACCCTTTCAGATCAAGTGTTACAGGCTGATCTATGGTTATCCCTTCCTCTGCGATGGAGCGATCATCGATGACGATTGGAATACCAGTCATCTGCGAGATGGTGTTCATCGCGTCGGCAAGAGGTCTACGGTCGAAGCTAGCCGAAAAGGGTTGTCCAAGATTCTCTCGGATCTTTCGTTCGGCTGGCAGCATTCGCAGGTCATCCTTGCTCGCAAGACGCTTTGTCGACAATTTCAGCCAATCTCTTTCGCTTGGCCATTGCAAGTTTTTCTCGCCATCATACGGAGTCGATGCGGCTTCGACACTGTTGAAGTGATCGACCCACCTCTCTTCCTTGAGCGCTTTGAGCATCTCCTGTTCTTCGACGCGGCGTTGGATTTTCGCCTTTTGGTAGAGCACTGCAGCGATTTCGCTATTCGGCTTGATTTCCCGAACCTTCTTCGCAACTTCTTCGGCTTCCGCGAATCGTCCGGTCGAAATCAAATCGTTGTATTGCTCTACCAGGGTTTGGACTTGCTTGTCGGTTTTGGAAAGCGTGGTGGCTTCCAATCGAATCTGGTCTTCGATTTGCGTGTTTCGCTGATCCAGTTCGATCATGGATTTGTTCTGTTCCGCCCATTCTTGCATATGGTTGGACACACGATCGACCATACCGAGAAGCGTCTTGCGTTGAGCGCTATCGATTTCAGCTTGGGAAACGCGTTGCCGCAAACCCTTGAGCTTTTCGAGAGCTTCCATGGGCTTATTCGCCCCAGCCATCTTTTCGGCATCTGCGATCTCACCAGAGACTTCTGCAAACCATTTCTGACGTTTGACCTGATCCTCGCGTCTTTCCGGGCTGGCAGCGTCAATACTCTCTGGTTCACCACTGAATTGCAGTTGTGTCAGCTTGTCTTTCAACTGAGCAAACATGCCTGGATCCAGTTCCGCTCGCTTTTGGAAAGCGGATTTGAAGTAGCCTAGGGCTACTTCTTTCTTGCCGGCAGAGAGAGCGGAGATGCCCTTCTCATAGAGTTCCGGACCCGAAGAATCGACATCGTACTGCGAGAGGACACCACTTGCGGGTGCAACTCGCGACGCATCGTACTGCGGTTGATAAACACCTTGTTGGACACTATTCGCATTGCCGAATGGTGAAGACTGCCCAGATGCATTCTGAACATTCCCCATTGGCAGACTGGCTGCAGCCGTGGTGACACCGTTCGGTGTACCACCGCGCAGTCGTTCTGCCCGATCGACTTGCAACGCAATATCCCACGGTTTGAGTTGGCCTTGGCCGAACTCACTATCTGGAACTCGAAGAGAGTTGGCCTTTTGAATCAGTTGCCGAGCACCGATTGTGTCGCCCCGATCCAATGCCATCTTGGCTTCTGCGGCCAGCCCAACGGCTTGGTCGCGAAGTGGATTGGCAAGACCCGCGGGTTGCGAGGCCGCTTGAGGCAGTGCTGGTGGCAGACTAAACACTTGACCGTTGGTCGCTGGCAACGTCGAAGGGACGTTGCTGTTTGCAGTCCCCGTCGGATTGGAAGCAAGCAAGCCGGTGGGCGTTTGGTTGTTGTTAGCAGGGGAGTTATTTCGCAATGCGTTTGCCGCCCGGCTGTTTAGGCCCGGACCTGTTTGTGCGACGCGCATGGCTTGATCGAGAGCTTGCTGGCTCAGGCCGCGTTCAACAAATTGTTGCCGCGTTTGCTGGAGTTCAGACGCCATCTCGGGAGACTTTTGGGCTGCCAAAGTTGCTTGCGCAAACGCTTGAGCGGCCGCCTCATTTTTTCCTTCGCTCAACGCCGCACGCGCTTTGACCAAATAGGATCTCGCACTTGCGGTTGCATCGGCCGCCGTCGCGCCACTTGATGGAGCAGTCCCATAAGACTGAGCCGGTGGTAGCAACGGTGGTAGAGCTGTGTTCGTTGGGCTTTGAGCGACCGCATTCAATGCAGAGCATGCGATCGTTGCGACGATACCAGCCGACGCAGTCATACCGTATGGCATGAAGGCGGGTGCGGATACCGTTGACATTGCTGCCAAAAACCGTAATGTTCGTAGGGGGTTGAAATATTTCAACGCGACACTCCTTTATCGCTCAGAGTCCAAAAAAATCGCTCATCTTTATCAATTATTGAAGCGAGATCAGTCCCTGGAAGCGGCATCCTTGCAACTCCCAATTCTTGGTCACGCAACAATGAATTTTCATTCGTGTCTACCGGAATAGGTAGTGTTTCGACAATAGGTCAATCCCAGTTCGCTTCTTATGGAAAGATTTTCCGCGAAAGTAATATGGGCAATTTCGCTGTGCTTATGCAGTCTCGCTAAGCAACCCGAATTAACGTCGGACGTATCCGCCGCCTATGGTTTGGAAAGGCGCGGGTAGACCTACGCTCTGAACCGGGCTCGGCGGAGTTGGGCTGGCACTCCCGCTTGAGACTTGCCTGGTCGCAGGAACAAAGGAATCACCGATCGCACGCAGGTTGGGTTGAGCAGGTACCTGCTGTTGTCGCCTAAATTCATCCAGATAGTAGCTTCCAGAACTCGTGTTCAACGAAATGTTTACTGGATTGAGCTTCGGTAACGCAGCAACCGCCAATGGAACTGGAGTAGAAGCCGGATTGCCCGCGATTAGATCGGCCGAAGCAGTACGGACTCCAGTGTCGTTGTTGATGATTGAACCTCCGATTCGGGTGTTCGCGGCCAAAGCTCGTGTCGAAACGCCTAAGGAATCGGCTGTGTAATTGTCTACAACTCCGCCACCTTCGCTAACCCAGCGATTCCACGCCGTCTGCAATTTGCCGAGTTTCGGATACGAATAGAATTCGTCCGTTGCCCCATCCCAGTTGTTGGTTTCCATCCCGCGCTCCAAGAACTGAATAAAGCGACGTGGTCCACCTTGAGAAATCAAAAAACAGGACAAGCTGTACCCTTGAGCGTACAAGGGCATCATGTCCGGCGGATAATCTTTGAGCGTGAAAAGTACGGAAAAAGGAATGCCCCGTCCTTCACTCAAATAACGCACGAGCATGACGTCATGCTTGCTTCGTTCGCTTGGATGCTCGACCGTGGTGCAGGCACCTTCATCTGCCCATCGTGGTACAGGTTTGCCTAAGGCTGCGAAATAGCTAGCCATGACCGTGTGCGTGATTTCGTGAGGCAAAACACTATCGATGATGCGCTCTGGAGTGCCCGACACGGACATTTGGAAATTGGCAACGCCCCCTCCGACCAACGTGTACTTGGTTTCGCCGCTGGCAGGCGTTCTAGGCCCGTCATTGACAAGGATCGGGCATGGTTCTGGCCAGTTGGGTAATTCCTTGCCGAGCCAATGCATTGCCAACTGCTTGCGGCTCTCTTCGGCACAGCGAACGACTTCGTTGGCGAGTTGTGCGCTCCGAGCATAAACTCGGAAATTAGCCGACTGAACAACGGACCGCGGCCCAACAAAGACTTGCGCAGAGGCGGTGGAACACCACGCCGACAACGCGATCCCTATTAGAAACAAGCTTCGTGCATCCATGCGATTTAGCTCCAAAGTGGACTGCTCATCAACCTCGTGAGAGGCTTTTTGGCGGATCGATCAGCTTCCTGCTTACGACCCTTTACGCTTTCATCGGGAGTCTAGAAGACCGATCAAAACGGTCTCTAGAGCAATCTTGAGCGAAAGTTCAGAAAATGAGACAAATCATTTCAGTCAGCTAGCTAACGCGTCCGACATGAACAATCTGATGACCTTACAACAAAATCTACAAATGGGACGGCTTCGCGATGGACGCTTCGTAGCGATTCTAGCTGCTTCCCTACTCATGGCATTTCTGGCCTACATCGCTCGCTTGAGCGATGTTACGCACGACGCATTTCACGAAATGGCCCTGGTTCGCTTCTTTGCCGAAACCGGAACGTTTCCCATTGGTGATGTCTTTGCCTTTACGCCGACAGTCCATCCAGCGGTACATCATGAATGGGGGACAGGCTTGGTGTTGTATTGGTGTGCCGGTATCAGTCCACTCGGCATGGACGGGATGGCCATCCTGAGAATCTTGCTCGTGTTTGCGATTTCAGTTGCTCTCTACCGTGTGGCTCGCAACGGCGGTGCCCATCCACTGTTGATTTGCGTTTGTGCCCCGATCCTGTTCCCACTTCTTTGGGTCGGGTTCGCAACACTTCGAGCTCAAATCTTTACGCTGTTGTTTATGTTGCTTCAGATCCTCATGCAACAGTCGGATTGGCAAGGTCGCAAGCGATGGGTCGCGGCCTGGGCCATGTTGTATGTTGTTTGGCTCAACATGCACGCTGGCTTCGTGGTGGGTGTTGCACTGATGTTCCTACACGTAGTGGAGCGTTGGCTCACCGAGCTTGGCGAGGATTGGACCATCGCGAGTCTACGTAACGCCTATTTCAAACTTTGGCATCATTTCCTGCTACCCCCGATCCTCGCCATCGGCTTGCAGCTCAACCCATGGGGAGTGCTTTACGGACCGTATCTCTTGCGTGCGATCACCATGGAACGACCGACTATGCTCGAGTGGCAGCCTTTGTGGATGACGCATGACAGCACGACCTCCCTGGCCGCATTTACCCTCTCCATCATTGCTTTGGGCTACGTTGTCAAGAATCGCCGTTGGTCACGACTGCGAGGTTGGTTGTTTTGCTGCATTGCTGCGTACATGGCCCTGAAGCATTTGCGCCATGGTTCGATCTATGCCATCGTTTGGATGGCCTATATGCCTGGCTGGTTGACTCCAACAGCTTTCGGCCGAACGGCTATCGCGACGCTCATCAACAGCCGAACGATCGTGATTCGAAGTGCCGCTTTGACCGGCGTGGCGTGTATTGGGTTCATCCTGTGGCATCCCATTTGGAAGGCGACGATCCCGAGCACCGATCCCGACGGCGCTATGGTTTATCCGACCGGAGCGGTACAATTCCTTCAAAGCCACTCTTTCTCTGGAAACGTGATGACTCCGTTTGCATGTGGAGCTTACGTTTCCTGGGAATGCTATCCGCAGGTGCGTGTTAGTATCGACGGGCGATATGAAGTTGCTTACCGTGAAGATGTACTGCCAAAGCACAATCAATTTTACGCCGCAGAGCCCGGTTGGCAGACGGTCTTGAATGAGTTTTCAGCCGACCTAATCTTGGTGCAAGCCAATTCGCCGGTGCGGAAATCGCTTGGCAAAAGCGGTTCCAAAACAGAGGGATGGCAGATCGTGTACGAGGATCCTGTTTTCTCGCTCTATTCAAAAGTTCGTGTGGCACATCCCTGAGTTCGTGTGGCACGCCCCTGAGTTTTCGAAGGGCGTGGTAAATCGCTAGCCCGGATTATTCATTAGCCGTTTGGCGCTAGCCACGGTTGTCCGCTCCTCCGGTGAATAATCCGGCCTAGCGCCGCAACCGAGAAATGCCCGATCGCCATCGGGCGGTGAAATGCCCCCGAGTTTTACTCGGGGGATGTTTACTATCCCTCTAGATAGATGGCCAAAACCCTTGGCGTAAAGCCAGGGGCATGAAAGACGCACTAATGGTTGGGGATGGGTGGATTCGCCCAGTGTGCTCCGATGTCTTTGCCGCGAACAAGGAATCCTTTCTTGTGCCAATCATACCAAGTCGTAACATCCGCCGCCGCATAGCGCATGGTGAGTCCACATCGTCGACGATCCGATTCGTTCGCTTCCGAACCATGCAGCAGCAAGTCCGAATGCATCGAGAATTGACCGGCCTGGAGCGCTACATTGACTTCCGCGTCTCCGTACGAAGTTGGATTCTTTACGGCCAAGTCCAATACCGTATCGGCTTCGTTGGTCTCGTCGTAGTCGATCAACCCATGCAGATGTGAGCGCGGAATAAATTTCATGTTTGCATTCTCCGGATCCGCATCGTCAATTGCAAGCCATACGGTGACGGTCTTGGTTGGACTCAGTGGCCAGTAGGTGCTGTCCTGATGCCAAGGAACACGCTTGCCATCGTGAGGCATTTTGCAAAAGAAATGGGAACCCCAACAAACGACGTTTGGGCCGAGCAAATCCGAAACGGCATCCACAATCCGTGGATGTTGTACGAGCTGATAGATCCGAGCGAATCGCAAATGTGCCGTGTTGATAGAATAACTCGTTCTACCCAATTCAATAAACGCGGCGAGAACGCCATCAAAGAAGGCGCTGAGCTCCCGAGCCTCAGAGGTATCCAGTCCATGGAAAGGCATCAAATAGCCTGTCTCGTTGTATTGCCTGACTTGCAACGAGGTTAACGTCTTGAGCTCAGAATTGACCGAAGGGACAAATCCTATTTGGCGTGGCAATTCGGCCAACTGAGACGGAGTAGGATTGGGAATATCGTCAACTTTTACGGTGATCATGTGTGCCTGTCTACTTGAATGTCTACTTGAATGTCTACTTGAATGCAAAAACGCGAATCGGGACCTGACCGACCACTTAGAAGAGTTGCCTCGTCTATCACTTCATGTTCAATGCGTTGGAATACACTTGCAAGATCTGAAAGAAGATCATGAAAATCGCAGTGATGATCATGGCCGCGATGAACATCCAGACGGCGAAGCCAGACATAATCGCAAATTGCTTGAGCGCGAGTTGGGCTTTTTCGCGATAGACGATCGCCATGCGTTCCAGCGATTCACTATCCGAACCGCTCATCTCACCCACTTCGACGTTTTGAATGAATTCTGCGGGTAACAGCTTAGGTGCATCCAGCGCCTCGGCAAACGACTTCCCCTTAACGATTTCCGCAAGCGACTTTTCCAGTCCTGATATGTAATAGTAGTTGCCGGTGCTGAGCAGCGCATCGCGAAGGCTGCGTTTGGCCTCTACTCCTGCACCAAGCATCATCGATAGCGTCATCGACAGCCTGGAAAGGGCAGTCATCGTGAGAACTGTTCCAATGACAGGCACATTGCGAACCAACGGCACCAATGTTTTGTGGCAACCAAACCAGTTCTTCCAAAGACCAAAAGCGACCACCGCCAGAGTTCCGAAAACGACTGTGGCGAGACTGGCGAAGATCGCGACGCCTGTACCGCCTCGCAAACCGACGCCCGTGAGATCGAAGGGTTTATCCTGCGGCGAACCTGCCGTCAAAAAGCCGTTGACAAAAATTAGAGCGCAAGCGATGAAGAACGCCAAACCCAATTGAATAACGGGAAAAGTAATTTGCGAGATAAACGCGGTGCGAGTCTGTTTGAGGTCATGGTAGTAATCCGCCATTTCTCGAAAGACCCTGTCCATTCCCCCCGCATGCTCACCTGCGTCAACCATTTTTACCAGCATCGCAGGGAAATAATGTCCCTGCTGAGCCATCGATTCCGCCAGCGAATTTCCATTCCGCAAACCATCGATCATGCTTTGAACCACTTGGCGATGGCGTGCCGACCCTGTTTTCGCTTCGATTCCAAGCATCCTTAGGAGATCAACACCGGATTTCAAGCCTGTCGACATGCGGCGGCAAAATGCTTCCAGTGCTTTCAGGGAAATACCACCGAAAATACGTTCCAAGCTTGAAGAGTTCGACGACTTTGCATCGAGTTGGTTGGGGACACCGGCTGAAATCGATGAGGAAGTCATTGCGAGACCTAGTATAGGTTGGCCTAGTTGGATTAGTGCAAGGATAACACTTGCGTCACTATTGTCGCTTACCAAGCCTGTTTTGACCAGCAACTTGGTGGAATTCTGAACGCGTGTGGAGTTCGCTCGAAGCTGGTCTATGATAGAGACAACTCAATGTCCTTCTAGGAAAATCATGACCGGAAACAACAAACCGCCGCTGGACGATGTCCGATACCAGCACCCAGAGCAACCCATTGCCAGGTTTCCCAAGAGCCTGCCGCAAACCGAACCCCTGCATTTGAGTGGCGTTTGGCGAATGGAATCTACGGAACAAGCGGACGCACTCTTGGCGGGAACGGCTCCAGGTTTCGTCTATCGTCGGGAAGGGCATCCCAATGCCACCTCCTTGGCCGAAGCCTTGCGGGTCGTTCACGGTGCAGACGAATCCATCGTTACCGCTCAAGGCATGAGCGCGATTTCGATTGCGGCCATGGCACTGCTCAAACCGGGCGATCGAGTTTTGTTAGGCCAACCCGTTTATGGCCGAACTTCTTTTTTTATCAAAAAGGACTTGACGCGGTGGGGCATTGAATCTGAAGACGTCAACGTGACCGACACCAATGCTTGGATTCATGCTTTTCGAAAACCATCTCGAATGGTGATCATCGAGACGATTACGAATCCGCGGCTCAATGTACCTGATATCGAATCGATCGCTCATCTAGCCCATCACTATGGAGGACAAGCGACGTCGGAGTCCGGTACGGTCGTTTTGGTCGACAACACCTTTGCAACACCTGTACTTTGCCAACCGTTGGCGCTAGGCGCGGACTTGGTCATGGAAAGCCTAAGCAAATTCGTATGTGGACACGCCGATGCCATGCTTGGTTTGCTGTGCGGTCGCAGTGCCGTATGGAATCGAATGCGTCAAACCATGGTTTCGTTTGGTATGACCAGTAGCCCGCTCGACTGCTGGCTGACGCAACGCGGACTTGCCTCACTCCCGGTGCGAATGGCTCATGCTGCATCGTCGGCCTTGGAACTCGCGAAGTCCATCGAAGATCATCCGGCCATCAACCAACTGGACTATCCTGGATTGCCATCGCATGGTGACCACGCAATCGCCAAGAAACAATTCAATGGGACTTTTGGGAACATGCTGACTTTCCAATTGAACGGCGGATTGCGATCGGCACAGCGCTTCATTGCTGCGGTGGCATCCGACATACCCTTTTGTCCAACGCTCGGAGAAGCGCAAACGACGCTCAGCCATCCCGCGTCAACGAGCCACCGTAGTTATAGTGAAGAGCAGCTCGAGTCGTTGGGTATCGACGGCGGCACACTTCGCTTTTCGATAGGACTGGAACCGAATGGCTGGCTAACCGAAAAGTTCTTGCTCGGCTTAAGCAAATCGATGTCGTAGAAACTTGCAACCGACGGATTGTTTTATGCAAAAGACCTTTGTCAGGAAGCTACGTTTAGCAGAAAAGCACTTAAGTTCGGCTTGTCCGAAAATGAGTGATTGGATTCGAGATCAGGGGCGTTGTGACTTGCGTCCTGTTTGGGACCGAGAACCATTTGAATCGTTGGTGCGCGCGGTGGCCCATCAACAACTCCACGCCAAGGCCGCCGAATCCATCTTAGGCCGCATGCTGGCTAGGTTCCCCAACCAACCTTTTCCAACGGCGTTGCAATTGTCGCGAATGAGAGTGCCGTCCTATCGCCAATGCGGCTTCTCCCTAGCCAAGACCGAAGCCATACGGGGCATCGCCAAAGCCATTGCAGCAGGAAAAATCCCTGATCGCGTCAATGCAAACGCCATGACGGACGAGGAGTTGATCGAAGCACTTACG
>JANPNA010000329.1:0-2960 GCA_031427235.1 Pirellula sp.
GAGCTTGAAGTTCTTTGATGAGCAGGTCCTTTGCGTCCATGCATATAGAACGCATGGGACGCAAAAAAGTTCTCAACTCTTTCGGAATTTTTAATAAAAAACGCTCTCATAACAAAGTCTGCTACGAGAGCGTTCGATAGAAACAGTTTAATCGATTGCCTCGCTAACTTGCGAGCGAAAAACGCTTGTGTCGTTTCACGTTTTCCAGGTCGATGCCACGCAACAGCATCGTAAACTCATCGCTTCGCATCTCGATCGAAGAAGCATCGCTGGATGCTTTGGGTAATCGATAGGTTCCTTGCTCGAGTCGTCGGTACCAGATAGCCAAGCCATCACCATCCCAATAGAGAACCTTCATTCGATCCCGGCGTCGATTGACGAAAAGAAAGAACGCACCAGACAATGGATCTTGCTTGATCTGACTGGTGACGAGTCCCGACAATCCGTCGAATCCTTTGCGCATATCGGTTGCGCCGAGAGCGATGAAGATGCGAGTCGATGCAGAGTGACTAATCACGCTGGACCTCCCTGAGAAGAATCATCGATCGCACGCAAGATTCGTAAAAGATCGTCAGACTGCGTGGCAGAGTCAATGCGAATTGAAAATCCGCTGGGCGTAAAGATCTGAACGGTTCGGCTTGGTGCACAAGCCGCTGGCACTGCGGCGATCAATTTGATCGGCATGATGGCATTGGTCGTAGCCCTGGGAGTTGAGAGTTTCTTCTTCCATTGATAGAACGAGGGGATAGAGATACTTCGCTGCTTGCAAAACTGCTTGACGGAACGGCCGCTTTGCGCGTAATCATTTAGCATTTGCTGCCAATACACAGCCCTGTTGGAACGATCGGGTTTTGCCATTACTGGACTCCGGGGTTCGAGGAAACGAAACACTCGAATCTAACGGACCTAGCAAGATGTACTTCACCGAACGCTCACCATCGCCGCAAGCTTCCCAACCCCATGTGGACGTTGCCGAAGCCAGCGAAAGGGAGCGCCCGCAAGTTTGACTGCAACAACGCTGTGGACACAGGAACGACCGATTAGACTGGGGTTGGATCCGTCGCCTTGACTCTTTGAAACATTACTGCCGCAACTTGATGAATGGTGGCGATACAATGGTGAACACGACGGATTGCACAGATTGCGGCCTCCGGAAACACAAAATGAATGCTCAACCGATTAAACCAATGACGCACGTACTGATCGTGAAGAACTCCGAAGTCAGCGGATCAACCATCGGTTACCATGGGACTGTGATTCGCGTAATCGATCGTAGCGTTTTGTCGAACCCAGATACTCCTGCTAACTGGAGTTATCGTGTGTTCATACCTGTGCTAGAGGCTCAATTCGAAATAGTCGCGAGTAAAATTATTTCGACGGGTAAGATGGATGATGTTGGGACAATCGAGCATTTGTTTAGAGATATTCAATTCGATTTCGCGTCAAGCGAAGAGTCTCAAGGTGCCTTTCGATTAGATGACAACGATTGGCTAAACTTTCACTTCAAAAAGCATGATGCATCTTATGATGAATGTACGATGAGTATGCCAATGAACGCGGGATTTCCAGTTGCGCTTCGGATATACTGTCGCGTCCGACGCGAGGCAATATTGGACAGGGAGTACGTTTTACGGGCCATTAAGAAAGCCCTCGGCCAAAAAACCGAACCAACGTAAATTCGGCAGAATTCACGGCTAGCTCATCCATTGTGGAAAGCGTCGTACTCCTGCAGGATCGGCCTAGCCACAGCCAGCGTTAATTATTTCCACAGGTTGGTGCGTAGTCCGTAGTACCGATTTCCAAACTAGCACAAACACTGTGGACATTGGAACTGCCTCGATTGCACGGCGACTGATAGATCGGCTAGACTGAAGCTTGCTAGTTCGGCCGAGTTTGACTTGCGTTGGGTCAACTACTGGGTTTCTCTCAATGGGTTCGTTATCGAAAAAAGATGCTTTGGCCAATCGTGTTCCCGTTCCGGATAACAGCCTGCGTGTTTGCGTTGGTCTTAATCATCGCGACACTGGCCGCTCCTCTAGCAAGATTGAAACGGCTTCCAACTTTCTTCGCCATGATGCTTCTTGGAGTTGTCGGTTTCATTCCATCCTGTAGCGGGATCATGAAGGTCATTGATGCCAAGCGTTTCGGCGTTTTTAGTTGCGCAAGCTTCGAGGACGTCAACGACTTCCGTGTCGAACGATATTTGCCACCTGACTCAAAGCAAATAATCATCGACAAATACCCACAAGGGTTTCGAGCACGCTTCAAAATCTCCAGGGAGCAATTGGACACTTACCTTGATAAACTGTGGGACAAGTATGGTGAATATTCGGTTGTGAAGCGTGGAGGAGTGCATTCAATGAACCGGATTGATTTGGAATCGCACAATCTACGATTTGGAGATCTCGGATGGCCACATCTTCCAGACGCGACAGAATATTACAGTCCCCGCGCTGCAAACGGTGCTGGATTTTCTGTTTGGTATAGTCCAGCCGAAGGCGTCGCTTACGAGCGCGCTGGCTATTGGTGATTGGACAAATCGGTTCGGTGCCCGCCATCTCCACAACATTGACGGCAACAACACTGTGGACATTCGCCCCAGCCGATTCGACTACGCTTGCATGATCGAAACAGTCGCTTTGCCAGCGTCGTCCGTTGCCGCAAACTTCCCATCCCCCACCGTACGCCTTGCGCCGTTACGCTACTAAAGTAAGCGATCAGTTTTCACTGCATCGTAATAAGTATCATGTCATCGGCTATCGATACTCCGTCACCATCTAGTGCGTGCACTTGCAAAATGTATAAGCCCGGCTGGAGTCCTCCCGGATTCTTTAGCGTTAAACCAAACGAGAACTGGCACGGGTCGGACAGTGTCCTTACTTTCGATTCCACATCGCTGACTATTTTTCGTGTATTTCCTTCCATGAGCAATCCACTGACAGACATTGGCATCTTGACCG
>JANPNA010000330.1:0-17482 GCA_031427235.1 Pirellula sp.
TAAAAAAATTATATTGTGGGTGGTCTTTTGTGTATTTTTTAAAACACCCCACCCCCCCCTTATATTAAACAACACCCACCACCCTAAAATTAAGCTGTCATAAAGCACTAGCCTGTAATACGGTCGCGATTTGGCGGCGCGGCGAGTAGTGCGAATAGACTTGGAGAATTTGATGAGCAATGAAACGGTTAGCGATAGGAATTACTCCATGCCGTTGGTTCCTATTCTCCATAAGGGGCTTGCGACCTGGGTCAGGGAAACCGCTGCCTTGTGCAAAGCGGATTCCATTCAATGGTGCGACGGTTCCCAACAAGAATGGGACCAGCTTACGGCCGCCTTGATGGATTCAGGCACGTTCCGACAGCTCAATCCCGAGCTTCATCCGAACTCCTTTTTAGCCCGAAGCAATCCGTCCGATACAGCTCGTGTCGAAGACAGGACCTTCATTTGCTCGCTGCGAGAAGTGGACGCTGGCCCGACCAACAATTGGGAGTCTCCCGAGTTGATGCGTCGTAAGCTGATCGATAAGTTTCGAGGTTGCATGACAGGTAGGACTTTGTATGTGGTCCCTTTTTGTATGGGACCGCTCGAAAGCCCGTTGGCTCTGATTGGTGTCGAATTGACCGATTCGCCGTATGTGGTGATTAACATGCGGATCATGTGCCACATGGGGGAGGACGTCTTGCAGAAACTTGGGTGTGATGGCGACTTCATCCCCTGCCTTCACAGTGTCGGCAAACCGCTCTCGGATGGCGAGTCCGATGTGCCATGGCCATGCAACGACGAAAAGTACATTGTTCACTTCCCGGAATCTCGGGAAGTTTGGTCGTATGGAAGTGGCTACGGAGGAAACGCGCTCTTAGGCAAAAAGTGTGTCGCGTTGAGGATTGCAAGTGCGATTGCAAGAGACGCAGGTTGGATGGCAGAGCACATGTTGATCATGGGGCTCGAATCTCCGGATGGAGCCAAGACGTATTTAACGGCAGCATTTCCAAGTGCCTGTGGCAAGACCAATTTGGCGATGATTGTTCCGCCTGAGAGCTATTGCGAGAAAGGCTGGAAGACGACATTGGTTGGAGACGACATCGCTTGGCTGTGGCCAGGAAAAACGGGTAAGCTGCATGCAATCAATCCAGAAACCGGTTTCTTTGGTGTGGCACCTGGTACATCCTGGCAATCCAACGCGGCCGCCATGCATGCGATGGCCAAGAATACAATCTTTACCAATGTTGCCTTGACTGATGAAGGAGGCGTTTGGTGGGAAGGGCATTCCGACCCGCCAGAGCATTTGATCGACTGGACAGGACAAGATTGGAGTCCAGGTTGCGGTCGATTGGCTGCACACGCCAATTCGCGTTTCACCGCACCGGCTGGCCAATGCCCAAACATCGATCCCAATTGGCAAGATCCAGATGGTGTTCCCATCGACGCGATCGTCTTTGGCGGCAGGCGACCGACAACTATGCCACTCGTCTTTCAAGCCTTCGATTGGACGCATGGTGTTTTTTTGGGAGCGACGCAAGGTTCGGAAACGACCGCTGCGGCATCGGGTAGTGTTGGTATGGTACGGCGTGATCCAATGGCCATGTTGCCCTTCTGTGGCTACAACATGGGGGACTATCTTGGGCATTGGTTGAACATGCGAAAGAACATCAAACGCCTCCCAAGAATTTTTCATGTGAATTGGTTCCGAAAGGACACCAACGGCAAATTCCTTTGGCCGGGATTCCGAGAAAACCTGCGAGTCCTGGAATGGATCGTCAAACGATGCCAAGGGAAAATTGCCGGGCACGAGACCCCAATCGGTTGGACCCCAGATTGGAAAAGCTTTTCAACGGAAGGTTTGGAAGGCTTTACAAAAGAGCAGTTTGACGCCGCCATGCTCTTCCGGCGCGAGGATTGGTTGGCGGAAATAACTAATCAAAACGACTTTTTCCTAAAATTGTATCATTCCATGCCGAAGGAATTGATGTGCCAACGAGAACTGCTCATGGCCCGAATGGCCTAGTAATTCGCCGAAGTCCGTCAGGAATTCGATCCCACCGTTTTTAACTACCTCATCAAGATACCTATCGAATTCGCTTGTTGAAGTTGCACCAACTGCAAACTAATCTTCACGATCGAGCCTCAGCGGTCGAGCGAGAATGCCGTTCAAGAGCCAAGTTTGCAAATGACTTTTGCCTTCCAGTGTCCGCACTGCAGGCAACTGTTCGAAGGCAAACCGGGAATGGAAGGTCGCAACGGAAAGTGCATCCATTGTCACCAAGTGTTTGAGATTAAGAAATACGTCGATTTGCAATCGGAGCGATGTCGTCGATTCGAGTCTAAGGCGAGCGGCGATGTGAAACCTCAATCATAACCCGATACGTAAGTGAGGGACCTGCGAAATTGTCCCTCGCTTACGCTTCGGGTTGGGATACTCCACTCTGCCGCTCGCCTAAGAGAAACGCGCCTACGTTTTTTGAGATTCCCACCAAAGCAACGCCGCCCCAGCCAGGACTCGATAGATTGCAAAGGGGGTAAAACCGTGCTTGCGAACCCATGTCATGAACCAAGCAATCACGACATACGCAACCACGAAACTCGTGACAAGGCCCGCAGCCAGGGACATCCATTGATCATTGGAGGGCATTCCATTGTTCAATAGGTGCTTCAACAGTTGGTAACCTGCAGCAGCAATCATAACTGGAATCGAAAGAAAGAAACTGAACTCCAAGGCCGCACTCCGTGAAAGTCCCATTAATTGGCCGCCGGCAATCGTCGACATCGAGCGACTCGTCCCAGGAAACGCTGCTGCCAAGATCTGAGCCAAGCCGATCACAATCGCTTGCTTCAAATTCACGTCATCCATCTTTTCTGTTGTCACCCGTGTGCTGCAAAAGCGATCGATGAAGTACATGGCAAACCCGCCAACGATTAAGACGATCCCAATCATTTTAAGACTTTCAAGGTTGTCGCCCATGAATTTCTCCATAAACTTATCGATCAAAAAGCATGGTATTGCAGTCACGACAAAGCTGATTATTACCAGAACCAGCGGGTGCTTAAGCCACGCCGATCGGCTCCGGCCGCCACCCTTGTTTTTCATTGCAATGTCGCGGAAGGATCCGACAAAGCTAGTTAGCCTCTTCCAGAAATAAACAATCACGGCCAGGATGGCCCCCAACTGAATGAAGACGGCAAACATCTTCCAAAAACTGTCGGTCCGATCCAGCTTGAGAAATTCTTGTGCAATGACAATGTGCGCGGTCGAACTAATCGGAAGAAACTCGGTCAATCCCTCGACGACACCCTGAATAATAGCCGCGATCAGGTCAGTCATGAAACAATTCAAATCGAGAGAGAAATGGAGAAACGCAATCGTGAGGTTGGATTCTCTTAGCACGCCAATTGGCACCAAGAGTCAATGCCGTTGCCATGGCACGCCCGGTAATCAATTTGTAATACGACCCTACGGATTGTAGGGATCGTACCGGTCGGACCGTAAAAAATGACGAGAAGGATTTCGGCAACGTTTTCTTAGGTTGAGCGGGAGCTTGTCTCCTCTCGACCATGTTTTGGTGTCCTACTATACTAAGCACATGTGCTTAGTAGGGTGCCAAAACGGCGTCCGTCGGAGGCACGCTCCGAGCGGACGGAAGCTGGGCGTCACGGTGGGGACCACCGTGCTACACTCATTTTAAAGTTTCTTGAGCTTCTCGATGGCTTGCTCTGCCGCGTCGCGTTGAGACACGAGTTCACCCAAAGCCTGCCGCTCTTTTTCGATGATATCAGCGGGAGCTTTGCTGACAAACGATTCGTTGGACAGCCGACCTTCCTTGCCTTGGATCTGCTTCACTAAATTGCTCAAGAGCTTTTCGTTGCGAGAGATCTCGGCGGCTACATTGATGAACTGCGTCAAATCGACGTACACATCCATTTGATCGATGCCGATGTGGGCATTGATCGATGGCACGCTTGGCGAAGTGCTCCACTGGGTCGCGGTAGCACCGGCCATGCTGTGGAGAAATGGAGCCATCGGGGCGAGAAGCTGTTCCATCGCCGATTCGCATCGCACGCAGAATTTCAGCTCTACTTTCGGGGCAATATTCTGCCTCGAACGGATCTCCCGAATCGCACCTACCAAATCGACGAAGTGCGCAAATTGCTTTTCCACTTCTGGTCGAATGTGCTCCTCATGTACCGTCGGCCAGTCCGACAATATGATCCACTGGCTCGGTGCCGAATCGGAGTGCAAATCGCGAGTTGGAGCAAACCTTGCAAACTGTTGCCAAATGGATTCGGTAACAAACGGCATGATGGGGTGGAGCAATCGCAGCATCGAATCCAGGCAATGTGCCAGGACCTGCTGAACGAGCGGTCTGGCCGCAGGATCTTGCAAGCGTGGCTTGGCCATCTCGACGTAAAGAGAACAGAAATGATCCCAGGCAAAATCATAGGCAGCCCTAGCGGCTTCGGCATAGCGAAACAGCTTGATTTCCGATTGAACCGTCTTGGTCACAGTCGCTAGACGAGACAGTATCCACTGATCTTCCAACGGCAAAGTTGCAAAATCAACTTTTATCGGTTCAAAACCTTCCAGGTTCATCATGACGAACCGAGATGCATTCCAAAGTTTGTTCACGAAGTTACGGGCAACTTCAAATCGTTCGCTAACGACGGGAGCTTTGGGCAAGGCTTTGTCCGTTTCTGTTTCGGCCCATTGGGTTGAGAATTGCTTTTTGCACTTATCGCACGTAACCAGTGGCTTCGAACGATTCTCTTTGGTTTGGTTGACGAGTGCTTCGCAGTGTGGGCATTCAAACTGGACCGGCATGCGTACGTCTTGCGTCTCGGTACACAACCAAGTCAATCCAAACCGCAGCGCATCAGGGCCGAATTTGTTGATGACATCCAGCGGGTCGACGCCGTTCCCTTTGCTCTTGGACATCGTTTCGCCGTAGCCATCCAAAATCTTGGGATGAATAAAAACCTCATGGAAAGGTACTTTGCCCATGTTGTTGAGCCCCATGAGCACCATACGAGCGACCCAAAGCGTGATGATGTCCCGCGATGTGATCAACGTGCTGGTGGGATAAAAATACTCCAACTCAGGCGTCTGTTCGGGCCAGCCTAACGTCGAATGCGGCCACAGCGCAGAGGAGAACCACGTGTCGAGAACGTCTTCTTGGCGGACCAATCCAAGCGACTGCAATTTCGTCTCAAGACCTGCATCTTCGTTGCGAATGCAAACGTGCAGCGTGGCTGGCTCCTCGATCGACACATTGATTAAGCCGGAGGCGCGTTCGGGCATGGCTTCGATTTTGAACTTGAGCGACTGTGCATCCGAAGGCTTTTCAAAGGTCCTGCTCCAAATCGGAATCTGGTGTCCCCACCACAACTGTCGACCAACGGGCCAATCACGTTTTTCGCCGAGCCAATCCAAGTAGCCACTTGCATACCGCTGCGGAAAGATCTTTACGTCGCCGTTGGTGACCGCGTCCATCGCAGACTGCGCCAGTTGCTCCATTCGAACAAACCATTGGTCCGCTAGATAAGGCTCGATTGGAGTCTTGCTTCGATCGCTATGCTTTAAGTCGATCTCCCGATCCTCGGTTTTTTCGACAAGCCCGAGTTCCTCTAGCGCATCGACCACCTTTTGACGCGCTTTGGCCATCGACAAACCAACATAAGCACCACCTTGTTCGTTGATCGTCCCGTCCGAATTCATGATGTTGATCATGGGCAACGAACAACGCAGAGCGACGTCGTAATCATTCGGGTCGTGCGCGGGAGTGATTTTGACGCAACCGCTACCGAGCTCAGGCTTAGCCCATGTATCCAATACTAAGGGTATTTCTCGATCGATTAAAGGCAAACGCAGCTTTCGCCCCTCACGAGCCATTTGGACGAGCAGAGTCAGTTGCGGAAGCACTTCCGTTCGTCGTGTTGCAAGTTCATCCAGTTGCACTTGGATGGCAGGTTGGTCTTTAAGGCTGGCTGTTTGCAGCTTTTCTTGAAGCTGGCGTTCGTATTTATCGAGGGCTGCCGCGGGTTCCGGATGGACCGCAACGGCGGTGTCACCCAACATTGTCTCTGGCCGAGTCGTGGCGATCGTTACGAACGTCGGTTCGCCAGCCTTGGGTGCGATAAAGGGGTAACGCAGATGCCAAAAATTGCCTTGGACGGTTTCGGTAAAAACTTCGTCGTCGCTGACCGCCGTTTGCAAGAACGCATCCCAATTCACCAATCGCTTTCCGCGATAAATGAGCCCTTTGGAAAACAAATCGAAGAACGTGGTCCGAACCGCCTTGGCGCACATTTCGTCCAAGGTGAATCGTGTCCGTCGCCAATCGCACGAACATCCCATGCGTTGTAATTGGCCAAGAATTCTCTTTTCGTATTGTTCCTTCCACTCCCAAATACGCGCAACCAGTTTCTCTCGCCCAAGGTCATGCCGCGTCTGGTTCTCAACTTCTTTTAAACGACGTTCGACAACTGCTTGAGTAGCAATCCCAGCGTGGTCGGTCCCAGGCATCCAAAGGGCCGCGTAACCTTGCATGCGATGCAGTCGAATTTGGATATCTTGCAACGTGTTGTTGAGCGCATGTCCTAAATGCAGCGCACCGGTTACATTGGGAGGCGGGATGACAATCGTGAATGGTTTCTTGGTCTTGTCGACCTCGGCATTGAAACAGCCGTGCGCAAGCCACTTAGCGTAAATCTCCGTTGCGCTCGTGGCAAAATCAAATCGGTTGGGGATCTCGTTGGTTTCAGCGTTCATGTTCGTTTATTCGAAGTTTGATTGAGTTGATTTTGATTGAGTTGATTCTTGATGACTTGTGGGTGCAATAGAGCTCGCAAGCTCCGCCTCTACCTTTATCAAGGGCGAGGGGGAGAGGCGACCTCTACGTGCAGTTGAATCCTTATGGTTACTTGTTTAGTTTGAATTCGACAGCATCGACCAGCGCGTGCCAACTGGCTTCGATAATGTTCTCGCTAACGCCAATGGTTCGCCACGTGTCTTGATCGTCCGCGCTTTCGATGTTGACGCGGATACGAGCCGCAGTCCCGGCTTCGCCATTGACGACTCGGACTTTGAAGTCGACCAATCGCATCGTGTCGAGACTTGGAAAGAACGGCAGGAGCACTTTGCGAAGTGCTGCATCCATGGCATTCACTGGCCCGTGACCTTCGGCAGCTTCTACCCGAATCGCGTCATTGACTTGTACTTTAAGGATGGCTTCGGCATAGGTCTGGTTGCGTTGGATGTCCAAATCACCTGCAAGGATTTGATATTTGATCGTTTTGAAATGTTCGACGTAGGATCCTAGGCAACGTTTGACGAGCAGATCAAAGGAGCCTTCGGCGGCTTCGAATTGGTAGCCCTGATTTTCTTTGGCAACCACGTCGGCAAGAATTTTATCGAGAACCGCACGATCGTCGGGCAGTTTGTGGTCGGCCGTGAGGGCTGCGATGTTGGAACGCCCCGACAATTCGCTAACCAAGATGCGGCGTTCATTGCCAACCAAAGCGGGATCCATATGCTCGTAGGTATGAGCAAATTTATTGACCGCATGAACGTGCATTCCACCTTTATGCGCAAAAGCACTTCGGCCAACAAAAGGCTGACCGCTCCGCAATTGAAGATTGGCTGTTTCGTAAACGTACCGAGATAACTCTGTAAGATGCTCGAGTGAGCGACCGCCCAAAACCGAGTAGCCCTTTTTCTTGAATTGCAGATTGGCCAGAACCGTGACGAGGTCAGCGTTTCCGCAGCGTTCTCCGATCCCATTGATCGTGCCTTGTACTTGCTCGCAACCTGCATCGATCGCGGACAACGAGTTGGCCGTGGCCAAATCGCCGTCATTGTGGCAATGGATGCCGAAGCGGACGGAAGCTCCGGCCAGCGCATTGCGAGCATCGGTTACGATGCTTGCAACTTCTTCTGGCAATGTACCGCCATTGGTATCGCAAAAGACGATCCACTTCGCCCCCGCCGTGGCTGCGGCCTGGATGGCCTGAATCGCATATTCGCGGTTGGCTTTAAAACCGTCGAAAAAGTGTTCCGCATCGTAAACCACTTGAGCATACTTAGCCAGAAAAGCCACGCTTTCCCCGATCATATCGAGGTTCTCCTGGAGCGAGACACCTAAGACATTGATCGCATGGAAGTCCCAGGATTTGCCAACAACGGTGATAGCTGGCGTTTGGGCCGCGACCAACGCTTTCATTCCTGGATCGTCTTGAACAGCGACACCGCGTCGCCGAGTCATGCCAAAGGCGCATACCTGGCTCTGCCCCATCGGCAACGATCGGACCCTTTGGAAGAACATCGTGTCTTTTTCATTGGAGAGCGGGTAACCACCCTCGATCATGTCGATGCCTATCTCCGCCAGCCGGACAGCAATATTGAGTTTGTCCTGGAGCGAAAGGCTTACGCCTTCCCCCTGTGTCCCGTCTCTCAGGGTGGTGTCGTAGGTATGGATAGAGCGAGCCGGCATGATGTTCTGATTTGGTTGGTTGAAGCGTTTAAATAACGAAAAAACCCCTGAAGCCTTCGATTAGGCTTCAGGGGTTATGTTCTGTAATCCACACGCACTTGCACGTTGAAGGATCCCCGAGGCCTAATCGCAATGGGGAATAATAATCACTCTCGTGAAGCTGGTTGTGATTGGATTCATGGATTGATTTTTTTGGAGCGTTCGAGTTTTTGATGCCGAAAATCGCCGTCTGTTCGACAGTGATAATTAACATGGGACCGCATTGTAGTGAATGTGGTTCGCCTGTGAAAGCTGAATTCGTGTCCCAAGTCGAGGGTGAATGCTCGGAAATTCCGGTATCCACGGAATTCTCACGAATTCAGCTACCTTGGATCAAGCAGCATTCTTGAGCCGTTGGAAGCGTAACAACACGTCGTAGAGATCCTTCGTGATAACAACCGGATCCTCTGCGAAATCTTGGACCCACGCCAATCGAGAGGCGGCAGAACTCTGAAGTGCCGGAAGGATATCTCCAAGTCGGACCGTAACCGTGGCAGGTTCCGATTCCGGCCAGATGGACAATTCTGTACCAAATACATCCGGCGAATTGGGCTGAGTGCTCGTTTCTGTCCCGCAGTACTCGTCATCGCATGTAGCTTGATCCAAACCAACAACCCGAAAAACTGGCTTGTTCATAGGCATTTGTCTTCTGAATGGGAGAAAACCGAACGTCATTAATCGAAACAATCTATGTTGTTTTGGATCGACTGGGAGGACTTTAACGCTTGACTCTTTTCCGGTGTTTTCTTCAAAATTGTCTCTCAGTACGCCCAAACCGACCCATTTCCGGCCTCCAAAGCAACTGATGCCTCTGGAAATCAACCGAAAGCTTGACAATTAGAGGTGCCTCCCCTAGATTCCCAGTCTTAGTTTGCTTGCATGTACCACTTTGCACGAATGTGCATAACGACACCCATTTACGTGAAGGACTTCAAACTTCGATTTCGGCCTCTAAGCGCGATGACGTTGTCAAGCGTTTAGAACCAACGTGATTCGCAGAATGAACTGGTTTGCTTATGAAAGATCTACAAGCGATCGCGCGATACATGCGCCTTCCAGAGGACCAACTCAAATTCCCAATCGAGTTGCTCAACCAAGGCTATGAACCGAACTATCTCGCAAACTATCGGCCCGATGAACTTGGGAACATTGATGAGCAGACTCTTTCGATTCTCCGCCGCGCTCTCAATTACTCCGAAACGCTAAAAGCTCACAAGGAAAAAGTTCAACAAACGCTCGACCGAGAACAGCAATGGAACGAAACCGTCGCGTCCGTCGTCTCTCAAGCCAATACGATTTCGCAAGTCGATACCGTAACGCGTCATCTTCGTGCTCGGAAGAACTCTCGCACCATTTCCGAAAAATGTCCACAAGTCGAGACGGTCGGTCAAGCCATTTTGACCATGCAGGGAGACGCCCCAAAAGATCTTTGTCAATGGGTTTCCGAAGTCGCCAGCGTTCCGCTGGAACAGGCAGCGGATGTTTTAGAACAAACCAAACGTTGGATGGTTTTTCTCCTCAGTGAAGACGTTCGGCTCATGCAAGAGCTGCAGAAAACGCTCCTGAGGAAGGCTGGTGTTTCGGTAAAAGTATTGCCCGATCCGCCAAAAGGGAGCGATGCCGAAAAGCAATTGGATCGCGCTGATGCAAATCCTCAATCGCATCCAATGCCAACAACCGCAAACGGCGAATCGACTGCTGCCCAGGCTCCGCCACCAGGTTACGCGGTCCAATCGAGCGAATCGGAAGTAGCGGCAACGACGGTCGAACCGATGGTTTCAACCCCGGAGTTGGAACCAGTTCAGACAACACTGCACGAATCTACGGATATGCCGATTGAGGCACAGTCTGCCGAACCAGCGGCTGCAATCGCATCAACGACCACAGAATCGATGCCTGTCGAATCCGCCCCGTTGGCCACGCAGTCCGAATCGGCAGCCATCGAAAGCAAACCGAATTCTCCCGACCCTGTGGCTCCAATGATTGCGGAGTTTCATCAAGGTCGAAAACAGGGAAAAGGACTCAAAACAAAAACCCTATCGGACAAACAGCTTTCGCCTCGCCAACGTCGACGCAAATGGCTGCGAAGCATTTTGGAGTCCTATTCTAGACTAAAAAAACCTCTTTCCGCGCTGACCCCGTACCAGATCCTGATGTTGTCGCGAGGACAGAGGTCCCAAATCGTGGCCCTTCAATTCCATTACGACGAGAGGCCACTGGTTCAAGTTTGCCGCGAATCGCTTTGCCCCGGCAGACATCCAATGCATCATTGGCTTTTGGAAGTTGCAGAGGACGGGCTCCGAACGCAAATCCTTCCGCGGCTACACCAAGATGTTTTGAGCATTTTGGAAGAAGATGCTCATACGGACCTTACCGAAGCCGCCGTGGTCCATTTGCAAGCTTCCTTGTTGCAACGCCCCGTGCATGGCCATCGTATTCTAATTATCGATGCCATCGGCCCAAAGATGGCCGCCGTTGCCATCGTTGACGCCGACGGCAAAGTGGTGTTCACCAATGAAATACCCTGCAATAGCAACCGAGCCGATGTGGTCGCTCAAAACGTGGTTTCACTCGGTCAATGGATTCATGAACACAAAGTTACCCTGTTGACCATCTCCAACGGACCTGCTCGGCGGTATCTGATTCATACGGTTTCCGAATTGCTTAAGCAATCTTCGGATGGGTCGTTGTATTGGACCATGGTCGATCGAGCTGGCGCGGACGCATATTGCATGTCGCGTGGCTGTTTGGTGGAATTGCCAAACATTTCCCGTCGTCATCGCGCTGCTGTTTGGCTTGCCCTAAGACTGCAAGATCCGCTCACGCAAATCCTTAAGGTAGATCCGGTCCGACTGCGGCTTGGCTCGTACCAACGTGAATTGCCGCAAAGGGAATTGGAGTCTGCATTGCAAGACGCCGTTTCGACCGCCATCACGCAAGCTGGCGTCGATGTGTTCCATGCTGACATCGATGTATTGAAGCGGATTCCCGGGATGACAACCGACGCTGCGAAGGCCGTTGTCAAAGCATGCCATGACGACAAGGTCGTCAACCGAGAAGCCCTCATGACCGTCCTGCGTGAACATCTCACCGAGACGCAAGCTCGACAAGCCATCGGCTTTTTAAAGGTTTACGGAAGCACCGAACCACTCGACGGCACAACCATCCACCCTGACGACTATCGTTTGGCAGAACGATTGATTGCGCACGCAAGCCTCGCTGCGCCAGCCTCGTGCCCGGCTAACTGGACGAAACCGGATTATGCGCAATTGGCCGTTGCAACAGCTGCCGCCATCGTCGAACACGCCAAGCAAGTTGAGGAGCAACCCTTCGGCGAATCGATCGATTCGTCGGAAACAATAAGCGACGAATCGGCTACAAGCGAATTGACCCCTGAGTCGGAAGTGGACATGACGCCACCTACGGAAGCCGAAACCCAAGCGTTATCCGAGCCTTCGGAGGGCAATATCGCCAGCGAAGTGGCATCCATCACAGAACCAGCGACGGAAGTCGCCAGCACCGAAGCAGTCGCCAGCACCGAAGCAGCCGCCAACACCGAAGCAACTGTCCCTGCTCCGACGCCTCGAATGTCAGTCCCGATGCCGACCATCCCGTCCGGGCCCTTGGAACGACCCACGCACTCCATCGACGTCGAACGACTTGCAAGAAGCTGGCAAGTGGGTCGCGAAAAGATGAAGCGAGTTGCAAACTGCCTGCAGTTTGCCTTCACCGATAGCCGTGACTTCCAATATCCGCTTCCACTGTTGAGCAAAGTGCCAAAGCTCGAAGGCTTGCAAAGCGGAACCATGCTTCAAGCATTGGTCATCGGCGTAGCAGACTTTGGGGTTTTTGTGGACCTTGGCCCTGAATGCAGTGGTTTGATTCACATTAGTCGTCTAGCACCCGACTTCATTGAAGACCCGCATCAATTCGTTCAAGTTGGCGATTTGGTACCAGTCTGGGTCCTTAATGTGGACGAAAAGAAAAAGCGAGTATCCCTTACCGCCATTCCGCCAGGAACGCCATCGCGTCGCCACGATGGACATCAGGCACAGGAAAACACTCAGGATCGAGGTGGAAACGCCGGTCGGGACAATCGCAACCAACGCAACGATCGCAATCAAGGTGGATCGCGTGACAATCGCCCACCTCCAGCCGCTGAGAATCGCAGCCCAATGCCGGCCGGAGCAGGCGGAGACCGCAGCCGCGGACCCTCTGGCGGTAATCGTCCAGGCGGCGGTGGCGATAATCGTGGTAGCGCCAATCGCGGTGGCAGACCAACTGGCCGAGACAACAATCGGGATCGATCGCGAAACAATTCGCGTTCCGACGATCAAGGGGCGAGAAGGCCGGCGCGGGTCGAACCGCCTAAGCCCGTTACACCGATTACGGACGCCATGCAGACGGGAAAGGAACCACTTCGCTCTTTCTCGGACTTGTTGCAGTTCATGAAAAAGGAACGCGATGAGCCGATCGTTGAAAAAGTAGCGGAAAAGGTGATTACACAAAAAACAGAAACCGCGGATTCAAGCCAGGGTTCAACCGATTCGGCAAATCAGAGCGTAGCAAACGGCTCCGAATCCACCGAGCGCGGAGACGCGTCCGAAACCTCCGCTTGAGTAACCCATGTCTGAATTCGACGACAAACTAAAACAAGCCGCTGCGCGCGGCGCAAATAGAGCATCGCAATCTCAGTCCGAGACCGAGCGAAAACGAATCGAAGCCGAAGAGTTTCGAAGCCTGCACAGCAAATCGAGGCTGGAACTTTCCGACCGAATCGAGACCGTGATCAAGAAGATTGCGGACTTGTTTCCCGGTTTCCAGTTCACCACGGTGTTCGGAGAAGCAGGCTGGGGCGCTGCATGTATTCGTGATGATTTGGTCATGGAACGAGGTCAAAGAAAGAACAAATACAGTCGTTTTGAAATGGGTGTCCGACCAATCAATGAATTCTACATTCTCGATCTTCAAGCCAAGGGAACTATCGCGAACCGCGAATTGATGACAAGAAGCTTTTACCAACCTTTGGGAGAAGTGGACCTGAATAAGTTTCGCGCACTCATCGATGCCTGGGCATTAACCTACGCCGAACTCTACGCTGCCAACCGATAAACGTAGCCATTTTTTTGGAGTGCTGGGATTCATCCCAGCTTTAAGATAACGCTGCACTTTTGTAATATTGTCGCTTGTTTTTTTTGTCGCCTTTCGCTCCGCGAAAGTGCGCCACGTCAACGCACTTTTGCGGAGCAAAAGGCGACAATGAACCTCCGTAAGAATCAACGATTTATACGCTATCCCACCCTCCCCAAAGGCGTTCGACATGATTCAGAAACCATTCAAGATTTCCCATGTATTCTTGTGCACCGCTTTCCTCTTGCTGTTCCCGTTCCTTGTGCAAGCTCAGACCCGGCAGCAAAAAGTCCTTGGAGACAAGCTGAAGTTCGAAGCGACCGGATCGTGGTTCTACAACGACTTAGAAAAAGGCTTCGAAGCGGCAACACGACTAAAACAGCCAGTGCTAGTAGTGCTGCGTTGCATCCCTTGCGAGGAGTGCGTCAAGCTGGACGACGACCTGATCGAGGTCAATCCAAAATTACAGCAGTTGCTGAAGTCCTTCGTTCGAGTACGGGTTGTCGGGACGAACGGAATGGACTTGTCCATGTTCCAGTTCGACACAGACCAGTCGTTTGCCGCGTTTATTTTCAATGCCGATGGGACACTTTACGGACGCTACGGCACACGCTCCGACCGCACAGAATGGAAAGACGATGTCTCCGTGGAAGGCCTCGGCAAGGCAATGGAAGCGGCCTTGGAATTGCATCGCAACTATCCCACGAACAAAGCCAGTCTAATTGGCAAACAAGCGGATAAACCGTTGTTTGCATCCCCCGAAAAGATCCCCTCGTTGGCTTCCCGTTACAATAGCAAGCTCGACTACGAAGGTGACACGGTCAAAAGCTGTATTCACTGCCATATGATTGGCGAAGGGCTCAAGGCACATTTCCGCAGTGAGCAAGGTAAGATTCCAAATGCATTGCTCTATTCTTACCCACATCCTAAGACCGTCGGGCTCATTTTGGATCCAACTCAGTGCGCCACCGTCAAAGAGATTCTTAAGGGAAGTGACGCAGAGAAGAGTGGTTTTCAAGTAGGGGATCGCATCACGCACTTAAACGGCCAAGCGATTCTGTCCATAGCGGACGTTCAATGGGTGTTGCACCATGCTCCCGATGCAGATGCAGCGGTTCAAGCAGCCATTGAACGAGGCAATCAAAAATCAGAGCTGACCCTCAAGCTTTCACCTGATTGGCGATCGAAGGAAGATATTTCCTGGCGTGCATCCTCGTGGTCGTTTCGGCAAATGGGTCTGGGTGGATTGGCTGTTAAGCCTTCCACTGTCGAAGAACGTAAAGAGCTAGGAATTGTAGATGGGCAAATGGCTCTTACGGTCCAGCACGTTGGCGCCTATTCACCACATGATCGCGCAAAGAAAGCCGGAATGCTGAAAGGCGATGTCATCATTGAATATGATGGACGAAAGGACCTGCTTCGGGATTCGGATCTATTGGCTTATTCAATCAATACGGTCGAGGTAGGCCGCGCAGTCAAAATACGCATCCGACGGGGATCAGAAGAGAAAACGATCGAAGTTGCTACGTCGAAATAAGAGCGGTCGATGATTCATCGATGCGGACTTGGCTGCTCTTCGTCCCAAAGGGACTTAAGTCAATAGCCAGTGGCGTAAGCCACTGGAATCGAACGCCACCCCGCATCGAAGCCCCAGCGGGGCGGAATTGAATTGCACTTGCTACAAACTTCGCTCTTTCACTTCCCTTTTAATATCTTCCAAGAACTCCGACAGCGGCTTCACGCCCAAATCCCCTTTCTTGGCATGTCGGACACTGACGCTTTGCTCCGCCGCTTCTTTTTCGCCAATGACCAGCATGTAAGGAATCTTCTGAAGTTGCGCATTTCGAATCTTCGCACCGATTTTCTCGGAGGCGTTATCCAGAGTTACTCGGAGGTCAGCGGACTTGAGTTGTGCCAGCGCGGACGTCGCGAACTCAGCGCTCTTTTCGCTGATCGTCAGGATGCGGACTTGTTCCGGAGCTAACCAGGCTGGGAAATGCCCAGCGAAATGTTCAATCAAAACGCCACAAAAGCGTTCTAGGCTACCGAACGGGGCGCGATGGATCATGACCGGACGATGCCTCGCATTGTCCGCACCCACGTAGCTTAGATCGAATCGCACAGGGAGCACATAGTCCACCTGGACAGTCCCAAGTTGCCATTCGCGACCGATGACATCTCGAACCACAAAATCGATTTTCGGACCATAGAAAGCAGCTTCACCAGGCTCCTCCGTAAAGGGAACGCCTAGTGTCAAAGCTGCAGCCCGGCAGGCTTCCTCGGCCTTGTCCCATTGCGCTGGGTCGCCAGTGAATTTACTGCCATCCGGGTCTCGCAATCCGACGCGAACACGATAGTCCGACATCCCAAGCGTAGTCAGAACTTTTTTCACGAGGCTTAGGCAACCGATCATTTCGGCGTCAATCTGCTCCTCAGTGCAGAAAAGGTGAGCATCGTCCTGCGTAAAACCGCGAACGCGGGTCAGTCCGTTGAGTTCGCCACTTTGTTCCCATCGGTAGACAGTTCCAAACTCGGCCAACCTGACTGGTAGATCGCGATAGCTTCGCGGTTGACTGTCAAAAATCTTAATGTGATGCGGGCAGTTCATCGGCTTGAGCATGAAGCCATCGACGATTTGTTCATCCGCCAAGACTCGATCCGGTGTGATGACTTCCCGTCCAGCTCGTTCATTAATGCCATCCGCAAGCCGCTTACTAACGCCGTCGAGACGTTGCATGATTTCAGCACAAGTACAACCTGCCTCTGCGCATTTTTGGAAATCATCGTTCTCGACAATGGCTCCGAACTGGCTGTCTTTGTAGTACGGAAAATGTCCGCTGGTCTTGTAAAGTGTGAGCTTTCCAATATGGGGCGTGAAGACCTGACAGTAGCCTTGCTTTCGCAATTCTTCGCTGATGAAATTTTGCAATTCTTGGCGAATGACAGCTCCGTTGGGCGTCCACAGAATGAGACCTTGGCCAACATCATCGTCGATGTGAAAAAGCTGGAGCTCTTTCCCAAGCTTGCGGTGATCGCGTTTCTTGGCTTCCTCAAGTGCCACAAAGTGTTGCTCCAATTCTTCCGCGCTCGGGAACGCGGTACCATAAAGTCGTTGGAGCTGGCCTTTGGTTTCGTCCCCCATGTAGAATGATGCAGAGACACTCGTCAGCCGAACATACTTGCACTTGCCAGAATAATTTACGTGTGGCCCCGCGCAGAGGTCGATGAAGTCACCGTTTTGATAGCACGAAATTTCTTCCCCTTCCGGAATCTTGTCGATCAAATCGAGCTTGAAACGGCTTACATTGTTAGGTCGTTCAGTCAAACCGCCAAGCCGACCGCTTTCGGCCATCGCTTTGGCCTCGTCCCGGCTAATAATCTTCTTTTCAAATTTCTGGTTCTCTTTGGAGATTTTTTTCATCTCCGCCTCGATCGCGGGAAAGTCATCCTGAGTAATTCGATGCTTCATGTCGAAATCGTAGTAGAATCCGTATTCGCCTGGCGGGCCGTACGCAAACTGAGCATCCGGCCATATCCGGAGAATGGCAGTCGCCATGACGTGAGCACAGGAATGACGCAAGCGATCCAGATCCGACATCTGATCGCGTTCTTGTAGGGTTTTTCGATCGTTCATGATCAATGTTGTAGAAACGGAACTCGAATTTTGCAAGTCCCGGTGGCTCCAGAGCCCTTCGCCTTGGCACGCTCTTTGTGGCAAATGTTTCTGTTGCTTTGTGACAGCTTAATTTTAGGGTAGTGGGTTGTTTTTAATATTACGGAGGGGTTGTGTGGTTTAAAAAATAAAAAAAAGCCCACCCACAATATATTTT
>JANPNA010000331.1:0-9895 GCA_031427235.1 Pirellula sp.
CAAACAATATTTTTGGGTTTTTGTTTTTTTTTAAATTACGGGCTTTTTTCTTAAATTAAAAAATCCCCACTACGCCCAGAGAGCGGGAAATAGTGGCGTAGGCTTCCAGCCTGCGGGCCTCAATTCATAGGCGGGAAGCTAAGTTTAGCGAGCTAGACACGCTCCGTACTCTTTCGAATTTAACTCATCCCTCGTCGCCATGGCGGCGTTCACCTAGTATCTAGCGTCGGTATCGGATTCTAAGCAAATAGCTTACTATCCAAAACTGGAAAACGATGCTTCCAAACGTCTTGTAGATCGTATGTTCCTTGGTACATGTTACCGTGTGTCAGCGTGATCGCAAGATGTTCATTTCAAACCCGAACCGTCGCATGAGCTGCGTAATGCAAGCTCGAATTTACTAGGCTGGGATTTTATGAAAACCAAAGAAAAAGAAGTTGTGTTTGTGGGTGTCGATGTCTCCAAAGATACTTTGGATGTTTATCGTCCGGATACCGGTGAGAACATAAAGATCCAAAACACAGAGGTCGATATCAACGGCCTTTGCAAGGTGTTGAAGAAGAAAAACGTCCTCAATCCACGGCAAGTGCGAGACTTTGCAAAGGGAATCGGTTTGGATGCTAAGACCGATCCTATCGATGCCCAATTGATTTCCAAGTTTGCATCGGTCGTCAAGCCGCAAGCAATGCCGATGGCCTCCGATCACGAGCAAAAACACTCTGCTCTCGTTGCTAGACGTTGTCAGTTGCTGGAGCTAATCAATTAGGAGAACGATCAAGGCGTTCTATACACTCCTGAAGGCCAAGGGAAAGGAATCGAAGGTAGCGATCGTGGCATGTATGCGAAAGTTGATAACGATCCTAAACCTGCTGATCAAGACAGACCAGCTATGGATCACAAAATGAGCGTTTTGAGTTGTCCCCAAGGAGCACTGGTGGCACAGCGTCGAAACAACGGAAATCGCAAATTTGCAATTTTTGCGATTCAGCTATTGACCAAAATTAAGACCGTCGCTGACACCTTTTTGCTCAAGCCGGGAATATCTTCAATCCCTTTGACCGGGCAGGAGAACTTCATAATGAAAACGTCCCAGCAGCGCATGGTTGGTGCTTTTGATGCAGAACGGCAGCGATCAGGTAGCCCGAGCAAGTAAAAAAATTCCAAAATAGTCTGGTCGATCGAGGGCTTAGCTGCATCCCTTTGTTCCTCCTTGAATTCCAGGATGAAACTCACATCCTGTCACGAACCCAGATCGGAACTCATTTTATCGTATGGATACCGCAACCGTAGTGCAAGTATCTCGATCGAAGTATTTGGGCATGAATCAGTTTTGCATTGTTTTGGTAGTGCCCAATTCTGTCGCATTCCGGCAAGGCGCTGTATTGGGATAGTATCTTTACAATGCCTCCGAGTTTTACTCGGGGGATGGTTACCATCTCTCTAGAAACGGTGGTCAGCACCCCTGGCAAGAAGCCAGCGGCATGTCGGCCAAATCGGCTTCGCGTTTTTTCAAGCACTCGTAGCACGCCAAACCTGTTGCGTTCGTGGGGCACAAGGCCCAAGAACACTTCTGCGAAAATCGATCCCTGTGTCCGCGACCATCTAAACGGATTATTACCGTTTTGTGAAATGGCCCGTTTGCACGCCAGACGCAACAACGGCGTGGCGATGTCAGCTACTTGGAGGAACGATTAATTATTGCCGGTCTATCCGGCGGTAAAGTGCTTTGTTGTACCATTCATTCAGACCGAATGTATTTTATCGCTCATTGAACCGACAATAAATCCTACAACCCGTTGGAGGGGGTACGCCCCCGTTAATGGGAATGTTTTTGCGCACGTAAAAATTTCTTTCTCAGTTTCCTTGGCTAACTATCGAGGCGGGTAATCGCATGAGTGTCGAATTATTTCGCCAACGTTTGAGTCGTTCTCGAGTACTTCCGAATGACATCAAGTGGATGCAAAAAAATATGGAATTCGTTTTTGGATTGGTTGGTGCCGTCCCGTTTCCCCGAATGAATAGAGTTTGGCCGAGAACACAGTGGGAGCGACGGATTTATGCAAACACGTCCATCACCGCTTGCCCTTTGCCATCTTCGGTGACATAGAACGGCCTGTTTTCCACTAAATACTGCGTCTTTGGGCTGATGCCCATGGCGGTCATGATCGTGGCGTGCAAGTCCATCACACTCACCGGATTCTTGATCGCCAATAGCGGACGCTCGTCTGCGGTCTCGCCATAAAGAAACCCTTTCTTGGTTCCACCTCCAAACATGAGAACACTCGTTCCACCGGTGAAGTGCCGATGCAACCCATAGTGCTTCATCTCCGAAACCGTATCGACCTTGAAGGTCGCTTGATCGTTTGCATTCGATCCCGGTCTACCCTCCATAATTGCGTCGCGACTAAATTCGCTCGCGACGATAATCAGTGTTCTTTCAAGCAACCCGCGTTCCTCCAAGTCGCGAACCAGTGTGGCGATAGGCAGATCCATTTCCTTGTGCAATCCCGCCAATGTCTCGTGACCGTTCGCATGTGTGTCCCAATAAAGAAATGGAACGTACTCCGTTGTGACCTCAACAAAGCGTGCGCCGGCTTCAATCAGCCGACGTGCCAACAAACATCCTCGCCCAAATCGTCCCGTATCGTATTTTTCCAAAACTTCCTTGGGCTCGAGCGAGATGTCGAACGCCTCACGTTCTTTGGAACTAAGCAAACGATAGGCATTATCGAAACTGCGAAGCATCGATTCCTGTTGATAATCGCTCATCAATTCCCGATTTGGATTCTTGTCCAGCATCCGCCGAAAGAGTCGATCGCGATTGGCGAACCGCTCCGCATCCATTCCCTTGGGTGGGCGAACCGACTGGGCTGCCTCCTCCGGAAAGGGTAAGTTCATCGGTCCAAATTCACTGCCAAAAAAACCAGCCGTGGTAAACGCTTTCAGCTCCTCCACTTCTCCAATCCCCTCAAGTCGTTGACCAATGTTGATAAAGGCTGGAATCACAGGATTGCGAGGACCGAGCACCTTAGCCATCCACGAGCCAATATGCGGACAAGCAACTGTTTGAGGAGGGACATATCCGGTGTGCCAATGGTATTGGTGACGAGAATGCAGAATACTTCCTAGGTCGGGCTGGACGGCACTTCGGATGAGCGTCGCTCGATCCATAACGCCCGCAATGTTTTCGAGCCCTTCGCAAATCTTGATGTGATCGACCGCCGTGTCGATGGCAGGAAAGGTGCTTAGCATGGAGCTGACTTCAAGCCCCTCTTTGTAGGGCGAGTAACGTTTCGGATCGAAGGTGTCGGGGGCTGCCATGCCACCAGCCATCCAGAGCAATATACAAGCGTCCGCTTTGGCCGGAGGATTCGCCGTTGAAGCGTCTTCCGCTCGCACGAATTGGGGCTGACCGGTCATGAACGCGGCCGAGCCAGCTACGGCAAGCTTTTTTAGAAAGTCACGGCGAATCTCTTGCCGATTGCCGTCAAAATTGCTTTCGTTTTCCATAGCAAATTACCTCACCAATTGAAATTCGGGTTGCATAATGACAACCCACAACAAATCCTCTATGCCTCGCGCCGAAAGCTCATTGCCTAGCAACTCGTCGGCGATCGCAAGTTCTTCGTTATTCGGTTCTCGTGTGAAGGAGTAGCCATATAACCATTGCGTAAATGCTTTTTTGCTTGCCCATGATCGCTTCAACAAGTTCTCCGCGCCCGTGGCAAGGGTTTTCGCGACAATCGAACCGTTAGCCAATTCCATGGCCTCGAGCGTTGTCAGGTCGTTGGGTCGCATGCTGACGATTTGATCGCGATTGGGTCGACCTAATGCTCGCATCATCGGGTCACTCTTGAGCAGCGAGGCTCGCACCATGGAAGATTTTGCAAAGGCAGAGCGCGCAAGTTCGAATTGAAGTTTAGGCAGGACGGCCGCCCAAGTGGCTTGAGCCGCAACCGGTACCGCAGACTGCCAATCGTCTGGCTCCTTTGCGAACTTGCCATTGTCGCGAGGCGTCTTTTCCGTCCATTCCCAAGTCGAATCGCTCACTATCGATAATAATGGAAGCTGAGCATCCGGCAGTTGGCCATCTGTCCAACCTTTGGCTTCAAAAAACAATCCAGCCGGATTCGGTGTGCTCCCTTGGTTTTCTGCAACGACGAGCAATTCGTTTTTTCCGGCAACTAGGCCGAGCAAGCGAACCGCCGTTGGAGTCTCCCAGTTATCGCCACTGGCCAACTTCTTGCCGTTGACGTAGAGAGTGAATCGATTGTCGCAAGTAATGACCGCTCCGGCTTGGCCGACGCCCTTGTCCAACTCGAACTGCTTGCGAAACGATCGCTTTTCGCCAGCTTGGTGAGGCGTGGCCTGGCCATCGCTGGACCATATCCAGCTTGCGCTCAGCGATAGCGACTTCGCAATCTCCGGATTTACCTTGCCTCGCAGGAAATTCGCATCCATGCGAGTAGGAGCTGCTTCGGTGAGTTGCCAGAGCGTATCGGTGAACTGCTCTGCCGTCATGCGCTTTGCCCTGGGACCAAGGTATCGATAAACGCGAGTCTCTGAATCCGCTGCCAGTACTTCGCATTGGCTTTGGTAAGCAGCCGAATTTGCAATCAACCGCAACGTATGTTTCAGATCGTAGCCATGCTCTGCAAAGTCGCTCGCCAGCATGTCCAACAAATCCGAATTCCATGGTTCCGTCTGCATGGAATCGGTTGGGTGAACGATTCCTCGTCCCATCATGCGATGCCACAATCGATTGACGATGGTCCGGGTGAATCGGCCGTTTTCAGAATGCGTCATGAGGGCGGCAAGCTGCCGAAGTCTCTCGTCGGGTTTTGCATTCGCGTCGATGTCTCCCAATTCGGGAAACAACCATTTGGCTTTCGCGGTTTTGCCAATCGCTTTATCGCAGCGGTGAATTTCAAGATCCTTTGTCGAATAGACTGCCGCTAATCCGTAGGCTTCCTCCAGTTTCCATCGATCCACAAAACTGTCGTGGCACGAAGCGCACTTCAAATTGATGCCGAGCAACGATTGCGACACACTTTGGGCAAATTGAATTTCGACCGTTTGGCCAGCGCTCACTTCGCCTCGCCATTTGATTCCCTCGATGAAACCTCGGCTCTCCTCGGACGGAGGCGCGATGATTTCTCGCACAAATTGATCGTAGGGTTTGTTGTTTAGCAGCGATTGGTACAACCACCCGCTTATTTGTTTGCGACCACCAGTGATGAAACCTGTACCTCCGTAGTCATTTCGCAGTAAGTCATTCCAAAAGGTGAGCCAATGTTCTGCGTAAGTTTCGTCATCCGCAAGCAGTTTGTCAATCAAGACAGCGCGTTGATTGGCGGCCTTATTTGCGATAAAGGACTCGAGCTTACTTGACTCCGGTAGCAGGCCGTTTAGGTCCAACGACACTCGCCTCGCAAAGGTGGCGTCTGAGATGGCACTGGGAATCGACGAACTTGATTCAGCCAAGTAGTTATCGATGATCCGATCGATTGGATTCGTTCGTCCGTTGCGAGCCGCGGGCAGTTCCGGGATTCTCGGCTTTAATGGAGGCTCGTAAGCTGGGGCTTTGAATGCAAAGCCATCTTCCCAAACGACGCCGCTATCGATCCATCGCTCTAGCAGGTCTACTTCGTTTTTTTGCAGTCGTGGCCCTTTCGGAGGCATGCGTTCGTCTTCCACATTGGAAGTTACAAGCTCGATGATTCGACTGGCATCGGCTTTGCCTACCTCAAGCACTGGCCCATTTTCGCTCCCTCTCAGAAGTTCAGCCTTTGTGTTGATTGAGAAGCTACCCTTGATCTTGTCACCTGCGTGGCATTCCGCACAGTGTTTTCGAAGGATGGGAACGATTTCATGCGAAAAGTCGATTGTCTTCTGGGCGTAAAGTTGCTGGGAGAAAGAACCTAGTCCGAACAGAAGTGCTAATGCAATTGTGGCAACTTGAGTGATGCTTGAAAGTCTGATTGTCATGTGGGCAGCGGAGGGGGCAGCGGAGGTTTTCTTACGAATCTATTGTAGCCGACATGCATTGCGGTGCACGCGACGATCTGGATCTTTGTTCCGTTAAATTGCTGCCTTTCGTTCGTTGGTTTCTACCAAACTGAGCGAGGGCCTCGCTCAGCCACAAAACCGAGCATAAACGCTAGTGCTTCGTCAGGACTAAAATGCGGGGTTGCGACCAAGAGTAGCTCGGCACTCCGTGCCGAGAAAAACGGCAGGGAGTGCCGTTCGACACTGTGGCATGCTACAATGTTCTTTGAACTCCTCCCTCTGTCGCACACAAGACGACGCGGAGTTCAGCGACTAGTAAACATCGACACGGCAGTATGATTCAATACGTGGAATTGCAATGCAAAAGCAACTTCTCGTTTTTGGAGGGTGCATCGCACGCACATGAGCTTGTAGAGCAAGCGGCACGGCTCGGATATCTTGGGTTAGCCATCACCGACCGCAATACTCTCTCGGGAATCGTTCGTGCTCATACTGCGGCTCGGGACCTGTCCTTTCCGTTTGTCGTTGGAAGTGAACTGCATCCCGAAGATGGGCCTCCCGTTGTTCTGTGGCCCCAGAACCGACAAGGCTATGGCAACCTTTGCAAACTACTTTCCGTGGGCCGGTTGCGAGCGGAGAAAGGGGCTTGCCGTTTGTCCTGGCATGATATCGTTGCCTGCAGCGATGACTGCATTGCTGGCTTTGTGCCCCGTCTTCCGGATACGCCGAGAATAACCACTCCCGAGCGAGTTTCAACCGATCCCCTAGCACCGCTCCAAGTCCAACCGATTCCAATCGATCCATGGTGCAAGGCAGGAGCTTGTTTCGATACAAACGATCTACAAAACTGGAGTCTGTGGCTCAACCAGTTCCGGGAATTGTTTAGCGACCGCGGTTATCTGATCGCCAGCCTTCACCGCGGAGTAGACGACCAAGTCTCACTTGCACGTTGGAAGTTAGTTAGTGGCGATTCCCGAGTTCCGCTTCTGGCCACAGGCGACTGTCTCTATCACGTACCCGAGCGGATGCTGCTGCAGGACTGTTTGGCGGCCATTGCATCTGGGACGACCATCGACGCTATGGCTGCCTCGCGTCCTATGAACGCCAGTTATGCCATGCAGTCCCTGGCCGAAATCCAACGCGTTTTTCGGGATTGTTCCGAAGCACTTTCGGCGACCACCGAGATCATGCAACGGATTGACTTTTCATTGCAGTCGCTCCGCTATGAATATCCGCTGGAGGCTTCACCAACGGGTGTAGCACCGATCGATTACCTCAAGCAACTGACGTGGCAAGGTGCTAAAGAGCGATACCCTCGCGGCGTCCCGAACTCCGTGATCGCCATGCTCAAGCACGAGTTCTCGATCATCCAGGACTTGCGCTATGAGCCCTATTTCTTGACCGTCTGGGACTTGGTCCGATTCGCCCGGTCGCGGAACATTCTGTGCCAGGGTCGCGGTTCGGCCGCCAATAGCGCTGTTTGCTTTTGCCTCGGGGTAACCAGTGTGGATCCCAGCCAATACGATTTACTCTTCGAACGCTTCATCAGCCGCGAACGCAATGAAGCGCCCGATATCGACGTCGATTTCGAACATCAACGTCGCGAAGAGGTCATCCAATACGTTTACGAAAAGTATGGACGGCATCGAGCAGGTATGACGGCGGCCGTCACTACGTATCGATTGCGGTCCGCCGTTCGCGACTGTGGCAAAGCCATTGGGCTATCCCAGGATCGTATCGACTCCCTGGCCAAGATCGTCGAGGGACGCGGCGGCGAAGAGTCGTTTGAATCGAAGTGTTTGGCTGCAGGCATCGATCCGAAATCCCCGATCGGTGCTCGCTATCATTATTTAGTTCAATCGTTGCTGGGGTTCCCGAGACATCTCTCGCAGCACACGGGTGGAATGGTGATGACGCAAGGGGCGCTTCATGAATTGTGTCCCATTGAAAATGCGGCCATGCCTGGCCGTACCATCATTCAGTGGGACAAAAACGACTTGGACGAACTGGGTATTCTCAAAGTCGATTGCCTTGCGCTGGGAATGCTCTCGGCAATCCATCGAAGTCTTGATTTGATAGAGAAGTATTATCAGCGCCCGCTGACGCTGGCCACGATACCAGCGGCTGACAAAGCCGTTTACGACATGATTTGTGAAGCGGACACCGTCGGCGTTTTTCAGATTGAGAGCCGAGCACAAATGAGCATGCTGCCGAGGCTGCGACCAAGATGCTTCTACGACTTAGTGATCGAAGTTGCGATTGTTCGCCCCGGTCCCATTCAAGGTCAGATGGTGCATCCTTATCTGAAAGCACGCCAGTCGGGAATTCAGCCAGAGTATCCGAACGAGGCGATTGCGCAAGTGCTTCGCAAGACGATGGGGGTGCCACTGTTTCAAGAGCAAGCGATGCGACTGGCGGTCGTCGCGGCAGGCTTTACTCCTGGCGAAGCGGACCAATTGCGGCGTGCCATGGCTGCTTGGCGACGTCCGGGCGTGATCGACAAATTCAAACTGAAGTTGATCGAGGGGATGCGAGTCAATGGGCTAGAAGAAGTGTTTGCAGAACGTGTTTTCAATCAACTGCGCGGGTTTGGCGAATATGGATTTCCTGAATCGCATGCGGCTAGTTTTGCGTTGTTGGTATACGCTTCCTGCTGGATCAAACATCATTATCCGGAGGTGTTTTGTTGCGCGATGCTCAATAGTCAACCTCTTGGTTTTTACGCACCGGCACAGCTTATTCAAGATGCGAGGCGACACGGTGTCGAGGTGCTCGGTCCCGATGTCAATGCAAGCCGCTGGGACTGCACACTCGGCAACGAGGCTACGGCTTTGGTTCCTGAGTCGGCAAATTCAAGGTTGCCGATTCGATTGGGGTTAAGAATGATTCGTGGGCTGCATGAGCAAGATGCGCAACGGATTGTTGCGGCCAACGAGAGGGCGTCCCCTTTCGTGGACCAAACCGATTTGGTTCGAAGGGCTGGGCTGACGCAATCGACCCTTTCGACGTTGGCGGATGCTGGCGCCCTGGAGTCGCTATCGGGTGATCGCCGCGCCGCCTATTGGCAATCGTTAGCACAGGAGCGCAAGCAGATTGCGATGCCGCTTTTCGATGCAAGCGACATGGATCATGACGAAGATATTCCCAAGAGTTTAACCCGAATGACGCCGCTGGAAGAAGTCTATACCGACTACGAGACGACAGGTATTTCGCTGAAAGGGCATCCCATCGGTTTCTACCGAGGAAAACTGTCGCAATTGAGAGTGACCCCCGCAAACGAATTGACGAACGTTTCGAACGGACGATTTATTCGGGTTGCAGGCTTGATCCTATTGCGACAAAGGCCCGGCACCGCCAAGGGTATTACCTTTGTTACCATGGAGGACGAAACGGGATCGATCAATTTGGTGATTCGTCCAGAAACTTGGAAACATTATTATCTATTGTGCAAGCAGTCGAACGCTTGGTTGGTGCATGGGATTTTGGAGAATCGACAAGGGGTGATCCACGTATTGGTTGGACGTGTAGAGGACTTGCAAACCGTGATCAGGCCACTAGATATTCAATCGCGTGACTTTCGGTAAGTTGACATTCGGCAACCCTCCCCGAGGGTCGTCGGGTTTAGTCACCCTGCCGCTGCAACGCTGTGAAGTATTTTCGTCCGATCGGAGCTTGCCTCCGACGGACGCCGTTTTGGCGTACTAAAAGTGCGGTTCAGACCTTAAATTACCGCACTCCGTTCCCGCCTCGTCCGCCAAGGCGGTCGAGGCGGGAACGGAGTGCGGCGGTTAGCGTGCATACGTAGGACGCCAAAACAAGGTTGAGGGGAGGCAAGCTCCCACTCAACCTACGTGAATTGTTGGTGAAAATGCTTCACAGCGTTGCC
>JANPNA010000332.1:0-11271 GCA_031427235.1 Pirellula sp.
CGAAAGAAAAGCGGAACGCGACCGCCTAGCCGATTTGCGACAAAATTCCTACTGGTTGACGTGGGCGCTTACGGCCATCGACAAAGCCAGCCCCCGCACGTCCCTAGAACGACGACGCAGAATCTAATCCTTTATATGTTAGCCCGAAGCGCAAATTGTCCAAATCGATTCAAAGAAAACCGATACAACTTAACTGCAACTACTGCAGCAAAAGACGATGCGCACAAAAAACTAACTGTCTAAACGTCCGCAACTACACACAAAACCAAGTTCACAATCACCGATCGAAAGCAATTCCTAGCAAGAAGATCCCCAATTCGAACAGACCAATTGGACTCTCACGCCAATCCCGAACCCAGCCGTGCATCAGCAAGACTAATTGACGAGTTCTCGTACACAAAACTCCAGAATGTCTTGGAACGATGCTGCGATAAAATCGAAGCACTCCAAATCTATCGAGAGGAGAAGTTTCTTTCGGCTAACTGTGCTAAGCGTTGCCATGAGAGATCGTCGCCTGCCGCCTCCAGGTAACTATGGGCTCGATCCCAATCCGATTCGGATTCCATCGAAAACCGGAGCCCGCTATGGTCAAGCCCTTCTGGCAAAGGAATGAGCTTGGTTTGGAATAGAGCCGGATTCCTGCGGATAATAACTGGTACGTCACAAGGATCCCGCAGCAAATTTTCATGCTCTAGTTTGGCAAGCGCACCAACGGAACACATCTCACCCACCAGCCCCAACGACTGCAAGGAAAATGCTGGACGGTTCGGTGAAACAAAACCAACAAAGTCCGTCGTCGGATTGGCCCATCCACGCGATATCAATCGATCGAGCAACATCGGGTCCGTGAACGGACATAGTGGACTCGAAAAAACAATCCAATCGGCTTCCAACCGATCGGCTAATTCTTTGGCACGCTGCGATGGGGTGCTGAGCGCACTGGGCATCCATCTAGCGTTGCATAGTCCAGTCTGGCTAATCAGCTCTCGATAATTTGGTGGTCCAGTTACCACAATCGTTTCGATCAAAGTCGATTCGCTCAACCGCCGAATGCACCATTCGAGCAGAGTCAGTCCATCGAGTCGACGCAACGCCGACTCAACCCGAGTCGTTCCTCGCTCTTTGTCACTTTTTACAGCCAGATCAATCAACGCTACAGTTTGTTTTGGATTCGTCGCCATACAATGCTCCATGCGTGTAAGTTACGAGGCAGATTCGAAATCACTGCTTTTCCGTGCTAGCTGAAGATCAAGGTGCGAAGGCGAGGCACAGCGGAAGTCTTTCAATCTATCGCTGCAACGCATCGGCTGCAAGTACCTCGTTAGAATCGTTTTAGGGAAAGATTGTATTCTCACTAATTCAGCTACTTTAGGCTGCGACCTGCCGCAACACTAATTCAAAACGCCGTTGTGCTAGCACACGAATTACTGCGGTTCGCGAAGCAACTCGTTTACGCGATGAACCGCCAAGGTTAGCGATTTAGCTGCCATCCGAAAATTCATATGCCCGGATACTTCTGGTTGTAGATCACGAAACGACTCCGTCGCCGCTTTCAGTTTTCCTAGCTTTTTTCTGGCAATACGCAGGTATCTGGTAGCATCTCCCGCATCCAACGATGGCCCCAACGCCAACATGAAGTCATACAATCCGCGATGCACATCGGCTAGCTCTTCATCGTCGGTAGCTTCGTCGGAGTGCTTTAAAAATGCACGCACCATCCAAATATGGCTCAACCAACCATCAACTTCCTGCATCAACGCTTCTGCCGTGGGATCCCCCATTTTGGCTGTCGACTGGACTGCGTCTTCGTCGTCTATGTCTGACATGGAATTCCCCTTTTAGGCGAGCGCGATGTGAAAACTACCAATCATAACCCGATACGTAAGTGAGGGGCCTGCGAAATTGTCCCTTGCTTACACTTCGGGTTGGGATACTCCACTCTGCCGTATGCTCCTAGAGATGCGAAACCATATCGGAGGCATCAAATCGAACCTTCGGCAACGTGCCATATTTGTCCTCGGAATGTCGATAACCCAAAGCACATCCAACAACCGTAGTATAGTCACCCCCGACTAAACCTAGCAATTTGTCGTATTCTGCCGCGTCAATTCCCTCCATTGGGCAAGCATCCACACCGAGCATGGCGGCGCAAGCGAGCAGTTGCCCCAAGGCAATGTAAGCTTGATTGCTGCTCCAAGCCAAGTGACGCCCCGAGGCGTTTTGCAAAAAACCAAGGACTACATTTCGATACCCAAGGAGCGATTCAACCGGAACATTGCGTTGCTCAGCGGTTTTTGCCAAAAACAAATCCACGTAAGCCTCGTCAACGGTTTTTCTTGCGGTAAAGACCACCATATGCGAACAATCGCACGGTTGCGATTGGTTCCAAGAAATCGCAGGCAACCTGGCCTTGTTCTCCGAAGAACTGATCACAAAGAATCTCCAGGGTTGCAGCCCAAAGCTGCTGGGGGTCAAAACCAAACTTGCTTCAATGGCCGCCCATGTAGCTGCATCAATTCGCTTGGCCGAATCGAACCGTTTGACAGCGTATCGCCATCGAAAAGTATCAACCAACTGCGAAACGCTCAAGGAAGCCAAACCCATTTGTTTCAAAACCTTTGCACACGAAGCGTTAGAAAACCAAAATCGAGCATTATCATCGATTCTAGCATGCTGGCTAGTGAGGAGTGAGGAGTGAGGAGTGAGGAGTGTTGGACGTTAATGCCCCCGAGTTTACTCGGGGGATACTTACCATACCTCTAACGCACAAACGACCCTACTCCATCGCCTACTCCGTTGCCTAGTCACGATTCGAAGCGGAATCCGTGGGACTTCTGAAGAAAAGGTTACAATGTGCGTCTTTCACCGTGCCGCATTGCCTTGTTCCGTCGAATATGCCGAAACCGCTACCCTATCATCTTGCGATCCGCGATTTGCTTCGCGACTTGGATCCGCACGTCTGGAATTGGTTCGGACGACAACGTCTGGAACCCGCCGCACTCGAAGCTCTCAAGTTCGATCTGCTTAAGTCAACCTATCGCCTTTCACGCGTGTCGCACGCTGCGATTTACCACGCCGCGGACGCCGTCGCTGACGCGCTGCAGGTGAAGCTACCGATTACTTTGTACCAGTCACAAACGGACTCGGTCCCAAACGCAGGAATAGCCTTCGCCTCGGAAGAAATCCACATCGTTTTGCGCGGAAAAATAGACTCTGTCCTCAACGAGGCGGAACTGAAAGCCTTGTTCGGGCATGAATTCGGACATCACCTGCTACATCGAGCGGAAAATGGCGAGCATCTCCAAGCCTGGGATGCGCTGCGTGCTACCTGTTTGGACTCCAACGTCCATCCGGCTTTCCTCCATTCCTTTCGCAAACTGTGCCTTTACTCCGAGATTTTTTGCGATCGCGTGGCGTTCGAGGTTGTCCGCGATCTCGACACCGTAGTCTCGATGCTTGTCAAAGTCACTTTGGGTGCAACCACCGTCATGGCCGCCGATTTTATCGTTCAGGCCAAGGAAATTCTGCGGCGCTTCGATACGAATAACGAATCCAGTTCCGAAGGCCTCACCCACCCAGAAGCATATATCCGCGCATGCGCCATTGAACTTTACCACCAAGAAAGCCCTAGTCATGAAAGCGAAATCGCGAAGTGGATTGAAGGGGCGATGGGCATGGCAACGCTGGATCTTTTACAACAGCGAGAAGTCTCCGTTGCAACTCGCCAGCTCATTCGGCAGATCCTTCGATTTTCGCACATTCAGTCGGACTTGATGTTGTCGCATGCAAGGCTCTACTTTGAGGACTTTTCATGGGACGAATGTTTGAATACCGCTGACGAAAAGCTGACAAAGTTAATCGCGGATCAGCCGAACACCAATTCGATTATTTCCTATTTTTGTTTCGTGCTTCTCGACTTTGCAACTGCGGATCGCGAACTAGAAGAACTCCCCTTGGCCAACGCATTAATGATCTCAGAAAAGCTTGGATTAAAGGAGCCGTTGATTCCAATGGCTCGCAAGGAGATGAAGCTTCGCAAGAACCAAATCGATCAGTGGGATCGGACAAAACACCATATTTTAGAATCCACACATGCATCCAAACGTGCTCCATGAATTTCACTGATTTTTTACCCGCTTGGAACGCTCATGAGTCGGTCGCCACTGAGGATATCCTTAGCTGTTTTCTGCCGCTGTTGAGAGAAACACTTTGTGCACACCAACTCGGGTTGGTTGCCCCATTGGAAGGGATCGCGGACCTTCAAGTTGATCATCACCGACTTTGGTTCGAAGAGAATCGCCGAATCCCACCTCGAACATCGCATCCACAAGTATCAGCCATCGAATCGAAACATGACTTCGCATGGGATGTGGTTGCGGAATCGCATCGCGACTTGGATGTGGACACGGGCCAGGAAAAGATTACGCATTCCGAAATTGTGGTCGAATCCGACGCTTTGCTTGCCGATGGCCGTGGTCTGCGCGCAGTTTACTGCAAAAATTACGTGGCTTGGGAACATACCCTTGAACACCACGACCCCTTAACCGACGTTTTTAGTCTGGGAATGATTCTTGCCTCGCTCGCTTTGCAACTCGACTTTCACGACGCCGAAGATCTGAGCCAGTTTGTAACGAATCGCCGGAACCTATTCGCACTGAACCGGTCACTTCATCCCGTCCTTGCACAAGCGATTGGACAGATGACCGAGCTCTACCGTGGGTCGCGATCTCAGGACCTCCATGCCATCCTTCACTGTCTTGAGAACTATCGAGACCAAACGGTCTCGTTGGACGTCCAACTGGCGCTGGATCGATTGAGTGCATCTTCGGAACCAAAGTCAAGAGCGAGCAGGATATTGCTGCGACTGCGTGATCGGCTCTTTGACTTGTCGAGACGCAATCCGCTTCTCAACTTCCGATCGACCGCACAAGCATTGAATCTGACTCACGCGTCGATGCCTCTATCGATCCACATCGATAACATTCGAGAAGATCAGTTGTTGGTCTGGAACGACGAGCTTCAATCCAAGATCGCCAAGGGGACCCCTATTCGGCTCAATCAATATATCAATTTTAACGAAGCGATTTACTCGGCTAGCGTGCTGGAACGACTGATGGCCGACGCTCGTCGCGACAAAAACGAGTACGGATGCTCCCAGTTACGATTGGTAGTCGCATTTCTAGGCTGGTCAAATCTCAAGGAAAAGCCGATCGAAAGCTTTGTTTCGCCCCTCGTATTGCTCCCAGTCCAAATCAACAAACAGAAAGGGATTCGAGACACCTTTACTTTCGAAGCTCTCGACGCGCAAGCAGAGGTAAATCCCGTTATCCGGCACCTGTTCCGACAGTTGTATGGCATTTCACTCCCGGAATCGGTCGACTTGAACGAGTCTTCGGTCAATGCGCTCTTTCAATTGCTTCAAACGCAAATCCTTGCCAATGAGCCTGCAATTTCCTTGTCGAAAATCGAACGACCACGGATTGAAGTCATCCACGAAAAGGCCAAACGACGACTGGATCAGTACCGTCGTTCCTCACGCGTTGCAGGCAAGGGCGTGGCGCGATATGAAAATATCGATTACTCCTACGACGCAATCAATTATCATCCATTGGGGATTCGACTTTTTACTCAACGGGTGAGACAGCCAGCATTCCGACTCCAACAAATCGTTTCACACGAGTTGCCCATTCGCAATTATGTTGCACCTGATCCAGCGTCTAACTGCGATGACTCGACCCTAACGGTTGAACGAAAATTAGCCGTCCTCCAGGATACGTCCATTGAGAACCCATACCAATGGACATTCGATGTTTGCAATTTAACCCTCGTCAACCTTCACTACCGACGCATGTCGCTCGTGCGAGATTACGAGGCAATCTTGGAAAGGGATCTCAAGAATCCTGCTTTTGATGCGGCTTTTACCGATACGCCACGGCAGGTGGCTAGGCAACTTCCCGATGCCATCCCACTTCAAGAACGATACGAAGTGGTAGCGAGCGACCCAACTCAATCCATGGCGATCGCTGAATCCCGAACCGGACGCAGCTACATTATCCAAGGTCCGCCTGGGACCGGCAAGTCACAAACGATTACTAATTTGATCGCGGACTTCGTAGCTCGAGGCCAACGGGTTTTATTTGTCTGCGAGAAACGAGCAGCTATCGACGTCGTCTACGCAAGACTCAAACAAAGCGGCCTCGGTTCGCTTTGCTGCCTCGTGCACGACTCCCAAGCCGACAAGAAGGAGTTTGTACTCGACCTCAAAACGACCTACGAGGCATTTACCGCCCCCTATGATACGAATACCAAATCAACTACCAAACAAAAGGGCATGCGAGCTAAAGTCTTGTCCAGGCTCAGCGACGCAATCAGACCGCTGGAACGATTCGAATCTGCCATGGAGACAACTCTCCACTCTCCGGATAGCGAGTTATCCGTTTCGATGCGTGAACTCTTGGACCGTTGCATAGCCAATCGGCAAACCTGTCCAGAAATGACAGTCGAAGAACTGCAGGGACTCCCCACGCTACCCCAATGGTGGCAGCTTCAACCCACCTTGCAGCGGATGCAAGTTCATATCGACCATCTCATCCCCGAAAAAAAACTGAGCCATCACCCACTTCGCTCTTTGCGAGGTTCGCTTGGGCTCATGGAAGATTCGATCGATCGAGTCAAACAATTGACTCAACAAGCTAGCGACCAACTGGATCAATTGGAACGGGCTATCAAGTCCAGTGGTATCCCATCGGACCAATGGATGACCTTGGATCGCATTATCCAATTGCTTGGGTACTTGGACTTGGTTGCACCCTTTGCAAACGGCGACAATTTGCAACTGCTCGATCCTCGATCGGCTCGCACCGTCCTTTACCGAAATGGACAAGCGAAACTCGAACAACTCCGGTCGGAATTGGAACTTTTGCGAAAGCAAAACCACCGATGGAAAAAGAAACTCTCCGCAGAAGAGACTCGCAACGCCATACCGCAAGCAAAGGCTTTTCTAACAAGCTTGACTCGCTGGGTTTCTCCCGCCTGGTGGCGACTTAGATCTGTCCTCAACACTCAGTATGACTTTTCGAATTTTTCCATCCGTCCAACATTTGTACAAATTTTGGAAGAGCTTGACCGCGAGTACTTGGCAGAAGATGTTTTGCAAAAAGCCATGGAATCGTTGGCATTCGACCTGAAGTTGTCATGCAGTGTGGAAGAAATCCAACAAGCATTGCAAGCATGGGAAGTCCAATTTCCCAAGCTGCCGCCATCGATAGCAACCATTCATCGAGCACTGATGAAATCGTCCAAGGCACCAGACATTATCCATCGCAGCCGAGAAGTCGGCTTGTGGATGAATGGCTTACGCGACACCAACGAAAAGCTGCTCGAATATTGGACGCATCATTCCCTTGAGTCGCTTCGGCTCGAACTCCAAGGTATCGCATTGCACGCGAACGAAGTGCCCAAGGTTGTTGATCTTCTGACGCGGCTAGAAAGTCTCCCGCCTCGATTGAATCGTATCATGCGGACGTCGAGTCGGTCGATACCGCAATTGGAGGCAGCCATAGAGGCCCAGGCATGGCGGCGCTGGCTGCAATCGGAACCTGACATCGAACGCTTCAACGCACGTGAACAGGCATCGTATGTCCAGCAACTTGAGGATACGATTGATCCATGGCTGAAAATCAATGCGGAAGAGATTTGCAAACGCACCCGGGAGCGATTTTTAGATCGGATACAGCCTAACGCGAAAGACCCTAGCTTGACCAAACGTTGCCTCCAGGGTCGAAAGATCCTCGAGCATGAGTTCGGAAAAACGATGCGATACCGGGCCATTCGCGATTTGGTGGATGGCGACAGCGGCTTGATCGTGCAAGATTTGAAACCGGTTTGGTTGATGAGCCCTTTGAGCGTTTCGGATACTCTGCCGTTACATACGCAGTTCGTGGACGTTGTGATCTTTGACGAGGCCAGCCAGGTCCGTTTAGAAGAATCGATCCCAACGTTGTTTCGTGGCACTCAAACGATTATCGTTGGTGATACAATGCAATTGCCGCCGACCAATTTCTTTTCACATGGAACTGCGGTTGAGGATTTGGAGTCGAATGGTGATGCAACAGACGATTCTTCGCCTGCGTTCGATTTGAGCAGCGATAGCCTGCTAAGTCATTCGGGCAAGTACATGGAATCTACTATGCTCGGTTGGCACTATCGCAGTCGAAGCGAGTCGTTGATCAATTTCTCAAACTGGGCTTTCTATGATGGTCGGCTCTTAACCGTTCCAGACCCACGTCTTGCGGAGGTTGTTGAAGACGTCGCAAAAAAGGAAACTGCCACTTGGACGGACGAACTGACAGTACAAGAAAAGAGCCCCGCCTACTCAATCGCGGCCACAAACCCTCAACCATGTCTTGATAATTGGCTCAAACGGCCCATATCCTATCATTTCATCAAGAGCGGATGTTACGAAGAACGACGGAATCGGCCAGAGGCAGAGCACATTGCCGAATTGGTGGCCCGGTGGCTCGAGAAAGAGTCGGGGCAGAGTCTGGGAATCATCGCATTTTCGGAATCGCAGCAGACCGAGATTGAGCAAGCGCTCGATGAGAGAGCTAGCTACGATGAAGCGTTCCGAGCACGTTACGAATGCGAACTGCAACGAGAGGAAAACGGGCAGTTCGTCGGTCTCTTGGTTAAGAACTTGGAAAACATCCAAGGAGATGAACGCGACATCATCCTGCTAAGCGTATGTTATGGGCCTTCGCGGCTAGGAAAAATTTCAATGAATTTCGGACCCATCAATCGCGATGGCGGAGAGAAACGCCTCAACGTCGCGTTTTCGAGAGCCAAGCAGAACATGGTTGTCGTCAGCTCGATGCACTATTCCCAGATCACCAACGATTACAACACAGGCCCGAATTGCTTGAAGCAGTACTTGCGCTACGCTGAGTGCATGTCGAATTCGGACACTCAAGGTGCGGAATTGGCACTGCGCCAATTGTCTCGCTGGAGTGGCCTTGGCGAAGAGCGATCAACCCCAATCGATCCCGTGACGCACGAGATTACGGAAGCTTTGCGATCCAAGGGGTATCGTGTAGAAAACCAAGTTGGCCAATCCCATTTTCGAATCGATGCTGCCGTCTTTAAAGAGGGAGACGAACGATATCGGCTAGGGATCATCGTCGATACAGTTGCGTCCTATCGCCAATCAGACCCCTGGGAACGGGATGTCATGCGACCTCGTCTTCTGCGAGATTTCGGATGGAAGATTCATCGAGTCTTAGGCAAAGACTGGTACGAAGATCCCACCGGCCAACTCGATCAGATCCTCTTCACATTAGAAAAACCATAAGGAATTGAATATGAACCGATCAACTAGGCCGCCGTGCGTTTTTCGATCAGCCCTGCTGTTGCTTGGTCATCACACACGATGGCCGCTAGGGACCAAACCGGAAAAGCGATCGCAAAAGCGGATACCTGGGGCGAAGTTGCAGTTGCGGAAGTCGATTTGAATCGCCCCTATATCGGCCTTTAGAATCTCGGCGATTTCCATTCGATGGTACCGCGACATCGGCCAGTGCCGGTTGCCGATTAGACATGGGCGGCAAAGATACTTGGGACATCGCAGAGTATGGCCGCAATTCCAGCGATCTTAAAGCTCCGATGAATCGGAGCACTCCAAATTTGCCGCAGGCCCTAAAGCCATGGCAATAGCGCGCCGATCGAAAATACAATCAACAATACCAAGGCTACGTACCACCATAGATTCTTCGTCTTGGTTGCGGGTTCGTTCCGTTCATCCGCCTCGTCCCAATCATCGTGACCGTAGCCACCAAGCCCCAGTGCTGCGTGCGAATCGGCATCCTCGTCTGGATCGTGTTCCACTTTGACTGGATTGCGTAGCTTTTGGACCGATAATGTGACATTTGAGGCGGATCGCTTGGTGTTGCAATGCCGACAAAACGGTGCCGTGGTCGCCACGCGTTTGCCACAGGTAAGACAATCGGTGAATTCAAGTCGTGCAGGTGGTTGGGGGGGCATGGTTTCGTGCTCAATATTCGGGGAGGTGAGGCAACCCGGTAATCATGTTATGTCATTTTGCGATTTCATTCGCGTCGATTCGCTCAATTACGGGGCTTCCATTTCCTGGAAGCCAACTTCGTAAACAACTATGTTATGCTTGCGAGTACGAAATACAACCGGAGATCAGCCGAAGGGCGCTAGCCCACGGTTATGGTTGCAACGACAGCCGTGGGCTCGCGCCCAATGGCTAATGAATAATCCGGGCTAGGGAGGGTGAGGCTCCTGCCGAACCTTAGCGTCACCAGCTCGGCAGGAGCCTCGCTCTCCCATTGTTTTCCAAACGAATGCGACCGTCCATTTTTCGATTTCCCAAACCATTATCCCACAGCCATCCAATCATGACAGATCGACGTCAATTCATCGCGTGTTCAACGGTCGCTTTTGCAGCCACAGCTACCGGCGGTTGTGATTGGCTTGCTGCCGCACACCAAGAAAACCTTCCACCCACAATCGAGATACTTAACCTAAGCGTTATCAGTTGGAAGCCTCCGTTGTATCACGGCTGGCCAACCCTGGCCAAACGTTCCAACGGAGAACTGCTGTTAGCGTTTTCAGGTGGCCGTGAAAGTCATGTCTGCCCGTTTGGTCGATTGGAGTGGATGCGATCCAAGGACAATGGAGTCCACTGGAGCTGGCCACAAGTGTTGTACGACGGCCCAATCGATGACCGAGACGCTGGCGTTGTTGAAACGGCCAATGGCAGCATTCTTGTGTCAACATTTACGTCGCTAGCCTACGAACCAAGGCTAGCGCGGGCTGAAAAGGCAAAGCCCGGTGAGCCGGGTGCTTTTTCCGATCCCAAGCTATTGCTGGAGTGGCAAGCCGTCCAAAATCGACTGACCTCAGAACAACGCAAGACGGAGCTCGGCAACTACATGCTCCGATCGACTGATGGAGGTGTCACTTGGTCGCATCGCTATCGAGTTCCTTTGAACAGTCCGCACGGCCCAATTGTTACGCAAGACAAACGACTACTCTACGCAGGCAAATCGATCTACGGCGATGAGCGGATTGGTGTTTGTGAATCCAAGGACGATGGCTTGACTTGGGAGTGGCTTGCAACCATTCCAGCACGGCCCGGCGACGACCCACTTCGCTACCACGAGTTGCACTTGATGGACGCAGACGATGGTACTCTCGTATGCCACATTCGCAATGAAAACAAAGCGGACGACGGTCAAACCTTGCAAAGCG
>JANPNA010000333.1:0-2260 GCA_031427235.1 Pirellula sp.
CGATTCCCAGGCTTGATTGTCGCCGGTACCTATTGTCCTCCCTTCGGCTTCGAGACGAATCCCAACGAAATCGATCGCATTCAATCGATGATTCGCGATGCAAAACCAGATGTTGTCTATGTGGCGCTCGGCTCCCCGAAACAGGAAGAACTCATCGATCGATTTCGCGGCGAATTCCCCGCAACTTGGTGGATGGGCATTGGAATCAGCTTGAGTTTCATTACCGGTGAAGTGCGCAGAGCGCCTCGCTGGATGCAAGCTAGCGGTACTGAGTGGATACACCGACTTTGCCAAGAACCAAAAAGATTAGGCAAACGCTATCTTGTTGATGGAGTTCCATTCGCAATGAAGCTACTCGCTTTGAGTTTGCTGAAGCGAATTCGGTTAACGCGGTTGCGGAAGTCAAGTCAAGAATAGAGGCGTCGCTGGCGTCTCTGGTATTCCCGTAGGCACCTCTTCACGCCGAATGGCGTGACCTTAAAGCTTGCGAACTCTTTTGCTACGCAGTCGCTCGCGGAGTGCGTCGGTTAGCGTGCAAGGTAGGACGCCAAAACAAGGTTGAGGGGAGACAAGCTCCCGCTCAACCTGAAAAAAAGTTTGGATGCCAAAATGGAATCGACATTTTCCAAAAACCTATTTCGTACCTGAGGCGTTCAAAAGTCATCCCTTTTCTGCGATTTTTTTCAGTTGCGTCCGTAGTCGCAACTGTCTTCTTTTTCGCTTGGCTATTTCTGCCGCCGGGCGCAATCCTGATTGGACCGGTCACGCTTCGCAAGGAAGATGTGGTTCGGTTGCTTCCTCTTGCGCTCGTCTTTATCCTCGATCCGCGACTGCTTGTTGTTCGATGGCATTGGGTCGATATTCCCGTCTTTGTCTATTGCCTGTGTCCGCTCCTTTGCGGTGTTGCGAATCATTTGGATTGGCAAGATTCTCTGTGGGAAATGGTCAAGGAATTCGAATATTGGTTTGTGCCCTATCTCTTGGGACGAGCCGTTTTTTTCGATTTTCCGAGTCAGCGACGACTCGCGATATGCTTGATCATTGCTGCAGTTTGTTTGGTTCCACCGACCGTTTTTGAGATCGTCCATGGTCCAAAATGGACCGCTTGGCTGACTGGCCGTGAGTTGGTTGGGCAAGAGCGCGGCGCTTTGCGTGGCTCCACGTTTAAACCAAGTGTCTTCCTTAGCTCCGGTTTCGTGCTGACGATGTTCTATGTGTTGGCAACGTTAACCGCGCTAGGACTGGCTTGGGATGGATTTATTTGGCGCTCGAGGTGGCTAACCCCTCACCCTAACCCTCTCCCCGGACGACCGGGGAGAGGGGACAATGGGGGTGTCTGGACGGACGCGGGTGGCGCAGGGAGAGGGGACAATGGTTTTCCGTTGATGTCGCTATATGCGATTGCGTTTGTTTTTGCCGTTGTCGTGGTGGCCTGCAAGTCGCTTGGAAGTATCGTGTTGCTTGGCATTGGTCTGGCAGTGATGGTGGCTTGCCGATGCACACCTGTGCGATATTGGCTGATACCGCTCGTGTTGATTGCTCCGATGTATATCGGCTTGCGCATCAGTGGCTTGGCGACGACTGACCGAGTCGATGCTGTGGCAAAGCAATTCGTTTCGGCTGAGCGGGCTGGCTCATTGGCTTATCGACTCAGAGCCGAAGATATTGTTTTTCAGCGGATGCAAGGGCATTGGTGGTTGGGCTGGGGCGATTATGGGTTGTGGCAACAAGATGCAAACGTGATGGCGCTCGACGGTTTCTGGCTGTTCGCTTTGACTCGAACAGGGCTCGTGAGTGTGATCGCTTGGTTGGCAATGGTTACGATTCCGATTTTCGTTTTTGCGTGTTCACGTAGACGGCAGCGAGAGAAGCACATGGATCAGATTGGTTTGGTATTCGCGTTGTTTCTGGCATTGTCACTCGTCGATAGCATGTTCAATTACTTTGGAGATGCGCCGCAAATGCTGTTGCTGGGGGGACTGGCGGGGATAGGGATTTCAGATTTTAGATTTTAGATTTCAGATTTCAGATGGTTGATGGCAAAAGGCAGATGGCAAAACGAATATGCCTGGTGGCGGATGTAGCTGACTTTCGCGGACAACTTGCAACTTGCAACTTGTGGTTAGGGGTTAGGGGTTAGGGGCTGCAACGCTGTGAAGCATTTTCACCAACAATTGACTTAGGTTGAGCGGGAGCTTGCCTCCCCTCCACCTTGTTTTGGCGTCCTACGTAACGGCCCGATAACCGCCGCACTTCGCTC
>JANPNA010000334.1:0-13064 GCA_031427235.1 Pirellula sp.
GGCAATCAAATCGAACGTCGGTTGCTCTAGGCGTATTGTGAAATGCTCCGTGATCGATTGTGACTTAATCGGAAGGCATGCTACCAAACTCAAGAGAATGGAGAGGCAACGCCAAGGCCCGTTGCCACTCATTCTCTTTTACATCACAGTTTCCGGCTCGTCGAAGCACACTTACGCATTCGCGTGCGTCAGCTTCATCGAGCCGGTTCAATGTCAAGCGGAAGGTTGTTTCCGACTTCGCGATGGCAACCTCAAACTAAGTATTGGATGCCCGATGGTAGTAGTCTGCGAAACTCGAATTCAAGGACGAACTAGCGAGAGTCTGCGCCAAAGCCCGCAGACACTCGTTAGTTCTCGATTCACGGCTGCCGGAATGGTTGTAGTCAAATTGTCGGTGCAAGCGGACCGAACTATTCGAGATTCCCTCCCGCAAAACTGCCAAGACATGACAGGGCCTGACAACGGACCTTGCCGCAAGTTTACCTCTGGTATTTTCTGAAATCCCTGCAAATCCTAGAGCGAAGTGCAAAACTTTCGATTCAAAATGCAAGGAGAACTAATGTGTCTGAACTGCCACTAAACATCGACGAAACGCAATTCGAAGCAGCCATGGTCGAGCTGACTGAGCGACCGGAGTTGTTTGATGAATCATTCGATGAAACCGTCACGTGCTCGGTTGCTTCCCGCTACTTAGTCGCGGAATGCAATTCGCTGTCATCATCTAGAGAGTCGGGGGATGTCTGCAAAATACACTTGTGCTACCTGATGGCAAATCAACAGGTTCGAAATGACCTAACCGCAGTTCTATTTAGAAGCGGAACGGCAACCAGAAGTGGGCTACAAACTGTCGCTCAACTGATGGTTCAGATTGCGTACATTCGTTACTCACTCCACAAATCTCGGCCCTCAAATATCCCTGACGCTACGGCAAATCGAACGTAGCCTAGTTCCATTCGCTAACGCTAATGGATTTTTCAGGCATCGGCTCTGGATCAAAGAGTTCTTTCTCAGGCTCTTTGAACCGTTCCAAATAGTTTGCAACGACAACTATTCTTTCTGTCCCGCTTTTCAAAATCTATTCATAAGTGACCCAAAATATGCTCGATTCAAATTGGGACGACTTGCGTCCTGCGTTCACGGCGATCCTCGATGACCTCGACGGAAATCGTGACCAATGGGAAAAGGCGGCTGACCAAAACGAGTTGCCGCTTAAATGCCAGGTTGCAGAATGCATGGCCAGGAAAGTCTCGGAGCTATCCAATGAACTTTCAATACAACTCACAACCAGTGAAATCTCTGATGCTAGTGAAGGGTTACTTTGGGATTTCCTTCAGTATCGTCAGCTCTATTCAGAACGAGCCTCCATAAGAGGTTTGTCGATAAACGAGTACTTGTTCGAAGCTCTAGTCAAAAGAATTGCCGAATATGTTGACTTCGTGAAAGAATGGGATGCCGAGTCAGCTAGCTTAGCTTCCCGAGCTAAACAAAATTGCCTCTCGCGTTTCTTCGCATCCATTTCTCGATTCTCGCATTCAATACGAGCGAGAAAGAAACTCAAAGATGATTCGAATCTGCCATTTTGATATTGCGATTGTTGATTTTGAACGGATGATTGGCGTTGCCTGGCCTGCGATTCAATGATGATGCGGTCAAAGAAAGTAACCTTGGAGCACTGACCGCGCATGCGAAAAGCCTTCGACGAAAAACGATCTAACCTTGAAAAAAGAGGTTGGCAGATAAAACCTAACTCTCGCACCGGCTTCGACAGAGCTCTTCGACCCTTTCGACCCAGTTATTCCTCAATAGGTTGCGTCCCCGCAGAGCCTATCTCCGCTTCACCAGGCGATTGCAATTTGCCACTATTTAAAACCCAAATCAATTGCTCTTTGCCATTCTCAGTTTGAATGGTGCCATCATGAAACAACGGTCCTGGATTGTATTTGGTGTCGCGCTCCTTTGGTCATGATACGCTTGGATATTCGAGGCCGTTCATCACTTCCCTATTGAAGCGGTTTTCGCGGTATTCATTTACCTTTCCATCGTGTTCGTGCCCGGCGACTCGCAGGGGATGCGTCGGAGCCAGTCCCCACCGAATCGAACACTGCCCGGTATTAAACTTGAAAGTGCTTAATGGTCGTATTCGTCGATCTTGCTCACGGGCGGTATCATCAGCGATTCGAAATCGTCGACTTCATCGTCACCGCTCGCCATCGCAAAAATCATTTCGGTGAGACATTTTGCTTTATCTCGAATTGAAGTTTTTTGATCAAGAAGCAGGATCGTAATTGAAGTCCTTGCTATTTCGTAGGCCAGTCGCTGCTCTTCTGCTGCGGGGTTTAATTCGCGTTTAGTCATCGTGGCATCCTCTAATTACTTCCGAAGTGGAATTCCTCGATCGTTCGGTCCGATCGTTATTCGATCGTCAGATGCAAGGCAACTTTTTGATCGTCAGAATCGCTTCCTAAAAACAAATCTGCTTTCTCGATAACTCTATTCCGTACTGATTCGATCTCGTCCCTCTTGGTTCGGTATCAACGAATCACCGATAGTCGCACCTCGCTCTGTAGATTCCACGACGCGTCTCTCATAGCTTGATTTACAAGATTGCTTCAACCGCTTTTGCTGCTCGCTTACGGAACATGGCAAAGTCGCTGCCGCACTCTTTGCGCATTCAACGAATCGAGTTGGCGAACCAAATCTACATATCCATGCGGTATTCTTGAATTTGATTCTTCGTGCCGACGGAGCGTTTGCACACATTCACACAAAAGAACTATTCAATTGGACTCGGACGCTTGGTCCGATGTTTCGTGCCACTTTGGCTAAGTCACTGCGAAACGACTTAGGACTCGAACTGACTCGCCCAACCGACAATCTTGGGAATGATAAATCTTGGTTTGAAATCAAAGGCGTTCCGGCGGACCTATGCCGAGCCTGGTCATCGCGTCGAGCCGAAATCGAGAAGATCGTAAATCGTGATGGAGGCGAGCTAGGAACAAGTTCTGCGCAGGCTCGTTCGGCAGCCAATTTATCCACGCGAACAAGCAAGAAAATTCTCCCTAGTCTCTCGGAACTCAATCGGGAATGGGCCGAAGAAGCGAAGCAATATGGGTTTACGCCCGAGGCTGTGGCCTCACTCCAAGGAACACCGAAAACCCATGACTTGGCAAAAGCATTCCGCGATGCGCTGAAGGACTCAGTCAAACTATTGACGGACAGCGAGGCTCATTTCACATTTCTCGATCTTCTGCGACAAGTGACCGAGCGGTTGCAGCACATCGGACTTTCAGCCGGGGAATTGGTGGAGCGACTCGACAAGTCGCTCAACCAGTCTCAAACTTTGCTAACGTTGGCAGGCGAGGGGGCAGATCGACGGCTGACGACCAAAGCCATGTGGGATCTGGAGAAAGATTTCTTAAAGAATGTCGACACTCTTCGCGAGATGAAAGGCGCGAGGGTCAACCCTCAGAAACTGCAAAAGGTGCTTCGCGATCGGAGCGGTCTAAGCTTTGACCAGATCGATGCAGTGCGTGATCTGACCAGCTCAAAGGAATCTATTCGCGTTCTACATGGCATCGCCGGAGCGGGCAAGAGCCATACCCTGGAAGCAGTACGGGAAGTGTTTAACAAAGCAGGATACCAGGTCAAAGGAGGTGCCCTTTCTGCGGTCGCCAAGGAGGAGCTTGAAAAGCAATCGAAGATCGAGTCTCGTACCGTCACAAGTTACCTATGGCATCTCGACCGTTCACTGCTGCGAAAGGTTGTCGACCGCATCGCACACGATTTGAGACAAATTATCCGGGCGGCCGCAAATAAACAAACCTTCAAATACAATCCAGTAAGGCTAACCAAAAAAACGGTCTTGGTCATCGATGAAGCCGGAATGTTGGACACCAAGTCCATAAACCGACTTCTCAAACTTGCCATCAAGGCCCGAACAACGGTCGTTCTTGTTGGCGATGACAGTCAATTGCAGCCCATCAATGCTGGCGGTCCATTCCATCATCTCGTAAAGACGCTAAAGGCAGCCACGCTGACTCAGAATTGGCGACAAAAGGACGGTGCCGACCGTCAGGCGGTGCAGGATGTTCGTGAGGGAAGGGCGGCCCAAGCGCTCAAAAGTTATCAACAACGGGATCGCGTTACGGTTGCGACAACTAAACAGGATGCTGCCAGAAAACTCGTTGAGAAATGGCGAGAATCCGGTGGCGTTGAGCGCCCGCGTGAACACGTCATCTTTACTCAAACGCGACTTGAGGCGAAAGAAGTCAATCGACTTTGTCAGCAGGAACGACTGAAGAAGGCCGGTCGGCTAAATCCGTCATATCTCCAACATCATGAGGAAAAATTCTTCGTTGGCGATCGAGTTTTGTTTCTCAAAGCTGACAGGACGCGAGGTATTGAAAACGGATATCGCGGAACAGTTACTAGTCTCAATCGGTTGACAAAGACTCTTCGAGTGCAGCTCGACGACCCCAAACCAGGCAAGTGTTCTGTCGTCCAAATTCCGCTCCGTTCTGTTGATGCGGACGCAATCACGCTAGGGAATGCTTCAACTACTCACAAGAACCAAGGAACTTCAGTAGAACACGCCTACGTGCTCTTGGGCGGTGGGATGTCCGACAGGAACATGGCCTACACGCAGCTGACACGAGGGAAGGAATCAACGCATCTTTTTGTGGACGAACTCAGTGCTGGCCCCAAATTAGAGCAGCTCGCAAAAACCATTTCCAAGGAACGGACTAAGACCTTGGCACATGAACATGCCCGCAATATTGAACACGAAATTTCCCGCTGACCCCGACGATTCACGAACCAACCAACCACATACAGGGATAATCCAATGGACGAATTTCGAGAACGCGTCGCACGTATCTTCGGCTTCATTGAAAGGTGGTGTGAGTTTGGCGTATTGCTCTGTTACACCGCGTTGATGATTCCAATGTTCATCGCAATGGGAATCGTTTTACTGGTCCTACCGATCGTCTATCTCATTTTTGCCGTCTTTCAGCCGTTGTTACTCGCCCTCTATTTGCTAGCAGTTTTCGGCGGTGTTCTTGCCTACATGTATTTTCGCAATAAACCCGCTGGCGACGAAGAGGACCCCCACGTTGGCCGTCCAATCATTTCGGAGGGCAAGGCTATTGGTAGGTCAAAGTCACTCATAAATCACAATTCCAAGTCCATACGAAGGAGCAAATAGAGATGTTTTGGAAAAAAGCGAAACCCAAGGCCATCGAAAACCAAACCAAAGCTGGTTTCAATGGAACTAACAAACAACAAACTTTTCGATGGGGTCCAATTGACCTTCCGAGCAGCGAAGCGACGAATTATTTGGCAGCCATAGGTTCCACAGGCAGCGGCAAAACAACCATACTTCGGCTTTTGCAACAATCGGTTCTGCCAAATGTAGGCAAGGGAGACTGTCGGGCATTGGTCTACGATGCAAAACAAGATGCTCTCCCAATCCTGTCTTCGATCGTTCCCGCAAATTTAATCATTACGCTAAACCCGTTCGATGACCGTGGAGCCGCGTGGGATTTAGCTAAGGACCTGGACGAACCCCGAGTCATGATGGAGTTTGCCGCGACCATAATCGCTCCTACTCCGAACGAGTCTCAGCCATTTTTTACGGACGGAGCTCGACATTTGTTGTACGGCGTTTTGCTTAGTTACTACCTCTCCAAGGTCGACTACAAATTTGCGGATGTCCTCCGGCCACTTCGCGATTTAGACTTGCTGAAAAAGGTGGTTAGACGAGCGGTAAGAACAGCAGCTCGACCACAAGCTATCAGCGCCAAGTGAAAAAGGCCGTGCTGCCGAGCCGATTATTGGACCTTCCGCCGTGCAACGTTGAGAACGGATTGACTGGGTTTTGCATCGTTCGTTCGGTTGGGACTTTCAAGACACACATGAATGGCCAAGACCTATTTGAAGGCCCACTGATTCCGCCCGATCCCAATGTTCCCGCGTTCATTCTCAGGGACCCTATGTCCCAGATTCTTGAGCCGTGGACACCGGAGCAAGCTTTAGCGTTCGGCATTGACCTTTCCGAGCCGATTTCGCCAAAGCCAAGGAAGCGTCGCAAGAAGAAACCCACGGATGCCGTCGTGGCAGACAACGCCCCAATCGACCCGCTTGAGGACCTCTTTGAATGAGCACTCACATTCAGATTCAGGACAATAGCAACGTCCCCAAGCTCCTCACGGTGAACGATGTTGCGAAGCTGTTAAAGCTCTCGACACGGTCCGTTTGGAGGTTGGTGCATGCGAACACAATCGTGAAACCGATTCGAATCGGTGGATCTATTAGGTGGCGGCCAAGTGATGTCGCAACTTGGATCGCATCGATTCCGCAGAGCGAGAAATCGTTTGCAGAAAATTTAATGCAAAACCAGATGATCGATTTGACGGATCACGCTACGATCCAGAGTAGGGAGTCATCATGAGCCCGAATGACAAACTCCTACTGTCGTCAAAAGAAGCAGCCAAGTTGCTGAGCATTTCAGAACGGACGCTTTGGACGATTACAAATACTGGCCATATTGCTTGTGTGCGAATCCTTGGTGCCAAACGATACGCACGAACCGATATCGAAGAATTCATACGACAACAAACGGAACGCTCTCGGTCTTTTCCACAGCAGACCGACGGTCCCGCAAAACCCTAAATCCGAATTTCACCGTTTCAAAGTCACTACGAAAGTTGCCAAAACCATGGCTTCGCTCAGCTCCAAATCTGACGGCTCACGAGAAATCTACGTTGTCATTGGCGACAATCGACCGAGGATTCAGCTGGGCAAAATTCCAAAAAAGGGTGCCGAACGGGTGCTCGCTAAGGTGGAATCGTTGTTGTCATGCAAAACATCCGGCTCCTCACCGGACGGCGAAGTATCGGCCTGGCTAGCCGCACTTCCGGACAATGACAAACTCTTGGAAAGGTTGGTTGCACTGGAATTGGTTGCGGCACGACCAAAGATCGAAACCGAAGCGCCCGTAAAGCAAACAATCAAAACGCTCGTGGATAATTTTGTCATTCACAAACGGCCACTCATTGCTAAGAACTCGCTCGACAAACTGGAGGGTTCCTCGGCACGATTGACGGATTTCCTGGGAGATGATCGCGATATCGCGACTATTACCGTCGGCGACGCGTCGGCCTTTGAGTCGTGGGGACGAAAGGAGGGTGCGAGCGAGGCCCATCAACGAACGCTCAACCGATATGCAAAACAAGTTGCGTCGCACGCTGTCGATCATGGATGGATTCCATCCAACCCGTTCCGGAAGCTCAAAAGCACCGCGTTGGCTGCAACCGCAAGGCATTATGTGACGGACGGGGACACGGTGAAACTGCTTGCCGCCTGCCCCAGTCATCCCGGGAAGGTTCTCGTTGGCCTCGCCCGTTACGCAGGGCTTCGAGTACCGAGCGAGGTTTTCTCGCTGACTTGGGAAGATGTGGATTGGAAAACACACAGCTTGTCCATCGCCAAAAATAAGACGGCTGCTCGCGTCAGTCCTATTCTCCCTCAATTATTCCCCATACTTCGAAAGGCCTGGGAGGAGAGAGTAGGAGAGAGGGTGCTGCAATTGTCCATTAGCAATATTCGACGGCGGTTTCCGTCGATCATAACTGCGGCCAAATTGAAGCCATGGGAGGACATGTTTCAAGCACTTCGACGGTCGTGCGAAACGCACCTAATATCGCTTGGTCACCCTCATCACGTCGTTGCGGACTGGTTGGGACACTCGGTTCAGGTGTCTAAGGACCATTACTTGATGGTGACATCTGAGGATTTTGCAAAGGCAACTCGACATTCCGAGGTTTCAAAGACGGTCGAAAAATCGGGGGCAGATTCGGGGGCAGTAAGCGACCGCGAGGGGGCGCAAGAGCCTGCACAGCGTGGAAAGGGGTCAAAACCGAAAAAGCCTAAAAACGCAAAAAGCCCTGGAGATTTCCAGGGCTTGCGAGATTTTACATCTCAATGCCAAGCTCCCCCGGGTGGGCTCGAACCACCGACACACGGATTAACAGTCCGTTGCTCTGCCAACTGAGCTACAAGGGAGTATTTGTCTTTTTAATTCACCAAGCCAAGTGCAACGCACTCTCAGAATACGTTGTGATTCGGTCTGGCGACCGAAGGTTCACTCAACTTCCTACTTCTAACCCTAGATGTTGCCAGGGTTACCAACTAACACGAAATTTACATGCAAAAGATGTGCCTTGCAAGGCTGGTTTTCTCCCCAAATCCATCTATCCTCGGCAATTCGACCTTACCGGAACGAATGCTGTCGCCTGCGGTTCGGGTACTACAAAGGAAATCATGAACGTATCGTACAAGAAGCCATGAAAAGGAGCGAGGGGTTTCGCCTTCTGTCCTAGAGCGATGGAAAGCATCCCCCGAGTAAACTCGGCGGCATTGGCATGCTACCTTGGCGATTGCAAGCATTCCGCCAGAATCTTCGGACAAGCGGCTTCCATTCCATGCCCCCTTGAGCTGCTGGCGAACGGCAAATATTTCCTAGGCATACGAACATTATGGTGAACGGCCTGGACTGGCTCGTCTACGCTCCGGTTGGGTTCATTCGGCTCTCGATAAATGTAGGAATGCGTTTGCGAATGCTTCGGAAACATTGGAAGCACCGAATTAATCAAAAAAATCGTCACTATTCTCTTGAATTCTGCAGTCAGAGTCAAAGCTGACCTGGATCCGTAACGCTTCACGATAAAGAATAGACTGTGCGGGTGGCTAATCCAGGTCATCTACCCGTTTGCAACGCCGCTTCGTTTGGGGCTTAACAACCCACTCAACTTGGGATTTCGAATTTTCGAGCGAGGAATTCATCCGCATGATCGGCTCCTTCTGTCCAAACGATTGGGTAGTCTATACACGCGAAAAGCACAGTTTATCCCCTGGCAAAAGAGCAAAAAATATTTCGCCATCTCCTCACGGCGAAATGTACTCCTACGAAGTAGACAAGTACTGGATCGTTCGGCAAGTCAAAGATGGCTTACTCGTTTTAGAAACGCGTCGAGGAAAACAACATACTTTGCCGATCTCCGATTCTCGCGTTCGAAAGGCAAGCCTCTGGGAAAGAATTTTCTGTGCAAGTCGCTTTCCGAGCAAATCGCCATCTAGCCCTGCGGACTTTGCTAACGGGACTCCAACGGTTAGCCACTGAATGCAGCTTGCCAGTGTACTGACCACCTGATCGCCGAAAAATGAAAACCAAGTATTTTTCGGTTTTGGAGCTGAATCGCGCAGCTCAGCTTCTTCGTTCCGCCGAGGTCGTTGCTTTTCCAACTGAGACGGTCTATGGCCTCGGGGCAAATGCGATGGATGCTGCGGCCGTCCACAAGATCTTTGTCGCCAAAGGGCGTCCTTCGGACAATCCTCTCATCGTACACATTACTGACCGAAACCAAGTTTCGTTGATCGCTCGTGACGTGCCGATGATCGCCCAAGAGTTGATGTCGCGATTTTGGCCGGGGCCGCTTACGATTGTGCTTCCCAAGCGACCTGAAGTTCCCGATCTGGTAACTGCCGGGCTGAATACCGTTGCCGTTCGACTTCCCAACCATCCGATGGCTCTCGAGCTTCTTCGACAGGCTGGAGTTCCACTTGCAGCCCCCAGCGCGAATCGGTCTGGACGCCCCAGCGCGACAACTTGGCAAGCCGTGGCGGAAGACCTTGATGGCCGAATCGCAGGCTTGGTTTGCGGTGAACCAACTTCATTCGGTCTTGAAAGCACGGTGGTCGACGCCACCTCCCAGCCTCCTCGGGTGTTACGACCCGGTGGCGTTTCACTGGAACAATTGCAAGAAGTCTGCCCATCTATCGAGCCCTATGCACGATTTCCATCGACTCAAAGCGGATCCGCAGTCAACTCCCCTGGCCTCAAATACAAACACTATCAACCGAGTGCCAGAGTCATGGTTGTGTCCGCACTCACTGCGGATTCCGAGCTTGCATCTTCAATGCCCTCGATGCCTGTTGCCCATTACATTGGAGTCAAGCAACCTGCCAACCCATCTCGATTTCGATGCGTCCTGGTTTGTGCCAACGCGTCTGACTACGCAGCAAAACTCTTCGACTTCTTTCGAAAAGCCGATTTATCAGGTGCGGATGTGGTATGCTGCGAAGCAATTGAAGAAGTTGGTATTGGAGTTGCGTTGTTAGATCGACTGCGGCGAGCAAGCCAATGAAATATTGACAGGAAGTGGTGCAAATGGTTTCTCGAAAGACTTGCTTGCCTTCCCTAATCGCTTGGATGCTTTTCGCATCCATGGTGGTGTCTCAAGAAAAAACCACCCTTGAAAAGGGTGCTGGAAAGCAGGGAGCAGATGTCGCACTGGAGCAAATGGTCGTTGTAAACTCGGGGAAATTACCGATCATCATTTCGGCGCCCCACGGTGGACTATTCCAAATTCCGAACGTCGAAGCGCGCCAGGGCAAAGGAATGGAAACGGGGCCAAAAGGCTTCTTTATCGGTCGAGATGGCGGCACCGAAGAGCTAGCTAACGACGTTGTTCGTGCTATCGAAGAGAGGTTCGGGCGTCGTCCCTATTCGGTCATTTCATCGGTAGATCGAAAATTCCTCGATCCGAATCGTCCTGCCGATATCGCCTATGAAAATTCCGATGCAAAGCCGGTCTATGATCGCTATCACGAAGCGCTCACGGAACAATGCCGCTCGATCGTGAATGAGTTTCGCGGTGGACTGCTGCTTGATATTCACGGCCAAGGCTCAAAACGGGACACGGTCTTTCGAGGTACCAACAATGGTAAGACGGTGTCTCGACTGCGTGAAAAATTTGGCGAATTGGCACATACCGGAGACATGAGTATGTTCGGCTTGATGAAATCTCAAGGCTGGACCGTGTTTCCAGATCCCTTCGATGAACGCGAGCAGTCGGGTTTTACTGGCGGGTACATTGTGAAGACATACGGCAGTCATCAGGTCGTAGGGATCGATGCGATGCAATTGGAGTTTGGAGCGGACTATCGCACCCAAGGAAATCGAAAAAAGATCGCGGAGCAGCTGGCGTATGCAGTTGAGGAGTATGCCAAACTGTATTTGAATGTTGGCACGAATTAACGCTTCTCGCGGAACACCACCACTCAAGCCGCTTGGCACAATTATTCGCATAGGTTTGACCTGTGGAAGTTTCGGTTTTTCGCTACAAAAACGATCCTCCGCGAACATCGCTGGGCAGCCGGTGTACGGTAAAGCCCTTTCAGGGCAACGTTTGGATGTTTTCGGATCCCAGGGCGGCGCTTAGCGACGTTTCGTCGCTAAGCTCTGCGCTGTGGCATTGGTCGCGTGGAGATGGAAAATACCTGGACAATGATTTTGAACGACAGGCCCGAAGATGGGGCGACGAAAGCTAAAATCCCGGCTGTCAGTTTGTCGCTTGCATTACTCTACGGTTCGTATTGTGTTCATTTCGAAGGCGCAAAGTTCTACTTGTAGCGGTTGTATTGATTTCATACCCCACGGGTATCCGAAATCCGAAAATGGGAGTAACGAATCCATGCTTCACGTCCCCCTTTGTGTCGAAATCAAAGTAGAAGTTTAGTAGGGTGGGCATCGTGCTGGGCCGCAAAGCCATTTTTCAGTCAGACCAATATGTACGAAAAAATCGGAAAGAGTGTTCGGAGGTTTCTAACGGAGGACGAAGGTCCAACTGCCGTTGAGTACGCTGTCATGCTGGCCCTGATTGTGGGCGCTGTGATTACCTCAGTAGGTCAGTTCGCTACGGCGACCAAGAACAATTTCGACGCGTCGGGAACAGCCATCAATGGTGCCATGAGCCCTTAAGTTGATTTTCGTCTAGTGTAGAACGGCACTCCGTGCCGTTGTTCTCGGCATTTCTTGCCGTTGTTCCCGGCACGGAGTGCCGAGCTACACTCTTGGCCAACCATCAGGCGTGAAAGTCGACAGTCATTTAAGTCGCTTGATGAAATGGTTTTCGCCCAGCGATTGCGCATGCCTAATATATCCCCAGCGATTCATCAGTCGCTCGCTTGCACGCGGGCTAATGGTCTGGCAAACGATGGCTTGAGCGTCCCTGAGCTTAGCGATTTCGTCCATGACGACTACGGCGCGGTACAGAGTTTTGTATTGAGTCTTTGGGCCACTTTGGGCATAAAGCACGCTCATGAACCCCGGTGCTCGTCGCGGAAACGCATAATAAGCACGGCAGAAATCCACCGGAAGGGTTCGAATGTAGTTATCTTGGAACGCTTCCCATTGAGAGCCCAAGCGAGGCCACCATCGGGGAACGATACGAATCAACCTGCCGTCTGAGAGTTCCAACTCGCCATAATTCCACGAGCGAATTTTCTCGGAATTTCCGTCGACGGAGGAAACGCTTCCAAGAGCCAAGTTTGCTATTCGTATTCTAGAGAGGAGCGATGCAACGTTTAACATTACAATGCTCACCAGGAGAAAGGCCCCGATTCACGGCGGGGACCGCTGTGCACACCCTCATCCGGATCAGGGCGGAGAACGCTTGGCTTCAAAATCACAGCGGGGACCGCTGTGCCACACTAAGCGGTTGCCAACGAGGCTTTCTTGATCATGGCGCTCAAACGGCTCTTCGTTCGAGAGGCCTTATTTACGTGAATGATCTTTTTGGATGCGTTTTGATCGAGCATCTTGCAGAATGCGGAGTACTGTGTCTTGGCTTCGTCAAAATTCTTGGCTTCGACGGATTCGCGAAGCTTTTTCAACGCGGTCTTGAGCTGCGATTTTGCGGAACGATTGCGTGCTCGGCGCTCGAGGGACTGGCGATGGCGCTTTTTTAGCACTCTTAATATTTGGCACTTCACGACTCCTGAATTCGGTCTAAATACAATAATCCCAGGTACTAGTGGAGGCATATCATGCCAAGAATTCCAGGATTTGTCTAGTGGCAAAACCGACGTCGATCTTAAGGCGGGCCGATTTAAATCGTAGCGGAAGCTGTCAAAGCTTTCGTGAATGCTGGACGCCAACGAAATGCTTGACGCATTCCGCTACTAGGGAACGCTAGCGAAAGTGTTTCGCGGCCCAGCTTAAGATC
>JANPNA010000335.1:0-6064 GCA_031427235.1 Pirellula sp.
GTTCGCGCTCATGATTCTAAGTCTGTTTTTCGACCAATCAAAAGCAGTTTTTGCTATCGGATACACAACTCTTTGGTTTGGTGGGATTCAGTCCTACTATGGGACTGTGCTCGAAATTCAGGGGAAGTCTCAACTGGCGTACTCACTGGCTGGCGTTCCACTTTCGTTGGGTATGGTTTACATTTCGTATCTAAGTCTCTGGGACGCTTTAGCGTCTTGGCCCTCAATCGCAATCGCGTTGTTCGCGGTTTTGGCAATCCAAGTCGTAGTTACTTTGGTGGCTTTTCGGATTTGGAAGCGGAAGAACATTGCTGCATAAACTTCACCAACTCGTTTGCGTACAGCAAGTTGCCTGAAATGATTCGATCACAAAGCCGTGGACGTTGGCTCAAGTCGATTCGATTACGCCCGCAGATATACGAAAGCGGCTTGCGGTGGGGAAGCGTGGCTCATTTGGAGATATTAGCCATTCGATCCGCTTCGATGATTTTGAAATAGATCGCTATTGGTTAACCGGATCGCTCAAAACAGAAATGCTGAATGGTGCCTAAAGAGAATCCCAATCGACAAGTTATTTTCGCCGCTCCTGGCTGTTCAAGTCTGCACAGAAGACGAAGATGGATTCTTATCGTTTCGGGTGCCGTGTTACTTTTGTGCGCAGCATTGATCTATCTAAAGGCCGAACGCTGGACGCTCTATTCGCCGTATTCCGTTGAAACGAGTTGGCAGTATATCCTTCCAAGCGGATTCAGTTTTTCGATTAGCTCACGAATCGCGATCGTAATTATAATTGCACTTGTTGTCTTTGGAATTGGTCTACTGCTCGCATCATTTCTCTTGATTAAGGGAAAGAGTCCGTTCGCGACAGATCGACGGAAACTCTAAAAGTACTGCAAGGTTATTGATCAGCGGCAGCACGCGGGCTCTGAGAAAATACGTCGGCCAGCGCACCAGACAGATCCGGGAAGGAGAATTTGAAGTCCTCGTCCTGCAATCGCTTGGAGACTACATAGCGACCATATAGCGCGAGTTCAGGATCCGTGCGCATCAATAAGGGCGCGCCAATTCGCACCATCCATTCGGAAGCAGGTAGACCAATTGGTATTCGCATGGCTTTACGCATCTCTTTCATGAATTCTCGCTGACTCGCTGGTTGAGGTGAGGATGCGATGTAGGCGCCGCGCATCGACTCATTCAGCAGCGCACGTTCGAACAGTCGATTCATGTCTTTTTCGTGCAGCCAGCTCATTCCTTGTTTCCCCGAGCTCACTGTGCCGCCCAGACCAAATCGCACCAAAGTCCGCAGACGAGAGATTGCACCACCGCCGGAGCCGTGGTCTCGTCCGATGACAAAACTCGTTCGAAAGATGACTCCTCGCTGTGACGGCAATAAATTGGACCTGAAAGCATCCTCCCAAGCTCGTCCGACATCTGGAGCCAACCCGTATCCAAACGAAGAGTCTTCGTTGCATTCCACGTCCGGAGGGTCACCGTAAATGTGAGCAGTACTCATTTGAACCCAGACAGGCGGCGGAGATTCGATGGTTTGCATCGCTAAGCCTAGCGCGTTGACGGATTCGACTCGGGATCGCAAGATTTCATCTCGGTGATCTGCAGTTTTAATGCAATCGACGCTGCGGCCGACTAAGTTCACAAGACCGCTGGCTCCGCGTAGGTTCTGACACCAGTCACCGATTGAACGACCATTCCACGTGACGAATTCTCCAGGCACAGAATTGGGTGGCTTTCGTCGCGAAAGCAAGACAATCGAATGGCCTGCATCGGATAAATACCGGGCTAGGGACGATCCCAGAAACCCGCTTGCACCTGCAATTACAATTGGACCGGTCGTTGCCATTAGTAGCTCAATGCGAGTCTTGACGTATTCGATTTCCCGGATGGAGGGGAACTGCATTTCCTCGGGTAATACAACGGTGAATCTACCGTTGCCGCAGCAGATTGTAAGTTATCCACAGCGTTGTTCAATTCTGGTAATGAGCCTTGCTTCTCCCACAATCGTTGATTCCCAAGCATTTCGCCAACTAACGCCGCGAATGCGCTCCTTAATCTCACTTTCCCGAAACCCACCGGAATTAGTTCGCTACCACTCGTCAAACCTCACGAGACGGATTTGAAATGCCTACCTCCGTGTTATGAAGCGTCCGATCCTCTCCGACACGCTGCTTTCATTTCCAAGCGGATGTCGCCGGTTTCGGTCAGCGATGGAACAAGCCAAGCTAAGTTTGTCAGGTATTTCATTCGGCAAATTTCTGAGCGGAAGCGACGAGAGTCCAGAAATTGATTGACTTTTCAGCTACTATCCCCCACGATAAGCCGAACCTTTTAAAAAATGCCGACGTCGGCATACCATATGTTTTCGGCTGAGTTGCTGCTTCGAATCCCTGCGCAAATACAACAGACTATGAATTGAGGTGGAGTCTGATGAACGTCATTCCTGTGATCAAAGGCCATGCCATCGATTGTTCATGTTGGGAGTGTATCGAACAACGCAAATTCAATTCTCGCGTGAACGCACATAGACGTGACCCCAAAACGCTTTTTGCCTCGGGACTCTTTGCAACTTTGCCAACGCTTGTCTTTGGAGTGATTTCGGGTGGATTGGTCTGGTGGTGGTTCGGAAAATCTTATGTGGTCGTCACCTCATTGACGTTTGGCTTGCTTGCTGGTTTGATCGCCTTTGTCTACGCTTTCTACTCCATCGTGCTTATTGCGCCCTGGCATTCTGGCTACGTGAAGCCCGGCGCTAAATCACCAATTGGGAAAGAGAACAAGCTTGCGCAGAGCGAAACATTTCGTGGACTACCTCCAATGTCACCTGTCGAAGACGGATCACATATTCAAGATTAGATTCTGCGTCGTTGTTCTAGGGACGAGTGTGGGCAGGCTTGGTCGATTACCGGATCCCTCGGGAGCATCGGTTGGACTGACGCTGGATTCTGGCTAGCTCATCAACTGTGCAAGTGGCGTATTCCTGCGGAATCGACTAGACTGAAGTCGCCGTCCGGCAGCAGAAACTTCGGCTTAAGGCATTCCAGGAGATGTTAAGCTGAACCCTTACGAACCAAACGACATCAAATCGCAAGCGAAGTTTGGCCGAGAGTGGAATGACTACCGATTACGACGTGCGACAATTGTTTGCCTTTTTTGTGGATTCCTGCCTGCGGGATTAGCAGCATCTTTCGTTTCACATGCGATCCTCAGATCTGACAAACTCGTTTTACCATTTGGGCTATCCTGGTTATTTACATATGCAGTGGCGGGCTATTGGATTGCTTATTTCCCCTGTCCGCGTTGCGGGCTACCATTCTTTTATGAACGCTGGACTTATGCTCCTTGGACAAAAAAGTGCTTACATTGCTCCTGGGGCAAGTGGAATGATTTTGATTCCATGATTCATCCTCAATTTCGATCTGACAAAGTCAATGATGACCTCGCAGAATGCTTGGAATGTGGCGCAGCTCTCCCGGCGGATCAGAATACTTGCGCCGAATGCGGTTGGTCCTACAGTGAAAGAACGAAAGCCCAGTAAATCGGAAAAGTCCGTCGATTTCGTATTCACAAGTCTGGCACGTCGCCTGCGAAAGTATCGTGCTTCCTCCCAGATGCTGCTTCGATCTCCAAATGTAAGGACCATCCAGCTAGCTTCCCACACTAGCTGGCAGTGAGATTCTCGAATTGTTGGCTAGACCATAAGGAATGGATCAAGCCTATGACGATTTCGCATCCCTCCGACATGCTTTTCCGATTTCCACAGGGTTGTGCCGTCAGCGAGATTCCCAAATTCGGCAGGATTCCCGTCTACCTCATCAACTGTGGAAATGGCGTCGACTGCAGGAAGGGTCTAGCAGCAACCAACCTCTTCTTGTGCAAGCGTCCCATTCTTTCCAAGACGCCGCTACTGTGTCCACATGTGCAAGTGGCGTGCGATTGTTGGATCAGATAGACTGAAGTACGCTAGTTGAAGGAGAAGCGTAACTCCCCAAACTTCGGTGATAACCGTCCCAAACAGGGACAGGTACAAGTTCGTCCTAAAGATTAGAGCCCGATGTACAGCGTTGATAAACTTGACACCGTCGTTCTCCTTACAAACGTACCATCTCAAGATATTGGCGCCCCATTGCCAACTGTGATTGCTGACGACTTTCGACTTGTTCTCGAGTATCTTATGCCAATAGAGGACCCGAACTGGGACGGAACAAATCTCGACGTCGTGACAGCAGACCCAAAAGGTTCTGTCGCGCTGATCAGATTTCAACGTCCGTATGCGCACATGATGGGAGCGCCGAATGAAGAAGCCATTTCTGGCCATCCACTTGCGGATCGCGGAGTGGAAGCATTTGCGGCATTCGAGGTTAAGCAATCGTCATGGATTCGAACACTAGAGCGAATGAACTCCGTTCATCCCTACCATGATCGTAATCGCTTCCTTGAGTCCAAAAGACACTTTATCTTTGCCTTTCACGATTCGACCTTTGAGTGTATTGCCAACGGCTTTGATGTCTCTATAGTGAATGGGTCGATTCTCGATTCAATCCAGACCACTCTGGACGACATGTTTCGCCAGGATCCAGTCTAATGTTCTCAAATCGGGTAGAAGCTAACTTCCCACATTAGCTGGCAGTGAGATTCTCGAATTGGTTCGCTGGATGCATACAGAATGGACCAAGCCTGTAAATATTTCGCTTCCCTCCGACACGCTTCAGCGATTTCCACAAGGTTGTGCCTAGCTGCGATCCATGTTAGCTCAACCACTGTGAAGGTGTCGTACTCCTGCCTCATCGGCCTAGCAGTAACCATCGGCTACTATTTCCACACGTTGGACTGAGGCGGGATTCGCGGCCATCCAATTTGGATACGTCCGCTCCTCCGACGCGCTTCTACGATTTCCACAATGATGTGCCTAGCTGCTAGCTTCCCAGATTCGGCAGGATGAAACGCTAGTTCAACTGTGGACATGGCTTCTCTGATTCAGTGAAAGCCAAGTTGACAAATCGGGGATAACGCGACTACATTCAGGGATAACCGCCCCAAACAGGGATAATTACAAGTTCGTCGACTCGGGCGTAGCTGCATCGAGAAAGGTTGAGAGCGATGACGCGAGAGGAAGCTGAATGTCTCCTTCGTATGGGGAGCGCCGGCGTCGACGAGTGGAACCGCCGGCGTGCGGAGGGCGAACCCGTCCCCAGCCTTCGTGAGGTGGACGTTATGTCCGGAGACCTAACAGGCATTAACCTCTCTGGCGTGCGGCTCCTCGGCGGGTGTTTCATGGGAGCGAATCTCTCCAGCGCCGATTGTCGTGGAGCGGTATTGTTTGGCGGGTATTTTCGCAGTGCGATCTTACGTGGAGCATGTTTGGTAGCCGCTGATCTAAGACATTCATGTTTTGGGGTCTTCTCGGCGGGGCTCGGACATTCCGGTCCCAAGGCAGACCTTACCGGCGCCGACTTTTCACGGGCCCGACTATTCAAGGCCGACCTCTCTGAATCTATAATGGAAGGGGCTCGTTTCGATGGGGCTGACCTGACGAGAGCCGATCTGCGATATTGCAATCTCACCAGAGACGATCTAGCCGACGCGACTCTGGATTTTGCGGTTCTCAGTCACGTGTCCCCGCAATCGCCACCAATTCCACAACGACGTCATTTCGGTAAGTGGTTAAAAGGACAGCGAGAATCGCGAGGGCTCACTCCCGATAATATGGCCGATGAGCTTGGATGCGGTTTAACCGGGTACGATGTCGAAACTTTTTTAGAGTCCAAAGAAGAAGGTGTTTCGAAGTACTTGGCCAGCCGTCTTGCCACGATACTTAACGTTCCCGTCGCGGAAGTACCATTGCGGCGTGACGCCTAGTCTCGGGTGGGCGAGAGGGTGTCAGGTTCCGTTTTCATATTTGGTCCCTAACACGAATGGCACTTAATCGAACGAAAACCCTATGATTTTCCGGGTTTGTATTGGTCCCTAGGCTTGGTCATCAAGGTGTACGACTTCGGTCTGCGTTTGACTACACGCGGCTCGTATCTGTCCGGTCGGTTGCCGACAACAT
>JANPNA010000336.1:0-10398 GCA_031427235.1 Pirellula sp.
GCTGAACCAGGATCGGAGGAACAAATGCAATGTTTGCTACGATCATCATGAGTCCGAACGAAATCATCCCCAGAAATAAAGCGATACCGCCGTGCACCATCAACGCCACCCCAAGAGTCCAAGGCCGCGTCCACCTCGGCCAGATCATGGCACAATAACTGACCTCCCAAAACAAGGTCAAATGGGTGGCAATCGAAGAAAGAATTGCAAAATGCCCGGTCCAAGTCATATCCATCGATTGGTATTCGTAGGCCGCGATCGAATACCACATAGCGCTCCCATCCCACCACATCTCACCACGTAATTTACCAAGGCCACCAAAAAGATAGATGACGCACAAATGCAATTGTATCAACCGGGTCGCGAAGTTATTGGACCAACACGCTGGCGTTTCTAGTCCACACTCCATTGCGGGTAACCCGGACATGATCCGAAACCAGGGGTGTTTTACGTAGGCATTCTGAAATCTCTGGTGCAGCCAACTATCTACGCTCCAAACGCTGCCTGGCCTCGCAAGGCAAAGATACATGGCTAGCATGAGTGTGATTTGGTCCAAACCGAACAGCATCCCCGTCATTCGATGGGCTGTCATGAGGGTTGTGAACCAGGCCAAAACGCTGAAGGTCCGAGTTAAGCAGCCCACAGCCAACATCAGTCCTGCCAAGCATGCGAGTGACTCATGGCACCAAATCACCGACATCGACTCGGTCTGGGCTAGATACGTCCATTTGAAGTCCGGAACCGGGCCATGGTGTAGCCCTTTCCAAGTTGCATTGTTGATCAAGGCGAACGGACCCATGAACGAATCCAGGTTCAGCATCCAAACCAAATGAATGTAAGTGATCATCGAGCCGGTTGCGATTCGCATTACCGCCAATGTGTGGGCTGAACTTGGCCGAAAGAAGAATTTTTCAAGTGCGGCCAGAAACGAAGCATCGGTTGCTTCCGCGTCGGATCCGAGCGGCGCAGCTTTGGATGAATTCATCGCGAGGTTCCTTCGCTGGCTTTACCGGGGAGCTCGTCTATGGGTTCCACGGCGGTCGCCTCGAGCATCGTTTCTGCAAGCAGGTTGGTCAGTCTAGGGTCGTTCAAACTCCAACCTTCCTTGAGTACTTGCTGCGAGTCCGGAAGGTGTCGTTCTAGGCGTCTGAGTTTGACTTTCTCTATGCCCCTCGAATGCTTAAGGCTGATAACGATGGAGGATTGGATCTGATCGTAAAGTTCTTTGTCCGAGGCCCAAGTCTGCATGAACTCCAAGTCCTTTTTCAGGTCTTGAGTGACTTGCTCAGGGGCGTAACGGCTGGTGTAGAATTCCGAGAGCATGAAATAGCGGTGGTAAAGCAATCGTGGCCAGTGTTCGTTTCGATCCGGTAGAAGGAGAACTTGGCTTGGTTCCCCACCTGAATTTTCGTCCGTCACGGAGGTTGAAAGCGTGCATTGAATCAAGTGCCCAGGTCCAGGATTCGGAGCAAAAAAGAAGTAACCGTGATTTAGGTATAGCCATTGCGAGTAGGGCTTCATCGTATCCGCCAGCCAGGCGAATTCTGGTCCCGTTCGGATTTCGCTGCGAGAAAAAAACCGGAGGGGCTCGGCCAAAACTCCCAAGAAGTGGATCAGGAACGCGATTAATAAAACGTACTGGATCGAGGTTGGACAGCGGTTTGCAGTAGGCTCGGTTTTCGACAGTTTTGGCTGTTTTGGCAGTTTTGGCAATGCAGCGGACGGCATAAGTTTTTCGGTGCGAGTCAGGTGATACGAATCTCAGTAGAGTATCACGATTGTTTTCACCCAACCAGTCTCGGCGGCAGGTTGTCGTTCCGACCATTCTCAGTATTTGTTAAACTGCTTCTAGCAACCGGAACCTTTATCGCCTGCAAGGGTTAGAGGGATGGCTAGGTTAGCGAAAACCCCCCGTACAATCGGTTTCAAAAACAACTTTCCCTTTGAGAAGCCGATCTAATTGTCGCTCCGCGGCAGTTCGAGTCTGGCCATCTGTTGTCGATCAACTAGAGTCAATTCGATGGCAATTTGACTACAATTCGCAAAAAGCGATCCAACCCAAGCATTTTCCATGCAAATCAGAAACTTACTCAAAACCGGACTTTTATCTTTTTCCGTTCTCGTTGCGTCCTGCACGGGCTATGCAAACGCCTCTGGAAACCCGGACATTGTGGGTGTCCTGGCTACCATTACCGAGCCTGGAAATGCGGCGGAACTTGGTCTGACGCAAGACCAATTGGACCGATTGGAGGCCTTGATCAAACAGCATGAAGGCCAAGCGCTGACGTTTGCCAGCGAGATTCGACGGTTACCGTCGGCTGAAAGACGAGCCAAAGAAACGGAAAACATCCGCTTGATCGAACGTCAGGGTCTCGCACTGCTAACCGAGGCCCAACAGTCGAAAGCCGAAATGTGGCGTCTCAAAAAATTGGGTCCGGTCGCCCTCTCGGAACCCGAAGTTGCAAAGCTGATGGGGGTCAGCGAGGAACAACTCGCCAAAATCAAAAACGTGCTTGAGGGGAGATCGATTCTGTTTCGCGAACTGGGGCGAGACAAAGCGACCGCCGAAATCAATTCGCGCATCGTCGCCGTATTGGACGATTCTCAGAAGAAAATGTGGCAGACGCTAGTTGGCAAGACCGAGACGGCCGAAGCAACGGAAAACGCAACTGCTCAGAATACCGCTTCGCCAACCCCATCCCCCTCCCCCTCAGATGTCGCCGCAAAACCGCAACCAAAAATGATCGGCCCCGAAGATGGGCTGACCATTGTCTTTAACGCTACCCCGTGGAAAGAAGTTCTTCAATGGCTGGCCGCACAAGCGGAATTGAGTTTGCAAGTCGATACGTATCCGACAGGAACCTTCACTTACCGCGATCCGTTCAAACGATACACCGTCGCCGAGACGATGGACGTCATGAACGGTGTGCTGCTCGGCAAGGGGTACACGCTGGTCAAGAAACAACGGGTCCTGATGAGTTTGGATTTGGGGAGTGGTGAGTCTGCCGACGTCACACGTACCCTCATCCGCGAGCTAGCGGAATTGGTTACGACCGAGGAATTGAGCAAGCGTGGCGAATACGAAATCCTCAAGTGCGTTTTCGCACTGGAGCGATCGACGGTGGAAGAAATCGAAAAGGAAGTTAAGGCGCTTATCGGACCTACAGGTTCGGTAGTACCATTGCCAACTGCAGGCCAAATTTTGGTATGCGAGACCGGTGGCAAATTGCGTATCGTTCGAGACTTGATCGATCGTTCGGAGAAGCCAGACGGGGCTCGGTCTGCCAAAATTGTTACCATTCCGTTAAAGAATCTCAGTGCGGACGAATTCCTGGCCATCGCTAGACCTTTAGTGGGTCTCAAGGATGGTATCAATACGTCGGAAGACCTGAGTATTTCGACGGATCCATTCGGAGACAAAATTTGGGCCACTGGATCTGCAGACAAGCTTCAGAAGTTGCGGGACATTGCCACTCAAGTCGATGTAAAGCCCAGTGGCGAAGCAGCCACGGCCATTGCGGTTGATCCACCTTATTTCAAGTCGCACCGGCTTCTCGGTTCGGACCCAACCACGACGATGGACGTGCTCCAGTCGACCTTTGCGGGCCAGACCAACATGAAGTTGTCGATGGATCCGAAGACCAACAATATCATCGCGGATGCGATCAAGTCGGACCATGATAAGATTGACAAAATCATCGCCGAACTGGCCGGACAGAACAGCGATTTTCAAAGCATTCCGTTGGTGAAACTCGATACGCAAACGGCCATGCTGACTTTGGAAAAATTCTTTGGAAAGCAAGCCAAGGATGCCACAGCGGTAAAAGGCCCGATTTTCTACCCCGATACGGCGTCGAAATCGATTTTGGTAAAGGGGACCGATCAAGAAGTCGAACAAATTCGAAAATTGTTGACGACGGTAGAAGCCTCTAGCCCAGCCGCGGAGTCGATGATCGATGGGCTGCTGATGGTGCCAGTCAAAGGCAGAGCTGCCGATCGCATTTTGGAACAAATCGAAATGCTCATGGAAGCCAAGAAGAGTAAGTCCCGTTTCCGGATCGTTCTGCCCCCTGATGAACCTAAAAACAAAAATAATTTGCAATCCAAAGATGCGAGAAGTACATCGCACAATCGAACCAATCCATTCGCGAAATTCGTTACGGCACAAGTTGACGACAGCCCAAATCAAGTTCAAGGGGCGTCGACCCAAGTTCCCTCCTCACCGTTTCCAAGTTCCGCTTTCAATGACATCGTGATTCGGCGTGGTCCGAATGGATTGATCGTCACCAGCGACAACCCGGAAGCGCTCAAGGAGTTCAATCAGTATTTGAAACTAGTCCAGGAGCAGATGGCCAATGCGCCCACCGATCCGACCATCCGCGTTCTAAAGCACATTAAAGCTGCAGCCGCAGTCGAGTTGATCAACAGCATTATCGCTGGCGAAGCAGCTACCGGCGGAAGTGCGGGTGGAGGCGGACTTCTTGGCGAAGTGGCTTCTAGTGTTCTAGGTGGCGGTGGATTCCTCGGCGGCATGTTCGGAGGTGGAGGTGGTGGCAGCAGCAGTTCCACAGCAAGCGCTGGCGTAACAGGCGCGGCAGCAACCGGCAAAGTCGTGTTGACCGCAGATCCGCGGCTCAACGCGATTTGGATTCAGGCAAACGGATCCGACATGCAAATGGTGGAAGAATTGATCGAATTGATCGACATCGAAGATAGCGGCATCGAAAATCTGACACGAGGCACGCCACGAACCATTTCTATTAACTATATTGCGGTGGCAGACGTAGAAGCCCTTGTCAAACAGGTGTTTGCGGACCGGATTGCCCAGGCTCCAGGAGCGGCTGCACAGCGCCAACCCTCCCCGCAAGAATTTCTGGCACTCATGGGCGGTGGTGGCGGTCGACGTGGCGGAGGTGGAGGCGGCGGAGCGAACGCGCAAAGCGAGTTAAAAGAGCTCACCATGACGGTAAGCGCAGACAAAAAAAACAATGCTTTGATCGTTGTGGCAGCGGAAATGTTGTTCAAAGAAGTTGAAAAGTTTGTCCAAGAGATGGACCGGGCCTCCGAGGACGATGAAAGCAATTTTGTCGTTGTACCGATACCGGCCGAAGTGAACGCCGTAACCATGCAGAATGCACTCAAATCAGCTTTCGGCACCAGTGTAAAGACCAGCACTACATCGACTACCAACCCGACGCCAGGTGCTACAGGTACCGGGGGCGCAGGCAACCCGGCTGATATCTTTCAGCAGTTCAGAAATCGTGCTGGTGGAGCGGGCGGTGCAGGTGGTTTTCCAGGTGGATTTGGTGGCGGTGCGGGCGGATTTGGCGGCGGCCAAGGCGGTGGTGGAAATCGCGGTGGCGGATTTGGCGGATTTGGCGGATTTGGCGGCGGTCAGGGCGGTGGCGGTACTCAAGGAGGCGGTGGTAACCGTGGTGGTGGAACAGGTGGCGGCACAAGAGGTGGTCGCTAACGTTTGCGTGGACGAATGAGGCCCTTCGTTCGTCTAAGTTCCCCGCGAGTCGATGATGGTAGATGCAGTGCACTCCAACTGAGGAGATCGTCCGGTTCGCGAACGTGCAAATTTATTGGTCGGGAGGGCGACGCTCCTGCGAAGCCATAACGCAATGGCTCGGCAGGAGCCTCGCCCTCCCGGAATTGGAAGCAAATATACGACCATAAACCGGACGATCTCTGAGCGACGGCCTCGCTCAGCTACACATCCAACAATAGAATTCAATGCGACCATGATTACAGAAGCTGGCGAAATCCTACTACGACGCGGTTTGATCAACCGTGAACAACTTCAGCAATCCCGCGCTACCGCCAACGGTGGCGGGATCCTAGAAAGCATTATCAAAGCGGGATTTGCCAAAGAAGAGGATGCGCTCAAGGTCGTAGCCGAAGAGTTCGGGCTCGATTTCATCGATCTCCGTGAAGCCAACATCGACCTCACTTTGCTGCAAACGTTTCCGCTCAAGCTCATCTACCGCCACGCGCTCTTCCCCGTCAAACGTGAGGGAGGGCAGCTTTTCGTAGCTACCAGCAATCCGCTCGATCTTTACCCGCTCGACGAAGCTTCGGCGGCCACCGGCCTAGCCGTAGTTCCGCTGGTTGCAGAAAAAGATGAAATCGCAAAGCTCGTCAAAAAGCACTTGGGCGTGGGTAGCGAAACCGTCGAGGGGCTCCTGGCCTCCAAATCGGACGAAGATGCCGAAATCGAGTTGCTCGAAAAGATCGAAGCGGACGGCAGCGAACTGGGTGAACAAGCCCAAGAGGCTTCGGTGGTTCGACTGGTCAATGAGCTTTTGGTGGAAGCCATCGACACGCGAGCTAGCGACGTTCACATCGAGTCCCAAGCGGCTGGAATCGTCGTCCGTTATCGCATCGACGGTATTCTACACACCCAAGCTATCCCGCCTGAAATCAATCGTTTTCAAGCGGCCATTATCTCTCGTCTCAAGATAATGGCGCACCTTAACATTGCCGAAAAACGGTTGCCGCAAGACGGTCGAATCAAACTGCGGGTACACGGTCGCGAAATCGACATCCGGGTTTCGGTGATCCCCATGATCCACGGCGAAAGCTTGGTCATGCGTATTCTCGACAAAGGCTCGATGAAGTTCGATCTGCGCAATCTTGGGATGGGTGAAGCGACTTACAAGCTCTTTAGCGAACTTATTCGGTTACCCCACGGAATCATCTTGGTAACGGGGCCGACTGGTTCTGGTAAGACCACGACGTTGTACAGTTCGTTGCTGGAGATCAAGTCCCCAGAAAACAAGATTATCACGACCGAGGACCCAGTTGAGTATCAACTCGATGGCATCAACCAGATCCAAGTCCATCCAAAAATTGGATTGACGTTTGCTGTCTCGCTGCGAAGTATTCTACGACATGACCCGGACATTGTTCTGGTCGGTGAAATCCGCGATGCGGAAACTGCCGAAAATGCGATCCAAGCCTCGCTCACCGGTCACACGGTTTTCAGTACGTTGCACACCAACGACGCAGCCAGTGCCTTTACTCGAATCGTAGACATGGGAATCGAACCTTTCTTGGTTGCCAGTACGGTTGAGGGAATCATGGCACAGCGACTGGTGCGTCGATTGTGCGTCGAGTGCAAGCAAGCTTATCATCCGACGCCGGACGAAGTTCCGAGAGATTTCCCGTGGGAAAAGCTGGACGGAAAGCCGCTTTACCGACCAACTGGCTGTCGAGCCTGCCGAAATCTTGGTTACGCGGGCCGATTTGGGATCTATGAATTGCTGGCGACTACCGAGGATGTGCGTCAATTGGCGCATGATCGCGCCAGCAGCTTTGAAATAAAGAAAGCGGCCTTGAAGCATGGTATGCTTACGTTGCGCGACGATGCCTTTCGCAAAGCCATTGAGGGGACGACGAGCATGGAAGAAGTGCTTCGAGCGACCAAAGGGGACTCGTTGGGGTAACAATGTTTTTGGTAACCCAACACATAAGTTTTGAAGTTGCACGTTTTGATGTATTTCGGGCCAAAGGCCCATCCATTTACCTAGCCCAGGCCAACGGCCTGGGTGACACGCAAACACGACATTAGTTAGGGCTGAAGGCCCGGCAATTAGGCGTCGGACAGAGATCGATTAGTTAACTCCCAAACCCAATATTATGCCTGATTTCGCATACGTAGCACGAGACATGTCCGGCAAATCGGCCGCAGGAACCATTGCGGCGGCCAACGCGCGGGATGCGGCCACACAGTTGGGTGCTAAGTCGTTGTTTCCCATCTCGATCACGGTCAACAAGACTTCGCAAGTAAAAATGACCCGGCGAGTCCCTGGATCGCAAATGGGGAGCTTTTACGCTCAACTCGCGTCGCTTCTGAGAGCGGGCGTGCCAATGCTCCGGACGTTGACCTTGCTGTCCAGTCAATCCGGCGGCAACAGAACGCTCCAAAATGCGGTCAGTGAAATACGAGGCCGCGTGGAAGAGGGAGAATCTCTGGGAGAAGCCATGTCCCGTTACCCTCGCATTTTTAATGAGATGGCCGTCAACATGGTCCGGGCCGGTAGCGAAGGCGGTTTTCTCGAGGACGCACTCGAACGCGTCGGCACTTTCGTTGAGAAGCAAGAAGAAATAAAAGGCAAAACGATGGGGGCGATCGCCTACCCCATCTTCGTCATGACGGTCGGCGTGGTCGTGGTTTCCGTGTTGCTGATTTTTTTCGTACCGCAATTCGACGAAATTTTTAAGCAGTTGCGAGCCAAAGGCCAACTGCCGCAAGCCACTGAGATTTTGTTGGGGCTCAGCAGAGCCATGACTAGCTATTGGTGGGTACTGCTGGGTGTGGCGTCCATCATCGGGCTTGGATTGAACAGGTATTTAAAAACCCCTACGGGCAAAAAAAATGCCGACTTCCTGAAAATCAAGACGCCACTGTTGGGCACGGTCTTTCTCAACTTGGCGGTGGCGAGATTCTGTCAGGTGCTGGGAACACTGTTGCACAACGGAGTTCCAATCTTGCGGTCGCTGGAAATTAGCAGGCATGCGGCTGGAAACTTGATTTTGTCGGAATCCATAGTATCCGCTAGCGAAGAGATAACGGCTGGGGAACGATTGGCCAAGCAATTGGAAAAGAGCGGACACTTCCCGCAGACGGTTGTTGAAATGATTTCTGTCGCCGAGGAGTCCAATAGCCTAGATAGCGTGTTAGTAACAATATCCGAGAATTTGGAACGAACAACTTTTCGCCGTTTGGAGACAGTAGTTGCCTTGTTGGAACCGATGATGCTGCTAATTTTGGCAGCGATGGTTATGTTTGTTGTCTTGGCTCTGATGCTGCCCATCCTCAACAGCTCAAACGCCCTTTAAACTTTAGAATAGGAGTTTTTTACTATGAAACGTCGTTTGCCTTCCCGATCTAGACCACGCCGCGGTTTTACGCTGTTGGAATTGCTGTTGGTTCTCGTTATTTTGGTCGTGATTGCCGGGTTTGGCATTCAGGCATTCAATGGCACTCGAGAACGGGCCAAAAAACAGCAAGCGAAAATAACGCTAGGAATGCTATCCACTATGCTGAAACAGTATCAAATGGAAGTCAATAGCTTGCCGTCGGCACTGGCTGCGTTGCACGAAATGCCCAGCGACATTAGCGACCCAAGCAATTGGGTAAAGAAGAGCGACAAGCCTATACCCATCGATCCCTGGGACCATCCGTACGAATACAAACTCAATGGAAGCGAATTTGAATTGCGATCCTTAGGTCCGGATGGCCAGACTGGTACCGAAGACGATATTACCCCATAGTCAACCAAATGTAGGTCTATCATGTCCCAATCGCGAGAGAGCAAGCGATCCGCATTTACTCTATTTGAGTTGTTGCTTGTGCTGGCGCTCTTGGTTGCGGTAGCAGGCATTGCGATCCCGACCTTCGAGTCGATGATCGGCAGCCGACGATTGGGGCAGTCGATCGACAAGCTACAAAACGAAATCATGGCGGGTCGAGTTACCGCCATGCGAACTGGCCAAGCTCAAGTCATTCGGATGACTCTGCAGGGACAGGACTATTCGATTGCACCTTGGTTGGGAGGCAGTGAAGCTCAAGATGCCTCTGCAGGGGCGACGGTTATGCAGTCCGGTCAAATCATTCAAACGCAGCCAGCTTCCGGCGGTTCGGTGTTGGCGTCGGAAGGGTCCGGCAGTACCAAACAGTTGAGCGAAGGGGTTCAGTTTTCGGCTGTGGAAACCCTAGTAGATTCGCGAAATGCGTTAGCAATCGAACAGGCGGGCGGAACTGTTCCGACCGACGTGGGTTCCTCTCAAGGCGATGGGTCGGGGCTTTCCTCACCCCTTTTGCTCTACCCGGACGGTTCGTGCACCACGGCGCAAATCATCTTGGCGGACAACAAGGGACGACGCATGGCGATCCAAATTCGCGGTGTGACCGGGCAATTGAAGACCTTGCGTTTGGCCTCCATTGCTACTCCTTGAACGCTGCGTGGAAGGTGCCAAAACTATGCAAACAACAGAAACTGATCCTAGTGTAGAACGGCACAGTGTAGAACGGCACTCCGTGCCGTTGATCTCGGCACGGAGTGCCGAGCTACACTTTAACACCAAACCACGTAAGTCTCGCCGAGCTGGACTGTCATTGCTCGAAGTCGTATTGGCACTTTCCATTTTGGCAGTGGCTGCTGGACTGTTGGCGCAAATTACCAAACAAGCTACCGACAATGGTTTGCTGGCCCAACGACTGGCGACGGCACAAATGCTCTGTGAATCGAAAATGTCGGAAGTGTTGGCGGGCGCCATTCCTTTGACGACCTCGAGTTGGACTCAGATTACGGACTCAGGCAAAGGAAATTTCTATTATCAAATCCAGACCGAGTCGGCACAACGCCCGAACATGATCGGTGTTCGTCT
>JANPNA010000337.1:0-18952 GCA_031427235.1 Pirellula sp.
GTAAATTCAGTGAATACGAAGACTTCAGTCAGCAACCACGTGGCAAGCTGATGCTAACCGATCACGGTAGCGAAGTTTGGTATCGCAATTTTTCATTCGAGCAGCACTGATTGTCGCCTTTCGCTCCGCGAAAGTGCGATTTTCTGTAAAGTGGCGTAAGCTTCCAGCTTGCGATTTTCTGTAAAGTGGCGTAAGCTTCCAGCTTGCGATTTTCTGTAATGTGGCGTAAGCTTCCAGCTTGCGATTTTCCAAAGTGGCGTAAGCTTCCAGCTTGCGATTTTCCAAGGTCGATTCGATGGCAGGCAAGATGCCTACCCCACCTCCACTTAAAGTTGAGGCCTGGGCGGCTTGACAGGTGGCGTATCAGGCTTGGCGCCAATTAATTGCGTTTTGCGTTTCCAAATCTTGTCGACGTTCGCAACATACAGCGTCTTATTGTCGGGTCCGCCAAAACGAGCATAGCATGGTCGTTTCGATCCGTAAGGCAACGACATGATCAAATGAACTCGTCCAGGTTGATCGCAAATTTGCACGCCCGCTTCCGTTGCGGAGATCAACCAACCGTCTGTGCTCACACACATTCCATCGAGTCGCCCGGACGGATCATTGGTGGGCATCTCCAAGTGAAAGTAGGGTTGCTTGTTCTCAAGCGAACCATCGTCGGTGATGCTGAATGCATAAATGAATCGGCCAGGAAAATGAGCCACGAACAATTGGGATTGATCCGCGCTCAACGCAATACCGTTGCAGTCCCGGAAACTATCCACTTCACGGCGCTGCCGCGTTTTGGCATCGATCCTCCAGATTTTCCCGGCTGCTGGATCTGTGTAATAGATGGTACCATCATGCCTCACGACGAGATCGTTGCTGTTCGTTCCCTCCGACACGACTTCCATTTGCATCGCATGACGTCCGGGAAAATAGCCGCACCGTGTTTGCCACTATGAGCGCCATTGCCCCAAGCATGTTCCACTTCATATCCACAGAACTCCAGTGACCGCAGCATGGCTTGATTGGCTATCCACCAGTCGCCACCGTAGATATTGTTGTCGTTCGAACCATCCTGCAAATAGATTCGAAGCGGTTTTGGCTCCGCCTTGCGAATGATCGTGGAAAGCTCATGGCCGCCGCGCAATCCCACGTAAGTGCCAACGGTGGTAAAAACACGTCGAAAGACATCTGGGCGTTGCCAAGCCACATTGAAGGCACAGATGCCGCCGGAGCTGGAACCGCATAGGCCACGATCGTTAGGATCTTGGCTCAATTTCAGTTTGTGTTCCGCCTCGATCATCGGAATGAATTCTTCGATGAGAAATCGGGAGTAGCGATCGTCGACGCTGTCGTACTCGTAGGACCGATTGAATCGTGCTTGGCTATCTTCGGTTTTGGCTGGGACGACGCCGGGATTGATAAACAAGCCGATGGTGACGGGCATTTCGCCGCTGTGGATGAGATTATCGAAGACGTTGGGGACATTGGTTCCTCCGTTTCGTTTGACGTACCCGCCTCCATCTTGAAAGACCATGAGAGCGGCAGGCTTCGAGCCATCGTATTGTTTGGGAACGTAGATCCAGTAGTCCCGAACCGTGCCTGGAAATACTTTCGAGTTCTTCCAAGTCCCTTGGGATATCGTTCCTTCGGGTACGCCGGGTTTTTGCAAAGAATCGGGATGAACGGCGTAGGCTTCCGCAGCAGGCTGCTGAGCGGATATCATGGTGTCGGCGGAAAGCAGAAATACCAAACTTAGCAGGCAGAGTAATCGGCGCATTTTGAGTTGTTTTTCTCGATAAATTGGAGGTTGGAAATGGAAGGGAATTGGCGGTCGAACTTAAGGCTGGTGCAGATGCTCATGCATCCTACCATCATAGCCGTGTTCTTGGTGACTTGGTGGGTGGTTGGGGTAACTGCCAAGGAAATTGGTTGGCAAGCGACCGGTCGGCGGGGAGCAGTCGCAGCCGGCCATTCGGACTCCGTTGCAGCGGGTATGTTGATCTTGGAGCGAGGCGGCAATGCTGCCGATGCGGCGGCGGCAACGATTCTGGCGCTGGCCGTAACAGACTATGGAATGTTCGCCATCGGAGGCGAAGTCCCCATCCTTGTTTTCGATGCCAAATCGAATCAAGTCAAATCCATTAGCGGAATCGGTGGTGCACCGAGAAACCCTGAGGCCATAAAATGGTTCTATGAAAACGGGATTCCGTCCAAAGGAAGCATGAAAGCGGCGCCCACACCTTCAGCCGTGGACGCGATCATCACTTTGCTCCAAGTTTACGGCACGGTTTCATTTGCCGAAGCCGTTGCCCCTACGCTGGCACTGCTCGATGCGGGCAAAGCGGAATGGCATCCAAAATTAGCAATCACTCTCCGAAAACTAGTCGAAACCGAAGCGAATACGAAAGGTACGCGGGAGCAAAAACTAGTGGCGTCCCGAGATCGTTTCTATCGCGGGGACATCGCCGACGAACTTGAAGCTTGGTATATCGAGACAGGCGCTTGGCTTCGCAAGCAAGACTTGGCAGCCCACGTAACCCGCATCGAAGATCCAGTCTTCACCGATTACCTAGGATACACGGTCTACAAGTGCGGTCCATGGACACAAGGACCAGTTCTTTGCCAAAACTTGGAATTGCTGGAAGGCTTCGACTTGCGATCGATGAAACACCTTTCGAGCGACTTCATCCATGTAGTGACCGAAGCGATGAAGCTAGGCTATGCAGACCGGGATGAATACTACGCGGACCCACTCTTTGTCAAGGATTCGATGGCAAAGCTATTGTCCGATGACTATTCCAGCATTCGAAGAGCACTTATCCATCCACGTCTGGCGTCCTTGGAACGACGTCCCGGTGATCCAGAGAATTCTCTTGCCTTGAAAGCAGCCTTATTGCCGAAAGATATTCAGGAAACGATTCCAAAGCAAGACACCACAACGTGTGTCGTGGCGGATCGCTGGGGGAATATGATCGCAGCCACCCCCAGTTGCAATATGCTTACCAATACCCCTGGGCCATCTGGAGTAAACACCGGCAATCGTGTTCGCAGCCTAAACACTGCCATGGGGCATCCGAATCGCGTCGAAGCTGGGAAACGGCCTCGCATTACGCTCACGCCAACATTGGTTTTGAAGAATGGAAAACCGATCATCGCCATTAGCGTTGCCGGTGGCGACCTCCAAGATCAAACAACTCTAAATATTCTGCTCAACCACATTCATTTCGGAATGCTCCCAGCGGAGGCGGTGGTTGCCCCACGATTCAGTACTGCGCATCACCAGGACTCGTTTGATCCGAACCCAGATCGCAACGCTGCCTTTGTCGGCCGGAATGAATTGACCGTCTACGAGGAGATTTCTGAGGGAACACGCAAGGATCTGTCGGAGCGAGGCCATACTCTTAAAATCACCAATGGTCCGATCGGTAATCCGGTAATGATCTACGTGGACACCTTTTCAGGCAAAATGTATGCCGCCGGGGATCCGAAATCGCTACGGCATGCGGCTGCACTGGAGTGAGGGTCAACGCTAGAGCAGATGGTCAGGACCCTCGGCATAAAGCCGACGGCATGACAATGCCCCCGAGTTTAACTCGGGGGATATTTACCATCTCTCTAGAATAGTTGGTCAGCATCCCCTGGCGTAAAGCCAGCGGCATGCAAATTTGGCCATGACGGTGCTTTTCTTTGTTTCTTTGTCCAGAAAAACACGATATGCACTGTTGGAATGGATGGACCTATTTTTCCGTAACTGGAATCGACGGGAACTCCTCATACTTGATTCTCGAAAGCACATCTACGGGCTTCTTCCCCCGTGGGTCCTTGAAGACGCCGTCAGAAACGGCATCACCAAACGCCCATCGCATAACAAAACTTGCCTCGCAATACATATCTTTAATTCGATCAATACTTCGAACCTTTTTAGGAACCCATTCCGCTTTCTTGCTGATCAATGGGCAGAGTATCGCACGTTTCGTTTCCAGTCACCCGTTGAAGCCGATCGGCAATTTTGCGCCGAGCAACTTCAAGTTGAGTCCGCAGGCAAGCATTTCGTCTAAGGCACTAGTGACATCGTCCATGTGGATGTCGCCGGTTCCATCGCGTTCGACGTGAAACTGAACCGATCTTCGCATTAATTCTTTGATGAAAGCAGGGCTGACACCTTCTGTGCGGCGAATCATCTCCGTGACGACTTCGTCTGCAACTCGTACTCCTTCCGAATAAAGACGGATCAGCTTGTGTCGACCGGATTCATCCGGTAGCGGATACTCAATTGCCTGATCCACGCGTCCAGGTCGCGATGCCAAAGCTGCTTCGAGTGTCTCAGGTCGATTCGTTGTAAGGATAAAAAGGATTTCGGAATTCTGCTTCAGTCCGTCCATTTCATTGAGCAGTTTATTCAACATGGCTTCGGCACACGGACCATTCATGTTGGCTCGATCCCTGGCGATCAGATCAACGTCCTCGATGACGACGATGCTTGGCTGGAGCAATCGGGCGAGCGTCATGTATTCGCTCAACAAACCGACTTGCTCTGCCGAGATCAAAAGTGTCGTATGATCCTTCAATGCATTTACTAGATAGTGAATGGTATGGGTTTTTCCCGTTCCCGGAGGTCCACACAGCAGAATGCCTTTTTTTGTTTCCTGCTTGAAGTGGGTGAGTCGCTCTCGCTGCTTAACGAATTGAATAACATTGCGTTCAAGTAATTTCAGTGTCGACTCAGGCAGGACTAACTGTTCGCGACTGACCTTTCGAATTTTGTGAACCGTAATGCCAGAGGATTCGCCGGTGTAGCAATGGGGTGCCTGTTCCAGTGAAAGGACCTTTCCACGATACGATTCGGCATTGAGAACAGCCTTTTCCAAATGATGGAAGAAATCATGAGAAATTTGCGTCCCCTCGGGCGAGTTTGGTGTCCCAACCTGAAACTGAATCCCCGTCACTTGTCCGTAACGGCCGCCAGTAGGTGATAAAAGTACGGCGAAACGAACGCCTCGCTTTTCGAGAAGCCATAAGCCAATCTTCAACACTCGAACCGGCGTGTCGTCTCCAATATCAAGCTCTTCATACTCAGGAGGAACGGACACTGTTGGGTAAAGGGAATTTGGAACTAGGCAATCGGTCAATGAAACCCCTTCGTGCGAAAAATCTTTTCGAATTCCACAAAAGTGCAAGATCTTGGTCTCTTCGCTAAAGAGGCGATCGATGGCGCGTTGCAAGTCTGCTCGCACGCGAAAGGGGAACTTCCGTTCCGAGATTGTCACGTTGGTCGTGGCGACTGGCCGAAAATGCGACGACAGTAGCGGCACAACCGATTCACTCTGGCCTTCCTGACGCAGGCCTGCAATGTACCGCAAAGCAAAGAACGCGATCCCGCCGCCGATCAATAGTCCAACCAGAAGCCAGCCAAGATATTCCATATTGTCCCCATTTTCCTCTTGGCTATCAGTTGATCAGTTGTCCGCGGGTTATCGATCAGTATTCAGTATTCAACTGCGTTTGAAGTTCGTCGCTAAAGCTTACGAGATCGTCTTGACACATCATTGTAGCTCGAAGCATCAACCGGATGTAAAAAACCATTTTCGATTTTGAGTGGCCATCGAGACAATCGGTGAGTATCTCGCGCACCTCTTTCCCTCGTTTGAAGGCATCCCAAAATCGTTCCGTCTCACTTCGATTTGGATCGGTTAAGATCTTGAGAAGCATTGCGTTTTGTTCCGCCAAATACCTTTCTCGCACCATCGGGATCAGGCTTCGAAACCTCTTCCAATCTGACTCTTGCTTCATTACAAGGATCTCCTGCGATTTCATTTTTTCCAACTTGATAACCGTTCTGAGAGTTACCACTGTAGGTTGCAATTCGGAAATCGCATACTAAAAGCTGTGTCCATTCTCGAAGACGTCAAATAAAGGTGGTGGTGATTGGGATCGCGCAGAGTGTTAAAATGGGCCGTCAAGGTTGCCTTCGGCCTGGTTTGCTTTACCGGATGGATGGCGCACGCATTTCAAGCGGATGACAAGGTCGCGTCGTCGATCGCCGCTGACGCTTATGCGATCCTGAACCGATCCTGCTTCGAATGCCATGGCCCGGCCCGACAAGAAGGTGGACTCCGACTCGATTCAAACGAAGCGATGGACTTGGGAGGGGATAGCGGCATTCCATTCGACGTCCTGGATCCCGATGCGAGTGAACTGATGCGCCGAATTCGCTTACCCAAAGGGCACGAAGAGGTCATGCCCAACCGTGGAGCAGTCCTTACCCAGCGGGAGGTCGCTCGCGTCCGCGAATGGATCGTTGGCGGCGGTAAGTGGTTATCCCACACGTCTAAAAACAAACATTGGGCTTATGTCGCTCCAACAAAACATCAAGTTGCCTCGTCGCCGGATCAGCCATCGCAACATCCAATCGACTCCATCATTCAAAAACGATTAGACTCGGATGGGCTTGCCATCGCTCCGCCACCAGAACTCCATACGTTGGCTCGCCGACTTTATTTGGATACGATCGGGTTGCCACCCACACCGGCCGAAGCCGATGATTTTGCAAAAGAGGCGGCGACCGATCTACCAGCGGCCATTACGCGCTGGGTGGATCGTTTGCTGCAGTCTCCGCAGTACGGCGAAAAATGGGCCAGGCCTTGGCTGGACGCGGCTCGCTATGCGGACTCGCATGGCTTCCAACGCGATGACCTTCACGAGCTCTGGGCCTACCGTGACTGGGTTATTCAAGCACTCAACGACGATATGCCCTTTGATCAGTTTTCCATCGAACAACTGGCCGGAGATTTACTGCCCAACCCAACCCAATCGCAAAGGATTGCAACCGGATTTAATCGATGTGCACCATGCAACGTCGAGGCAGGAACCGATCCGTCTGAAAACCGTTTCAACCAAGTCGTCGATCGCGTCAATACTCTAGGATACGTCTGGCTGGGATCGACTCTCGAATGCGCTCAGTGTCACGATCACAAATACGACCCTTTCCAACAACGTGACTACTATGGTCTGTTCGCGTTCTTCAATCAAACCGAACTCGAGGCCGACCGCTCCAATCCCAACGTGCCTGGCTCCATTCGATTCGTTGGCCCCTACTTGAATCTCATAGGTACCGATGAAGAACGTGACCAAAAGGAGCTGGATGATAGAATCGTTTTGGCTCGTGCCGACTTAGACTTAGCTCTTCAAAAGTCTGTGGGCAGTCATAGCCTCAACGCATCTGTTTCGGCAGTCCAGGTACTCAAGCCGATTGCGTTCGACTCATTGGGTGGCGCTGGGCATAAAATCCTCAAGGACGGCTCAGTCCTGCTCCAGGATGATCCACCGGATGTGGACACCTATTCAGTGACGGTCGAGCTTGGGCCCGAACCGATCGTCGGCTTTCTACTCGAAACGCTAACGGATCCCTCATTGCCTGGCACAGGACCTGGTCGTGGGGATGCCGTTCGACCCAATTTTGTCCTCAACACCTTTGAAGTGAGACTAGCCGACAATTCGGACGACGCCACGGCCAAATCGATTCCATTGACGGACGCGCGAGCGGATTTCTCACAGAAAAATTTTAACGTGGCCAACGCCATCGATAAGGATCCTAAGTCGGCTTGGGCGATCGGAACGCAATTCAAGCGTCCGCATTGGGCCGCCTTTCGAATCGCAGAACCAAAGGAACTAACAGGAGCGAAGCAATTGACGTTCCGACTAGTTCAGAACTTCGGTAATGCCCGCACGATCGGTCGATTTCGCTTGTCCGCATTGATCGGTGACTACGAAAAATCCTTGCCTGTCGATCGCAAAGAGTCGCCCGCGATCGTCAGGCTTCGCAAGAGCCTCGAAGGTCTTGAAAAGGAACGGGAAAAAAAAGTCGTTCCAAAGTCGTTGGTCATGCGGGAAGTCAAGGAGCCGAGAACGTCGACCCTGTTCGCTCGTGGCGATTTCCGTACCCCAACCGAAATAGTCGAGCCATCGACGCCCGAAGTGTTGCACCCGTTTCAAGAAAAGGGGGACCGCAATCGATTGGCTCTGGCTCGTTGGCTGGTTTCCAAGAACAATCCACTGGTTGGACGCGTCGTTGTCAATCGGCTTTGGGCCGAGATCTTTGGAGTTGGACTAGTGGCGACGCCAGAAGATTTTGGACTCAAAGGGGACACGCCATCCCATCCCGAACTGCTTGATTGGCTGGCTGTTGATTTCATGGAGAATGGTTGGTCTCAAAAGCATTTGATTCGACAGATTTTGACAAGCAAGACTTATCGCCGGTCGTCTCGCATGTCCGCAGAAGCTCGCGAGCGCGACCCGCAGAACCGACTGCTGGCTCGGGGCCCTCGGTTTCGACTTGCCGCCGAATCGATTCGCGACAATGCACTTGCTATTTCGGGCAAGCTGAGTCTCAAGCAGTTCGGACCATCGATCCGTCCTCCTCAACCGGACGGTCTTTGGAAAAAAGTTGGCGGGCAACAATACGACTATGAAGTAAGCCCGGGCGAAGATGAGGTTCGTCGCGGAGTGTACGTCGTTCTCAAACGCATGTCCCCTTATCCAAGCTTCATCAACTTCGACGCGACCGCCAGACTTGCATGCCGCGTCAATCGTGGTCGATCCAATACTCCCCTTCAAGCCTTGAATCTATTGAACGACCCGGTGTATGTGGATGCGGCAAAGGGGTTAGCGGAACGTGTGCTTCACGAAATGCCTGAGGCGAATTTGGAACAACAGCTAGAACATGCGTTTCGTATTGCGGTCTCCCGGCCACCGAGCCAACGGGAACGGGACACTTTGAAACATCTATACGAGAACGAGCTTGCAGCCGAGTTGCCCAACGCATCTCTTTCTGCTCAATCGGCAGCTTGGTTTGCAGTCGCATCGACCCTCATGAATCTCGACGAAACGATAACCAAGGAATAGAACATGGCATCTCAAACGAACATTCAGGACCGCCGTGGGTTCTTCCGCAACTCAGGATTTAGCCTCGGCACCGCAGCCCTTGGTTCACTTCTGAATCAGTCGACAGCCCCCGCCGCAAATCCATTCCCTTTGAGCCAAGGGAATTTGACGGCTCGGGCCAAGAGTGTCATTTATCTGCACATGATCGGCGCGCCGTCGCAGTTGGATCTCTTCGATCCGAAGCCGGAGCTGGTCGAGCATGACAACGAAGTCTGCCCAGAGAGATTCCTAACCGGTCGACGGTTTGCCTTCATCGGAGGGGAGATGCGATTGGCCGGATCGAGGCAAAAATTCTCGCAGCACGGCCAAAGCGGTCATTCCATATCGGGCATGTTACCCTATCTTTCCAAAGTGGCTGACGAATTGTGTGTGGTTCATTCGCTGCACACCGAAGAGATCAATCATGCACCCGCTCAGATTTTTCTGCACACTGGCTTCGGTCGGGGTGGTCGGCCTAGTTTCGGCTCGTGGGTTACGTATGGTTTAGGCTCTGAATGCGACGACTTGCCCGCCTACGTGGTGTTGCAGAGTGGAACGGCCGGTGGGGCGGGCTCCAGCATGTATTCCAGCGGCTTTTTGCCGAGTGTTCATCAAGGGATCCCATTTCGCACGGAGGGAGAAAGCGTTCTGTACCTTTCCAACCCGGAAGGCCACTCATCGGATAGTCGGAGACGCGTACTGGATACGGTTGCCTCACTCAACGAAGTCCGTTTGGCGGATGTGGGTGATCCTGAGATTGCGACCCGAATCAGTCAGTACGAAATGGCCTTTCGAATGCAATCGAGTGTCCCTGAACTAATGGACCTCAAGGACGAAACAGCCGAGACCTTGGAACTGTACGGGGCCAAGCCAGGCAAGGGTTCGTTCGCAAACAACTGTTTGCTTGCCCGGCGACTTGTGGAACGCGGAGTTCGAATGATTGAACTTTACGACAGCGATTGGGATCATCACAACAACCTTGATAGCCGTTTAGCGAGCAAGTGCAAGGACGTAGACCAAGCCGCCGCCGCCTTGATCACGGACCTGAAACGCCGCAACATGCTAGACGATACCTTGGTGATCTGGGGAAGTGAATTTGGTCGCACACCGTTGGCGCAAGGCGTCGATGGAAACGGCAACAAAACAACGGGCGGTCGCGATCATCACAAAGATGCGTTTACGTTTTGGCTGGCTGGCGGTGGAATACGCGGTGGTGTGTCGTATGGCAAAACAGATGAATTTGGTTTTAGTGTTACTGAGCAGCCCGTCCACGTGCATGACTTGAACGCTACCGTGCTGCATCTCCTAGGACTTGATCATGAACGGCTGACATTCAAATACCAGGGACGAGAATTTCGCCTCACCGATATAGGCGGTCATGTCATGACCGACTTACTGTTGTAACGCTCACCTCGCGTGATTCGCCTTTTGTTAAGGCGAGCGGCGGACATGCTTTTACCGGGAGGGCGAGGCTCCTGCCGAACCAGTACGACGCCAGCTCGGCAGGAGCCTCGCGCGGTAACGAGGCGCACTTTCGCGGAGCGAAAGGCGACAATTATCACCATCCTCCGCCAAATGCGCCAACGCATGCCAGGAAGAGCATGATTACTGCCGCAACGGCCAACACGACTGAGATCAATACGGTAACCAGTAGGGACACGATAAAAGTAAGAAAAAGGCTAGCTGGACGAGGACTACCTTTAGCCCCGCGCGGAACGATTCCTCGAAAAAAGGTGACGGCATAAGCTGGCCCCATGAATATTGCAAACGGGATGAGCAGCCCTCGATCTTCGACGGCCAAGCCTACTGCAATGAGCAGTGTCAGCAACACGCAGATCGCGAGGAGTACACCGAAAACCATATCCGAAGTGGTCATGGGTGAATGCGGTGTCTCCTCGGTCACGAGGTTGCTCGAGACCGCGAAAGGGTTGGGTGTTGACTTGTTTTCGTAACAGAGCCAGCACTTGCCATCGTTTGTTTGGGATAACGCTCCACAATGAACGCACGCATGAGTGGCCAAAACGGGAGGGACATTCATGGTTGCACCTCCGGCGTCATTTGGTCCGCCCGTTCTAGAAACGCATCCGCCATCCTCCGCGGCGTTCGCACGATCTGGCCAAGAACGATTCCAGTGGAAGCCAAAGAACACAAAGTGATCGCTTGCGTCAAGACGGGCGTGTTGTGATTCGAGTCAAACCAATGCGCATCGCCTGAGCCAACCAACAGCATGTAGCAAGTCATGGCTCCGAGCGTTGCAAACCAAATGAGACCAATTCGAAATCGAAGCGAAGCGATGGCCAGTACCAAGAACATCGCCATGATCAACGGGCTGCTCGGCCCGCGACTCAACCAAGCCAGCAGGCTGACTAAACCGAGATCGATGCCCGTTGTAAAGTACTTGAGCAACGGCGGCATGAATCCCCCTCGCAACGCCATCAAAACCGACATCGAAAGAAACAGCCACGCAATCGCAGCAAAAGTGACTTGACGATGAAAGGTTCGATCTGAATCTCCAACGGACGCCAAGGTAAGGTAATGTGTGAGCTGGATAGAATAAAACACGACAACCAAGATCGAACGTAGAACTGCGGATCGCATTTCCCCTTCAAATTCTTGCCACCGACTGGCGATATGCCAGGATTTCGATTTTGCGGAAATCATATTGTCACCTTTCGCTCTTAGGCTGTGATTGTTTTATTGTCGCCTTTCGCTCTGCGAAAGTGCGCCGTTTTAACGTACTTTTGCGGAGCAAAAGGCGACAATGACCTGCCGACTATCTCGGACCCAAAGCAAGATAAGAACACCCACCAGAGCAACCGAGACCAACTGGTAGATCGTCAAGTCTAACAAAATTGGCGATTCCGGGCGAAGCCACTCCGACAGAAATCGGTAAATCAAATAGGCGATCAGGTAAGCCTTGAGCTGGTTCCCAACCAACCATCGATTGCGATCCATGACAAATAAAACAAACGATGCCAGGACGTGGAAAGCAACTTCATACAACTGGGTTGGGTGACGGAGGATTCCCGACTCATCTTGGGCCAGCGGAAAAGAAACTCCCCATGGCACGGTCGTCACCCGCCCATAGCAACATCCCGCCACAAAGCATCCAACACGTCCGATGGCAACCGCCACAGCCACGGGAAGAGCAAACGTATCCCCCGTTCGCGTCCGAATATTTGCAATCCACTTTACCAGCTCCACTGCGGCGTAACCGCCCGCGATTCCCCCCAAAATGGTTTTGCCATCGGCGAACCAGACCGTGCCATCGAAGAAAGCACCCCAGCCACGATCGCCCAAGAACGGAATTTTTGAACCGATCATCGAACCGACAAAGGCCGATACTCCAATGAGCAACCGTTGCGAACGCGTTAAGTCCAATCGCTTTTGTCGGCCATGCATGAGCCGCATGGCTACCGCAATCGAGAATAACAAAACACATGCATAGGCGAAACGCCACGACACTGTCATTCGATTTCTCCTATGCCAAGCCCAGTGAATCGTTACAAAAACAATGGGACAGCGAGGCTCCTGCCGAGCTGGCGACGCCATGGTTCGGCAGGAGCCTCACCCTCCCGAGTCCCCCAAGCACTGGCTCATCGATGTTCTTCCTGTTGAATCAAAGGCGGGAGTGGCACATGCCCATTGCGGTACAAGACATTGTAGGCGCAAAATGGAATGATATGCCCAGAGGGCAAAATATGATGGGTGCAACACTTCATCACTCGGCGAACGTCGAAATTGTATGCGTCGAGAAACGACGTGATGGTGATACGGAAAAGCTGCTCGCCTCCAATCTCCTTTTGCAATGCCTGTTCGAAGAATCGTTCCTCAACGGATTGCGATTCGGTACTCGAAGTCGAAGTGGAACAGGGATTTGCAGAATCTCGAAGGACGGAAAGAGGGTTGGCGTTAAGGTTTGGCTCGATCGCAACCGGGGCCTCGCAACACCCTGACGGACCACAACAATTGTTGCGAGCGAGATATTGCTGAACCAACCGCTTGCCTTCGTCTCGTGTGAACGACAAGCCATTCGCGAGCAAGTCCAGGTTCAGCTTAGCATCGATAAAGCGAGTCAACGGCACTAACTCTCCTTCATTTCGAAACGCAAGGGACAGCACATGGCAATTCGGATGGGCGCATGGGAGCGGAAAGAAATCTTCGTCGCAATACAATCCATCGGATTGTTGGCAAAGCAATTCGATGCAGTCTGGAGTCGTAATGCGCTGTTCCAATTCCTCTGGCAAGAAGTGTCGCCCGCTGTAGGTTGCCGGTTGGAGACTGAGTCCGGTTACCCAGGGCCGTTCTTTGGCCACGTTCAGCAAATCCCCTAACTCATGTTCATTGACGCCAGCTTGCAAGGCACAGACCAAAGTAACATGCAGACCAGCCTTTCCAATATTCTCCAGGGCCTTGAGTTTGATACTCGCCAGCGGTTCGCCGCGCAAGGCTTGGTGGACTTGGTCCGAAACTCCGTCCATTTGCAGATAGATTTCAAGGCGATCTTTGTGAATCCCGAGTCGCTCGACAAACGCAACATCTTTGGCAAAGCGAATGCCGTTGGTGTTGATCATGATGTAATCGATAGGCTGCGACAGGGCGTATTCGAGGATCTCCTCGAGCTGAGGGTGTGTGGTCGGTTCACCACCCGAGATTTGTAAGACATCGGCTTTGCCTTCGGCTCGAACAAGGGCATCGATGGCTGCGAAGGATTGTTGCACGGACTTGTGTCTGAGCCCCGGTCGACTATCGGCATAGCACAATGGGCAGGTCAAGTTGCAATTGTCCGTGATCTCCAGAACGGCAACGCAGGTATGTTGTTCGTGCTCAGTGCACAGTCCGCAATCCAGCGGACATCCTCGTGACGATTCAACAAAGGTCTTCTTGGGTAACTTGGGCGGCAAAGCGTAATCGTAGCGATCATACCAACGTCGATCGCTGCATACAAAATCCTCGCGCAGTCCGTGTGTGGGGCAGCGTTTTCGGAAATAGACTCGTTTGCCGCGCGCAATAATCTTGGCTGGAACGACGCTTAGACACTCCGGGCAGAGACTTTGCGTCGTGCCGAGAAAGGTGTAATTTCTAGAATCCAGCGCAGTCAGCATCGCGGTGAAAGTATCGAAAAGTGTCGAAAAGGGAGGGGAAAACAACCGTTGCAACGAAGCAATATAGCAACTATTCAGTCTCTTCACATTACGGGCGGCGACTGAGTCTGAATTCCCGGTGGAACTGTCGGGGCGCTGCGAGAATGTGCGTTTCTCAGATCGAAAGGGCCAACCATGGCCGTCCGCCGGCCAACGAAGATGGCTGCAACCAACAGCGAAAGGCCAATCGCACGAACGCAGTTGCCACCGATTCCAACCGTAGTAAACCATCCTGTATTGCGGGACTGAATCAAATACGCCTGAATAACCATGACCGCAAATGTCGCAATGAAGAGAACCGCAATCCCCAGCAAAGTTAGAATCGACGGAAGTAAAGCTCGACGCATGAAGACTATCGAAAGTACGAATGCGACCATGTACACAAGCAATGTTGGTACGTGGTATCCGAGCTGCGAAATCAAGTAGGGCACTATCGAATTATTCATCAATCACCTCTCCTCGCCTTAGGAAGCAAAATGGATTGCATTAAAGGACGACAATGTCCCGCAAAGGAATCCGTCTGCTTTATAACAGCTTTTTAGGATAGAGGTTTAGGAGCAACCCAGAATTGGCACGACGACAAAGCGAAACTCAAAGCAAATGGCAAAAAGCAAATCTGAGATTTGAAATCGGAAATCGGTAAATCGGAGCAATCCGATCGACTAAGGTTGAACAGCGACCGCAACCGGCGTGGCTCATTCGCTGGGCATCCGCACAGAAGACACCATCACATTGACTGTCGATTGGGTCAATGATGATAGCGGCAATCGGGCAACTGCCATCTACACGTCGTCATGGATCGCACCTCGGTCGGATGTGCATTCGCAACAGCGGTTTCATTGGATGGGCCACGGTGGAGAAATCTCGGTCGATCAAGCTCATCGAGGCTATACCACATCTACCGATGCCGCAGGTTTCAACTCCCCCAATCCGCTGTTCATGAAGTACACACCGGACGCCGATGGATTCTTTTCTGGCCAGAATGGATATGGCTATCGGAGTATCGAAGCGTTTTTGCAAGCCGCTGATTCGGTGCGGTGTGGACGAGCAGAGCCGCAAGACTTCCATGGCAAACTGGCTACGGCTCGGGACACCTTGCTGGTGACTGCAATGCTAGAGGCAGGGCGACGCAGTTTGGATGAGCATGGACGAGCTGTGAGGATTGATTACGCAGCCAACGGTGAATTTTCAGGGCTTAGCGTGGCTACGGTTTGCGATTGTTGAAAGCACCCACACCGCGAGCCAATGCGGCGATGTCAATGCGAGTCGCGCCGGCTTTTCGCAATGCCCTGGCCGCTTCGTGGGCTGTGGCTCCGCTCGTAACGATGTCGTCCACGATCAAGAACTTTGCTCCCTTAATCGCATCGATCGACTTGCATCCAAAGGAGTCGACTACGCCCGTTCGCCGTTCGACAATCGTTTTGGTCCCTTGTTTGTCCGTCCACCTCGTTCGGACAAGCCAATGCCGCCGCATGGGAATCTCTAATACACGTGAAATGTTTTCCGCAAGCACTTCCGCCTGGTTGTAACGGACCGTTACTCTTCGAAACCAGTGCTGCGGAATTGGGACAATGAAGTTATATATCTTCGAATCGAAGAGGTCATGAGCTTGAAGCCATCGACCGACTCTCTCGCCTAGCTCGATTGCCAACGACTCGCAATTATGCTGCTTGATCTTTCTCGCGGCTCGGGCTGCAATCCCAGCGTAAGCGGTATAGCAGTAAGCATGCCGAAATGCCCATTTGCGTCGCTCACAGTAAAAACACGTCTTGGAAGCCTCAACCAGAGTGCCGTGGGCTGCTGGCAAAGGGGCACTGCATCGCAAGCAACCCGATTCGGTCGGCCGAATTTGGGATTGGCATTTCGAACACACCGACTCTTGCTCGCAATCCACGATGGGCTTGGAACAGAGCAAACACAACCGTGGGTACACAAGGTCCACAAACGGTCGGTACCATCGATTCGGGAGTTTGAACTGGATAGGCCGAAACGGGATCAAAACGGGACGCTCCTTCACTTCTTATTTCTTAGTCAACACGGCTTTCTTACGACTGGGATACAGTTCTATGCAGATACTGCAGACCTTTCCGTCGCATCCTCGTGCGGTGCAATGTTCGCGGCCGTAAAAAATGATTTGGAGATGCAACGTATTCCATGTCGATTCATCGAATAGTTTCTTCAGGTCGGTTTCGGTTTGCACGACAGAGCGACCATTGGTGAGTCCCCAGCGTTGGGCAAGTCGGTGTATATGAGTGTCGACTGGAAAGGCGGGATGCCCGAATCCTTGACTCATGACGACCGATGCGGTTTTATGCCCGACGCCTGGCAGGCGTTCCAACGCTTCAAAGGACTCTGGGACTTTGCCGCCGTGTTCAAGTACCAGCATCGAAGACAATTTTTTGATGGCTTTGGATTTCTGCGGGCTAAGGCCGCACGGTTTGATGATGTCTCGAATCTTCTCAACGCTTTGATTTGACATATCCAACGGGTTGTCTGCTAGTTTCCATAGCGACGGGGTTACCCGATTGACCATTTTGTCGGTGCACTGGGCGCTTAACAGTACCGAAACCAGCAGCGTGTACGTGTCCGTGTGATCCAATGGGATAGGTGTCTCAGGATAGAGGCAATCCAGTCGAGATTGGACAATTTGAGCTCGTTCCGATTTCTTCATAAGTGAGGTAGTGTCGCCTTTCGCTCCGAGGCTGTGATTTTTTTATTGTCGCCTTTCGCTCCGTGAAAGTGCGGTTGGTAATCGCACTTTCGCGGAGCGAAAGGCGACAATGCTGAATCTTTGGTGGAGACCACCGGGCCACATTTTTGTCAATTCTATGCGATCGGCTAGGATAGATTGCGGGGTGACGAAAAAAAGCTCGTCCGGGTACTCTATCTCTATCTATTCCAACAGCAACATCGGTTTCCATAGAAAGCAAAACATCCAAATGACTGTAAGTAGCCCAGCAGCCAACGCCAACCCAAAACGTTCCGAAGTTCCTGTCAGTGAGACTTGGGACTTAAGCAGCCTGTTCGAATCGGATGAGGCTTGGATGGAGGTTCTAGTGCAATTTGACAAGGAGATTGCAGGCTTAGCTCAGTTCTCTGGCCGACTCGCCGAATCGGCAGGGATCTTGGCACAATGCTTAGCTTTCGATGTCAAACTGGATCGGCTTGGCGAACGGTTGGGGACGTATGCTTTTTTGAAGACGACGGAGGACCAAGGCAATAGCCACTACCAAGGCTTCGTCGCTCGCTATCAGAACCTTGCGACCAAAGCTGGCCAAGCCGCCAGTTTTGTTCGGCCCGAGATCTTGTCTATTCCCCAAGAGAGAATAGAAAGCATGATGGCCGAGGAATGCCTAAAACCTTATTCCTTGGTCTTAGAGCGTATCAATCGCTATCGCGAGCATACCCTCAGCCAGCCGGAAGAAAACTTGTTGGCCATGCAAGGCGAGATGGCTCAAACAGCCAACAAAGCGTTTCGTCAATTGAATGACGCCGACCTCAAATTTGGCGAAGTCGTCAATGAGCACGGAGTCGCAATGGAGCTAACCAATGCGTCGTTCAGTTCATTTCTTATTTCGCCGAATCGCGAGGTCCGAAGGAAAGCGTTTCACCAATACTACAAACAGTTTCACGGGCACGAGAACACGCTAGCGGCCACTCTGGCTGGCAGTATTCACGGGGATGTTTATTATGCAAAAGCTCGCAATTACCCAAGCGCGCGAGAGAGTTCGTTGTTCGCCGACAATGTTCCGTTGAGCGTCTACGATAACTTGATTGCAGCGGTTCGGAATCGTCTGCCGGAAGTGCATAGCTATTTTGACATGCGACGAAGAAAAATGGGATTAGCAGACATCCATCATTACGATACGTACGTGCCAGTGCTGTCGGCACAACAAACGCTTCATACTTGGGATGAAGCGGTTTCGGTCATCATGAAGTCGCTCGAACCGCTTGGACAGGAATACGGTCAAGCTCTTGAAAGGGGTCTGCGCGGTCGCTGGTGCGATCGTTACCCGAATCAGGGCAAGCAGAGCGGGGCCTTTAGCTGCGGCACCTACGACGCAGAACCGTACATCTTGATGAATTTCAAGTCGAATGTGCTCAACGACGTCTTTACCTTGACGCATGAAGCAGGCCATTCCATGCACAGCTACTATTCGGCCGCCAATCAGCCTTTTCAATACTACAACTATACGATCTTCGTGGCGGAAGTAGCGAGCACTTTCAATGAGCAGTTGCTTGCTCACTACATGATCCAGCACGCAAGGACAAAGGAGGAAAAGGCTTCGATCCTCAATCACGAGATTGATAGCATTCGCGCAACAATCGTAAGGCAGACCATGTTCGCGGAGTTCGAGAAGATTACCCATGAAATGGCAGAGAGTGGCGAGCCATTGACAGTCGCTAGCTTTAAGTCGGTTTACAGGGAATTGCTGACCGCATATTTCGGCCCCGATTTTGTGGTGGACGATGAGCTGGCCTTGGAGTGTTTCCGAATTCCGCATTTTTATAGAGCGTTTTACGTCTACAAGTATGCGACCGGATTGTCGGCCGCCATTGCGTTGTCCAAGCGAGTGCTTGAGGGTGGCAAGGCTGAGCTTGACGCCTATTTAGGTTTCCTGAGGGGGGGCAGTTCGAAAGACCCGTTGGATTTGCTCAAGGGGGCTGGGGTGGATATGTCGCAGCCAGAGCCGGTGGAGACAGCCTTGGTCCAATTTGGCGATTTGGTTAAGCAGCTCGATGAATTGATATAGGTTAAGCAAATGTGGCGTAAGCTTCCAGCTTGCGGATTCCAAAGGTCAGATGAATTGATTTAGGTTAGGCAAATGTGGCGTAAGCTTCCAGCTTGCGGATTCCAAAGGTGAATCGATGGCAAGCAAGATGCTTACCCCACTTTT
>JANPNA010000338.1:0-16601 GCA_031427235.1 Pirellula sp.
CCGAAAACAAGAGTAGCATACGACGAGACCTAGCTATGCAGGCCAATAACCCAATGAACAATAATGCATTGAATAGTCATCCTTTGGTCAGTTTGGACGAATGGGAAGACGACTTGCTGAGGCGGTATCCGCAACCGACGACAGATGCGTCGGCATCGTTCCGCAACTACACGGCGGAAGCAAGACCGAGCGTCAAAGAGTTCTATCGATTGAATCATCAGTACCAGACGTTCGACTTCGTCAAACGCAAACACGAGCAGTATCTCTCGCTCAACCAACGTCGCATGAGCATGTGGGACGCGATGGAGTACCTCAATACGTTAATTGACGATAGCGACCCGGATATCGATTTGCCCCAGATCGAGCACTTGTTGCAGACCGCGGAAGCCATTCGCAAAGCGGGCCGACCTCGTTGGTACATACTCACCGGCCTGATCCACGATCTAGGCAAGATCTTGTGCCTGTGGGATGAGCCGCAGTGGGCGGTCGTCGGGGACACTTTCCCCGTAGGCTGTCGTTACTCGGAGAAGATTGTTTTCTACGAAGCATTCCAAGCCAACGAAGATTTTCGGAATGATCGCTATCAGACGGAGTTGGGAATCTACGAATCGGGTTGCGGACTAGATCAAGTCATGTTGTCCTGGGGGCACGACGAGTATTTGTACCATGTCGTGAAAGACTACTTGCCATTGCCCGGGTTGTACATGATTCGCTATCACTCGTGCTATCCGATTCACCGCGAAAAAGCCTATCAGGCGTTGATGAACGATCGGGATCGCGAGATGTTTGCATGGGTGAACGATTTCAACCAGTACGACCTATATACAAAACGGGATGAGCGGATGGATGTCGCAGGGCTTAGGCCCTACTACGAAGAGTTGATTGCAGAGTACTTTCCTAGCCAAATCCATTGGTAACTGTCAAGTCATCCAGGTGAATACCAAGTCGCTTCGCAGCTTCACCAACTCCCTTAACTGGGGCAAGTCGAAACTAGGAATAGACGGTTTTAGCTACTATTCGGATAGTCTATGACACGCAAATTCGGGACTCGACTAAACTCCGACACATTGGTTGTCAGCAAGTCGTAGTCAAACTTCAGAGCGGTTGCTGCGATCCAATTGTCGTGCGGACCAATCGTAGTTCCATTTAGACTTAAGGATGCGACGATCTTGGCGTGGATGTCAGCCACCTTCGAATCAATCGGCAATACAACGACGTTCGAGAGGACCGTGGAAACAAAGAGAAGTCGCCTTGCCCGCCGCTCGTCGTTATTGGCTCGATGAATTCCAACCTTGAGTTCAGATTCCGTTATGACGCTGATGCAAGGTTCGCCGAACGACCTCCAACGAGTGAAGTCAATTGTGCCTCCTTCGCGTTCCCAGCGAATGAAGACCCCGCTGTCGATTACGACGCCCATGGGTCATCGAGCTCCTTCATCGAAGCTCTAATTTCTCGAATGTCAGCCTCAAAGCTCGTAGCTTCTTCACCGAGGCGGGGTATCTGCCGGAGAGCCTTATCCAAGTCAGCCATGGTTTTGGGACGTTCAATAGGAACCAACATTGCAACGGGCAATTCCCCTTCAGCCAATTCAACAACGACTCGATCGCGCACGACATGCCGTACAAGATTGGGCCAATCAATTTTGTCAGTCGAAATTTCGTGTCTTTCCATGATTTCCTCAGTTGCCAATAGTATAGTCAAGTCCCAGCAGCTTGTCTCGCGGCGTCGACTATGCAGTTGGATGGAAAAATATTGCCCGCAATGTCCCTCCCATTGGAACCCTTGGCAGGTAGTTTTCAGTCTGCCGCTCGCCTTAGCCCTCTGGGTCGTCTAGCAGTTGCTTGAGTCGGACTCGAAGTTCCGGCGAAAACAGTTCTAGCCAACTTTCATCAATCATACCGATCGAAATCATGTCGAGGATATGCACTTGATCCTTGCGCCTGTTCGACGTCAGTTTCATTCGCACTAATGCTTCGAGTTTTAGAGTACGCGCGTCCTCCATCAAGGCGTACTCGTCGATTTGTGGAACAGGTTCAGGGTATTCCGCTCGAACTTTCTCTCCGGCAAAAACGACATGAACCGCATCGCGATTTTTCGCATTGGGTCCATCGAGAAACATGGAAACCCCGGCCGCCTGCCGGAAGATAAATCCGATCGATTCCAAAGCGGCAATCGCAAGCGCTAACTCGCTGCGATTTAAGATAATATCGACATCGCGCGTATTGCGCACCACGGATTCGTCAACTTGGGAAACCCAATGCTGCACGGCGTTTCCTCCAATGACAGCGTAAGGAACCCCCGCAGCATTCAACGCTCCCGTGACCCGCTTAAGTCGGTCCTTGACGTTCTCCACGGCGCGTTCAATCCTTTCCCATAGAGCATCTCCACCATACTTAATCTCAACCATGTCAACCCTCGTTCCAAATTGTACCAGATCACAAAGCCTGGTCGATCGATTCTGAATCATTGCACGGCTATCGGAACTCAATGCTCGCCTCCATTTTCTCAACGACATTGACTAATTCGGCTTTCATCGATTTGACCTCAAACATATTAATCGGGCGGCTGATCAAAACCTAAGAATGTACCGTGATTCGCAATCCATCCGTCATTGTCCACCAACCGGACACGCGATTCAACCCGGATAATCGTCGCCAACGGAACTGCCCTTCAAGTTGTGCAAACAAAAACACTTGCCAATTCAACGCACCGTTCGAAAAGCAATCTGGATTTTTTCAATGTCTGATTCGCCAAGGATTTTGAACGACTGAGGCAGGAGGAATACGAAAAGACCTACTATTTGTACAAGGGGGAAGGATTAATGGCTGGCACAGAGTCGAACAAACATCGTCATCGAGTACCTCGGCTCCGGTCAGGCATCGCTGTCGTTGAAACAGCGGTGACACTGCCTCTGATCGTGCTTTTTGTTGTGGCGATGATCCAATTTGCAAACATGATTTTCTTGCGTCAGAAAGTAACCTCCGCATGCTATATCGGCATGCAACAATTATCGCAATTGAGTGCTAAAGAATCATCCGTTCACGATGCTATCGAGGCCATCTTGACACCATGCGGCATTACTGGGGCGACGATTGAGATCCTCCCCGCTGGGGTCTTGGATACGGCCCCCATGGGTACGAAGTTTTCGATTCGAGTCCGAGCACCATTTTCGACCAATCGGACAGGACCAAAAATCATTCCGACTTCGGGGAACGTCGAAGTTCAGCAGTGGATTTTTCGATGAGGTTGAGGGTTGAGCCAAAGGCGATGGATTTCAAATTTCAAATTTCAAATTTAAAATAGCAGATAGCAGATGAGCAAGCAACTAACAACTAACAACTAGCAACTTCTGCTCATGATCTGTCAGATAAAACTCAGCCCAGTTATGGTTGGGTACCCAGACTAAGCGAGCTGGGATGCCGGACGCTCGGCAGAAAGCGACAAACAACGCAGACATCTCTTCGCAATCGCCGACCTTCTTCCGAATCGCCGTTAACACGCTCGTGTATGCGGCGATTTGCGGTCGAATCGTTGAGCGAATCCATTTCACGAACGCTTGAGCTTTTCCCCATGGATGGCTCTGTCCCTCCGCGATTTGGCTTGCAAGCTTTCTCACACCTGCAGCGTTGACTTGGATGCGCGGACTGTCTCCCAGGGCAGCTTTTCGGATATCGGCTGGCAGAATTTGTTGGGAAGGAAACTATCAGTTGAACAAACCACCGAACGACTTACCGTAACAGTTTTTTTGTGGTATCACGCAAAAACTTTTCATTCCAGCCTGAATGGGTGGGTGCCATTGGGACTGCGACTATTTGTCTCATTGTTTCATTGGCAACAAAAATGCCAATATAACGGTTACTCGGATGTCGACAGTACTCCATTCATGGATAGTATCTTTGCCGAAGCTACCTTCCACCAAGTCGGAGTAGCTAGTAAACTTTGTGCAAAATCCTCGAAAGCACGCCGCGTGGCGTGGCAATTGCCAGAAAGAAAAGACTCTTTAATCCATCATGCAACGATTTTTGTTCCCACGTTGGACGAACAAATTCTTGGCTTTGCTAGGAGTTTTGGCTGTTACCGGTGGCGCGTACGCCGGCGTCCTTTTTTTAGGCGCTACCAGCCCAGTCACGCTCAATACCGGGTACCGTCCTGAGCAACCCGTGCCGTTCAGCCACGCTTTGCACGCTGGCGAACTGAAGATGGACTGCCGCTACTGTCATAATTCTGTTGACAAATCCGCTCATTCCACCATTCCGCCAACCCAAACTTGCATAAATTGTCACAGCCCAAAGACTTCGGCTAAGTCCCCTACAGGTGGGGCGCCGGCGTTGTCGGCGGTACACTCGGACAGCAAAAAACTCAAACCGATTCACGATAGTTGGCGAACGGGTGAATCCGTAGACTGGATCCGGGTTCACCGTCTGCCCGACTTCGTTTACTTTAATCACTCTGCTCACGTAAATCGTGGCGTTTCGTGCGTTACCTGTCACGGTCGGGTCGATCAAATGGAAATTGTTTACCAAGCCAAGGATCAGTCCATGGCTTGGTGCATAGATTGCCATCGACACCCAGAACCACACCTTCGACCCGTCGAAGAAATTACCAATCTTGCTTGGTCCGCTGGAACGGAAGCAGAGCAGCTCGAGTTGGGCGCTAAGCTAAAAGCAGAGAAAAACATCAATCCTCAAGCCAATTGTGCGGTCTGCCACCGATGAGTCAATCTGGTATCGATCACCAAAAGCGTTACTTCCGCAGCCTAGACGAATTGCAGCAGACTCCAGAGTTTGAGCAGTTTCTGTCGAGAGAGTTTCCTCAAGCCGCGTCCGAATTCCCAGAGGGGGTTTCGAGACGACGTTGGCTACAAGTCATGGGTGCCTCCCTGGCTTTGGGAGGGGTTGCGGGTTGCCGCTATAACCGCGAAGAAATTGCATCGTTCGTTGTCCGTCCTGAGGGGCGGGTGGAAGGCGTGGCGCAGCAATTTGCTACCAATTTCGAGTGGGCTGGGCGAGTTGTCCATGCGCTGGTCACCAGCCGAGAGGGTCGCCCTGCGAAGGTCGACGGGAATGCGGATCACCCGGCTTATTCAAAAAGCCAGCCGTCGGACTTCACTGAAAACAAGAAGATGCGTTCCGCCGGTGCGGATGCGTTTACTCAAGCCTCAATTCTATCGCTCTACGATCAAGATCGAATCCCTGGTGTTCTAAATCGTGTCGCCGGTAGCAAGACTCCAGAGCGATACGTCAAAGCGGACAAAAAGGCGGATCCGGACGATCATAAAAATTCGTTGAAGAGTTGGGAAGTTTTCGGCGAATATGTTGCCAATCAAAGAATTAAGCTGGCTGCTTCGGAAGGTGCCGGGTTAGCGGTCATTTATGAGCCGAGCCGAAGTCCATCGGTTCGGCGAATGCTTGCGGAAATCGTAAAGAAGTATCCTAAGGCGACTTTGGTCCGCTACGAATCAGTGTATTCTGGCACTGTCGGTAAGGCGATCGATGCCGCTGGGGCTGGTAAAGCGTCCATGGTCTTCGACTTGGATCAAGCCAAGGTGATTGTCTCTTTGGATGCAGATTTGTTAGGAGCTGACGCGAATGCTGTGCATTACGCTCGGCAGTTCGCAAATCATCGGTCGCCGGTTGAAGCCGGGGATAGCCGCATGAATCGTTTGTACTGCGTCGAGTCGCAGTATTCGGTCACGGGTTCCGCCGCAGACTTCCGCTTGGCCATGCAGTCTTCGCAGATGCCTGTGCTGATTCGCAAAATCGAAGAAGCCATCGATGCTGGAGTCATTGTCGCGGATAAATTGGAAGAAGTTCCGTACAACAAACTGGAAGGTGCAGACCGCGTCAAACGTTTGGTTGAGTGCATTGCGAGCGACCTTTTGGCCAACAAGGGGACATGTGTCCTGGCGGTGGGTAGTCATCATGCTTTAGCTGTTCAGTTGGCAGCGATTCGGATCAACGCCAAGCTCGGCAATGTTGGCAAGACAGTCAATCTGTACGAAGTCAGCGATGAGCTGGCCGGTGTTTCCTCCATCAAGTTGGATGACTTCGTTAAGCGAGCTAAAGAATTTAAGTCCCTTTGGATTCTGCCGCCAAATCCCGTCTTTTCGGTTTCCGGCGACGTTAGGCTAGCGGATGCAATTAAGTCCGTTGGTGATGTTGTTTACCTATCGAATTACGACGACGAAACCGCCGAGTATTGTGCATGGACTGTTCCCGCTACCCATCCGCTCGAGGCGTGGGGAGACGTACAGGCGGCGGATGGCGTTCTCAGTATCGGTCAGCCCATGATTTCGCCATTGCTCGTCGGGAGCAAATCGGTAATCGAGTTCTTGGCGATCATGTTGAATCTGCCTGAAGTGGATGGGCAGAAGATCGTCATGGAGACTGCAGGCCAATTGCTTGGTGGTCCTATCAACGAACGAGTGTGGAAAGAGTCGTTGCACATCGGTTTCGTTGCTGGCACTGGCGGGAAGAAGTTTTCCGGCGAACTCAAAACGGACGGCAAGCCGATCAGTGGCGGTGGCATTTCCATTAGCCCTTATGCCTTGCCAGACGGTGAGATCCAATTGGGCTTTGATGCAAACAACCTTGAGGTTGTTTTGCGCCCCAGCGATTCGGTTTACGATGGACGGTTAGGAAACAACGGTTGGTTGCAAGAACTTCCGCAGCCTATCACGAAACTGACCTGGGACAATGCGGCGGTTTGCAGTATTGGAACCGCCAATTTGCTCAAGCTAAAGCAAGGCGAGTTGGTTGCGCTTCGCATGGGCGAATCAAAGGTCCAATTGCCGGTATTTGTTATTCCGGGCCACGCGGAAGGTTCGTTCACCGTCAATCTCGGTTACGGCCGCAGCAAAGCCAAGGGTGGAGTAGTTGCCGGCGCGGTCGGTACCAATCTAGCATCCTTCCGTCGATGGAATCAAGCAGCCATCTACACCGGAGTCGAAGCGATAGGTACGAGTGTGCCCTACCGTCTTGCAACCACCCAAGACCACTTCGCACTGGACGAAATGGGGATGAGTGAACAGGCCAAGCGGTCGCCGCAGTTGATTCGCGAAGGTACGCTCGATGAGTACAAAAAGGACGCAGGGTTCACGGATCGAACCGTGGAAAAGCATTTTGACAACAAATCGCTATGGGAAGAGCCTAAGGTCGACACGAACCACAAGTGGGGCATGGCGATCGATTTGAACAAGTGCACAGGTTGCAATGCCTGCGTGGTGGCTTGTCAGGCCGAAAACAATGTTCCAATCGTTGGCAAAGAGCAAGTGATTCGTGGTCGAGAAATGCATTGGCTCCGAATCGATCGCTACTTCCAATGCGATCAAGTTGCCATGTCCGAAGCCCACTTGACTTTCAAGGATCCTATCGACGCCAAGATCGTAACGCAGCCAATGGCCTGTGCTCACTGCGAAACGGCACCTTGCGAAGAAGTCTGCCCGGTGGCTGCAACCGTGCACACCGAAGAGGGAATCAACGCGATGGCCTACAATCGCTGTATCGGCACTCGCTACTGCGGAAACAATTGTCCGTACAAAGTTCGGCGTTTCAATTACTTCAATTACAACACTGAGTACGGATACTTCTACGGTTGGCAAGACAATCGAGAGCAAGCGTCGCAGAAACTCCAATCGTTGGTGCTCAATCCAGAAGTCACGGTCCGCGGACGTGGCGTCATGGAAAAGTGCACGTATTGCATTCAACGCGTCCAAAACGGAAAGATCCAGTCGAGGACCAAGGGGGACGGAAAGGTGCATGATGGGGACATTCGTTCTGCATGCCAGGAAGCTTGTCCTAGCCATGCGATCGTCTTCGGTGACTTGAACGACAAGACCAGCCGAGTTTACCAGTCTCAAAAAGACCCGAGGGCCTATGCGGTTCTCGAGGATCTGAACATCAAACCGCGTACTCTCTACTTGTCGCGAATCCGCAACGTGCCCAAGCGACTTGAAACCGCAATTCAGACGACACCCATTCGCCCCGGCCACGGGGATGACCACTCACATGAATCAGGTGACCATGGCCACCATAGCTAGTGCTTTCAATCCTCGCGAAATCGACAACACCGACGATATCCCAGGTCGTCGTGCGCCTCTGATCACTGGCGATCAATCGTACAACTCGATCACTGAAATGGTGTGCCGAGTCGCGGAAAATCCGCAGCCGATGGTGTGGTATATCGCATTCGGGTTTTCGTCATTGACTGCGGTCATGTTTCTATCGTTGATAGGATTTTTGATACTTAAAGGCGTTGGAATTTGGGGGAATATGAACCCTGTCTTCTGGGCCTGGCCAATTGTAAACTTTGTGTTTTGGGTCGGTATTGCTCACGCTGGTACTCTGATCTCTGCAATTCTGTTTCTGTTCAGACAGAATTGGCGTACGAGCATCAATCGAGCGTCGGAAGCCATGACGATTTTTGCCGTGGTATGCGCCGGGATTTATCCAGGAATCCACGTTGGGCGAGCTTGGCTTGCTTTCTGGCTCTTGCCTTATCCAAGCCTCAATCTATGGATGTGGCCACAGTTTCGAAGTCCATTGCTATGGGACGTGTTCGCGGTCGGTACCTATGCGTCCGTTTCGCTTGTGTTTTGGTACATGGGCATGATTCCCGACTTGGCAACTTACCGGGATCGCAGCAAGTCACCATTGCGACGGATGATCTATGGAATCTTGTGTCTCGGCTGGACCGGTTCTTCTCGGCATTGGATGCGTTACGAAAAGGCGTATACCTTATTGGCAGCCTTTGCCGCCCCACTGGTTTTGTCGGTGCACACGGTGGTTAGTTTTGACTTCGCTGTTTCTCAGGTTGCTGGATGGCATACCACTATTTTCCCGCCCTACTTCGTAGCCGGGGCGATCTTTAGCGGTTTTGCGATGGTGGTTACCTTGCTGGTACCGTTTCGCACCCTCTACAAGCTTGAGAATTTGATAACGCTTCGCCATTTGGACAATATGAACAAGATCATATTGGCGACAGGTTCTTTGGTGGGTTTGGCGTATGCCACCGAGTTTTTTATGGCTTGGTACAGTCAGAACCCATACGAGTACTTCACGTTTTTCAATCGAGCCTTTGGACCCTATTGGTGGGCGTATTGGACGATGGTGACCTGCAACGTTATTTCGCCGCAATTGTTTTGGTTTAAGAGGCTGCGAACTTCGCCTTATGCAATGTTCGTCATCTCCATCTTTGTCAATATAGGCATGTGGTTCGAGCGATTCGTGATCACGATCACTTCGCTTAGCCGAGACTTTTTGCCAAGTTCTTGGGGATACTTTAGGCCGACCATGTTTGACGGCTTAATGTTCTTTGGAAGCTTTGGCATCTTCATTTCGTTGTTTTTGTTGTTCTGCAGGTTTCTGCCAACGATTGCCATGTCAGAAGTCAAAGGCATTTTGTCGATCACCAAACATGCAGCCCACGGTCATGACGGTGCGCATGGAAACGAGCATTAGGAAACGCTTCGATAACACGACACATCGGCGGCCGATTGGCGGCCGTTACCAATACCAAGAAATAGCATCGCTAATCGATACCAACCATGAGTGAGCACAAGCCACGTAAATCCGCCGAAATGAAGATGCCTAAGGCCTTTGGCTGGATGGCTGAGTACCAGGATGAGCACAGTCTTTTGGTTGCCGCTCGCAAGGTGCGAGATTCTGGCTACACCAAGACCGATGCGTTTACGCCATTCCCTGTTCATGGAATCGACGAAGCGTTAGGGATCAAGCCAACGGTTCTGCCATTCATCGTGTTGTGCGCGGGCTTTACCGGTTTGGGCACAGCCCTCTTGATGCAATATTGGATGAACGGCGTCGATTACAAGTACATCATTTCCGGAAAGCCGTTTGGAATAACCCCAGCGTCTATTCCAGTTGCGTTTGAATTGACCGTTTTGTTCTCGGCATTCACGGCATTTCTTGCCATGATTGCCCTAAATAAACTTCCGAGGTTCAGCAATCCGATCTTCACGAATCCGCGGTTTGATCGAGCTACCAACGATCGGTTCTTTTTGTATGTGGAAGCCACCGACAAATACTACAACCGAGAGTCGGTAAAGGAGTTGCTAGGTGAAACGCACCCTGATTCCCTCGACGAAGTGCTTGAAGACACAACCCCAAATGCGTTGCCTCGACCGATCCTCTTTGGCCTGTTGTTGATTGTAGTGACCGGACTGATACCAGCCATGATCATTTTGAACATGCGAGCTGGATACAGTACCGCTCCACGATTTCATGTGTTCTTTGACATGGATTTTCAGCCAAAGAAGAAGGCGCAACAGCCGACGACCATTTTCGCAGACAGTCGTATCATGCGACCACAAGTCAAGGGAACGATCGCACGCGGACAACTGGAAGAGCAAGATCCTTTCTATTTGGGTTACGATCCTTCCAAAATGACGATGTTGGAAAAATCCACCAGTGTCATGTTGGTTTCCGCTCAAACGCCAGCGGATGACAAAGCACCCGATGCTGCCACTAAGGCTCCTGACGCAAAGCAGACAACTCCTGCCCCAACCGTCGCTCCCGAGGCTCCAAAACTGCCCTTCATTGATAAGCTTCCTATCGAAGCAACCGAAGAGAGCATGAAATTGGGTAAGCTGAAGTTCGAGACGTATTGCTCAGCGTGCCACGGGTATGCTGGCGATGGTGATGGGTTGGTGCACAAGCGAGCGGATTCTTTGGCTCAAGGCTATTGGTTGCCGCCTACATCGATGCATATCGATAGGGTGCGTAGTCAACCGGTTGGACAGATTTTCAATACGATTACCAAGGGGCAAGGCAAGATGGCCTCTTACGCGTCTTCACTGTCCCCCAAAGAGCGATGGTCCATCGTTCTCTATATTCGAGCTTTGCAAAGGTCTCGCAACGCAAACATAGATGACGTTCCGGCTGAATTTATTTCTACGCTGGACGAAGAACCAAAGCCTGCAAATCCAAAAACTGTATCAACGAAGTAGCAATTGTCTCATGGATTATTGCCCCCAATAATTGAACTAGACCATCGGTATCCCGCAGTCGCGACAAAGTGAAATGAACCTGAACTACGACAAAGCCACAATCGAAATTCCCGAATCCTGGCGGGCAAAGGCACCGATCCTATTTTCGGCTGGACTCATTCTGCTAGTTATCGGAATGGCTTGCAGTTTCCTCGCTCCCGCCACGGGTGGGGATAACACCCCGGCTTTGAGGTACCTTACGCACTCGTATTTGGCAAACTTCGTCTACGTTTTTTCGTTCACGTTGGGAGCCTTGTTCTTCATACTTGTGCAGTTTCTGACGCGGGCTGGTTGGAGCACCTCCATCCGACGGATTGCGGAAATCCTCATGACGATGATTCCTTACCTTGCAATCCTCTTTGTGCCTGTCCTGGTTATGCTTTTTTGGGGTAGTTCCGCCTTGTATGGTTGGAATGCAAGCGAGAAAGATATGGAAAACAGCGTTGTCGCAGCCAAGGCGGCTTTTTTCCTCACCAAAGAGTTTTTTACCATTCGGACGATTGCTTATTTCACGTTTTGGATCCTTGCGGGAAGCTGGTTTTTCCGGCTAAGTCGTCAACAGGATGAATCGGGTGACACCGAATTGTCCTTGATCCGACAGAAGTGGGCTGGTCCACTGATCATGATTTTTGCGTTATCGATCAGCTTTGCGGCGTTCGATTGGTTGATGAGCATCGATGCGGATTGGTATAGCACCATTTTCGGTGTCTATTTGTTTTCCGGCAGCATGATGGGTTTTTTCGCGATGATGATCGTTATCAGCATGCTGCTGCAGAATGCAGGCAAAGTTCAAAAGCTCATCACCGTTGAACATTTCCACGACATGGGCAAATTCCTCTTTGGGTTCGTAATGTTTTGGTCCTATATTGCGTTTTCGCAGTTGGTGCTGATTTGGTATGCGAATATTCCAGAGGAGACCAATTGGTACCGCGTCCGGTTGGAGGGAAATTGGGAACTGTTCTCCTACGGACTAATTCCTGTTCACTTCATTATTCCGTTTCTGTTCCTGATGAGTCGCCACATCCGCAGAAGCCGTCCACTATTGCTTTCAGGAGCCATTTGGGTTCTTTTTGCACATTGGTACGACATGACGTTTCTGGTCATGCCAAATGCTGGTTCCGCTGAGTTTTTCCCGTTGTTCGGGCACTTCCTCGGGGGAATTGGGATGTTGTGCATTTTCGCAGCCATATTTGTTCAGCGAGCATCGGGTGTGCCGTTGGTTGCGATGCGAGATCCTAGATTGCCCGAAGCCATGTCCTACGCCAACCCAATCCTTTAATAACCATCCATTTCCTAGCGTTTCGATACAAACCAAAAATCATGGCACGATACGACGATTTGAATACCAAAGGGATCGCTTACGCGGCAGTGTTGAGCGTGGTCGTCTTGGTTGTTATTTTGCAGGGTACGCAAGCCCTGTGTTATTACATGATCAATAGCGAAGACGCAATCAAGGGAATGAAAAAATCCGATTCCGCTCGCGACGCAAAGAGTGAACAATTGACGTCACTAAACGGTTTCAAAAGAGTGGAAGTGATTGATGAATCAGCTCCACTTCCGAAGAAGGGTGAAGAACCGGCGATGCGGAAAGCGATTCGAATTCCGGTTGAAGAAGCTCAGAAAATCATTCTTAAGGAACTGTCGACTGCACCAGTACCCTCCTCAGGGACTTAGCGAGTACACCGTAGACGCCAATCGTCCACGTTTTGATCACTATGAATTTTATCCAATTGCAAGCCTTCCAACGATTTTTAGCGGCGATGCTGTGCGTCACTTCGGTTTCGTACGCCCTCGCGGCGGATGAAAAGTTGCCGGAACGGCTTGATGGCGTTTCGATCGATGAAAAGCTCGACATAGACATTCCGGTGGACGTGAGGTTCATGGATGACCACGGAAGGGAGACGGATTTTCAGGAATTACTAAAAGATGGTGTCCCCATCATTTTCTCGCTTAATTACAGCGATTGCCCCGGCTTGTGTGTGGCGCAATTGAATGGACTATCGAAGGGAATCAACGAAATCGGAGCGTTACGACTCGGTAAGGATTTCAAGATGGTGTCGCTCAGCATCAATCCACGCGAAAGTCGTGAACGAGCGGCAGCAACAAAAAAGAAATACACCGATGCCTTGTTCAGCCAGCACAAACCAGATGGATGGGTTTTTCTGGTGGGATCAGAAGGGAACATTCAGAAAATGACGCAGGCCGTTGGATTCAACTATACCTACGATTCGAAACACAATCGTTACAACCATGCGGCGGCGGCGATCTTGATCTCTCCCAAGGGTCGGGTCACTCGCTACCTTTACGAAGTCGGGTTTACTCCTGAAACCCTAAAAATGGCGTTGGTCGAAGCAGGCGAGGGCAAGATTGGTTCTTCCTTGGATGCATTTGTCCTTTGGTGTTACCACTACGACGCAAACGAGAATCGATATTCAGCAAACGCACGCACGATTTTGTCCATAGCGGCAGGCCTGTTTGTAACCATCGGGATTGCGGCCTCTCTTCCATTTTGGATGTCTTGGAAACGCAGGGGTGAGACGAATCGCCACGCCGCAGACGACCTAGCCAAGAGTACAATTAAAGAATCAATTTCACCGGTCAACTAATCCATGATACCAGCTTTTTTCGCAGACATTAACAAGACGTTTTGGTTTCCAGAGCAAGCGTCTACGTTTGCCAAGCAAATCGACTTTATGTACGACGCGATCCTTTGGATCAGCATCATTTTCTTCGTGCCTATTGTGGTCGCCATGATCTATTTCATGGTCAAGTTTCGTGAGCGACCTGGATACCGTGGGTCGACGGAAGCCTTGCACAATACAACCTTGGAAATCACTTGGTCGGTTGTTCCGACCTTCATCGTTGTCTGGATCTTTTGGGAAGGTACCGTTGGTTACTTGACGATGCAAACTTTGCCTCCGGACACCGAGGATATCAAGGTTACGGCCAAGAAGTGGAACTGGAATTTCAAATACAAGAACGGGGCGGAGAATCCGGAGTTGCATCTGCCGATTGGCCGCGACGTAAAGGTCATTATGCGGTCCGACGACGTTCTTCACAGTTTTTTCATCCCTGCGTTTCGAGTCAAACGGGACGTAGTTCCTGGTCGGTACACGTACATGTGGTTTCAACCGACAGTCGAAGGCACCTTCGACCTTTTTTGCAGCGAATATTGTGGTGACAACCATAGCCTCATGAATGTCAAAGTTTTTGTGCACGACGAGGAGGGATATGCAAAATTCCTGGCCGAAGCCATCAAGGAACCAGAAGATATCGTCAAGCGTGGTAAGTGGTTGTACGAACGAAAAGCCTGCAAGGGCTGCCATTACGCGGGAACGGATGGTGCCCAGGGGCCGGGTCCATCCTACAATGGATCTTGGGGCAAACCCGTTCCACTCGCCGCAGGCGGAGAACGATTGTTCGACGAAAACTACGTGAGTGACTCGATTTTGAATCCAATCCTTCAGGCGAGAAAAGGTTACGAGACGGCGGCCGCCATGCCCTCCTACAAAGGGCAGTTAAAAGAAGAACAAATCGATGCGATTGCCGCCTACATCAAGTCATTACAAAGCGCCACACCACCCAAGAAGTAGGGTGCAGTTCGAGGCAATCCAAACCAAATTTATCGCATAGGATATTGATCATGAGTGTTGTTACCAAACCAGTAACGATGCCGTCCCCAAGTAAGGAGGCCGGCACCGAAGATAATTACCTGACTCACTCGTCTGGTTTTTTGAGTTGGGCGTTGACGCTCGACCACAAGCGTATCGGTGTCATGTATTTGGCATGCATCATGTCTGCTTTTGCGCTCGGTGGTGCTCTGGCTTTGATGATTCGTTTACACCTTTGGAATCCGAACCTCGATCCTTCCCAGGCTTGGTTGACAAATAAGCAGTACAACCAAGTCTTTACGCTCCACGGGGCGGTCATGGTTTTCTTGTTCATCATCCCGAGTATTCCTGCGGCACTTGGCAATTTTCTATTGCCAATCATGTTGGGGAGTAAGGATGTGGCCTTCCCCCGTCTGAATTTGGGTAGCTTTTATCTTTGGGTTACTGGTGCCTGCTTTTTCCTGTTCTCGATCTTTGCCACCGGTTTGGATACGGGGTGGACCTTTTACACCCCGTACAGCATTGAGTCCCAGGGACCGATCGTGGCGGCGACGATGGGTGTGTTCGTTCTCGGATTCAGTTCCATTTTTACGGGATTGAATTTCATTGTGACGATCAACACGATGCGTCCGCCAGGGATGACTTGGTTTCGCATGCCGTTGTTTTTGTGGGCGGTTTACTCCACCTCGATTATTCAAGTGCTGGCGACTCCAGTGCTTGGAATCACCATGTTGCTTCTCGCTGCGGAACGCATCTTGGGAATCGGTATTTTCGATGCAAAGCTCAATGGAGATCCGGTCGCGTTTCAACACTTCTTTTGGTTCTACTCGCACCCTGCCGTTTACATCATGATTTTGCCAGCGATGGGAATCATTAGCGAGCTGATGAGTGTGCATAGCCACAAAGGGATTTTCGGCTACCGAATGATCGCTTACAGCTCGGTTGCCATCGCCTTATTTGGATTCCTAGTTTGGGGTCACCACATGTTTACGGCCGGAATGGCTGACGTAACCGCGATTGTATTCAGTGCGTTGACCTTTACGGTTTCAATTCCATCGGCCATCAAGGTTTTCAATTGGGTGGGCACGATGTACAAGGGGACTGTGTCGTTGAACACGCCGATGTTGTACGCGTTGGCGTTCATCTTTTTGTTCACCATTGGTGGTTTGACGGGTCTTTTTTTAGGTGCCCTGTCCTTGGACATGCACTTGCACGATACCTACTTCGTGGTGGCTCACTTCCACTACGTGATGATGGGTGGAACGCTGGCTTTCTCGGTGGGTGAAGAAGAGCTGCGCGGCGTAGACACCAAGCCATTGGTCGGTCACTTGGCGGCCTGGAACTATTTCCAGTCCATCAAGAACCCCGACAACACCGCTTTCATCAAGAAGTGGTCTGACTATGCCAAGGCCAAGAAGCTGCCCGGCTCCGACAAGCCTTTGACCAACGACCCCATGGAAGCCACCTACATCGGCATCAACATGTGGAAACAAGCGGTTGAAAAAGCCAAGTCCACCGATACCGACAAGGTCATCGCCGCCATGGCCGGCCAGACCTTCAAGGCACCCAGCGGTATCGTGAGCAAGATGGACGAGAAGAACCACCACTTGCATAAGAGCGTGTTCATCGGCGAAATCAAGGCTGATGGCCAGTTCAACGTGGTGTGGAAGACGCCGGGTCCGGTCAAGGCCAAGCCGTGGAGCCCGTACATCGAAGGCAATGACAAGAAGCCCGACGAACCCGCTAAAAAGTCCTAAGCTACTGCGCGGACCGATCTGGGGCTCTGCGGTGTTGCCTACGGCATAACAAGCGCTTCGCGCAATTGTGAGCCTCGCCGCAACTTCGTTGTCACCGTACACCTGTACGGCTCCGCTCCTCGAACCCCGTCTCGGACCGCTCGCTACGCTTAGCCCACTTTTAGCTCCGCGTGCGAGAGCGGCTTCCGATTCCGAAAGCCTTCTTCCAAGGCGTTGCAGTGTGAGCATCCC